>NZ_VDAS01000022.1:0-81459 GCF_019584165.1 Enterobacter sp. EC_64
GTTACGCACCACCCCGTCAGTAGCTGAACAGGAGGGACAGCTGATAGAAACAGAAGCCACTGGAGCACCTCAAAAACACCATCATACACTAAATCAGTAAGTTGGCAGCATCACCATGATGGTGATATCTTAGTTACAAGAGCAGGACCAAAGAACAGAGTTGGTGTTTCGTGTTTAGTTGAAAAAACACGATCCAAGTTAATGATATCGGACAAAATCATCAGGTTTCATTTAATTTCTGATGAGATATCAGCGAAATATATTTCATTATGCCTTAACTGTGGGGTGACAGCTGATTATTTGGAAGCATCGAAGTCTGGTATGGCTGAGAGCCAAATGAATATATCTCAAGAAAATTTGAGGTCAGCACCGGTAGCTCTTCCTCCTACAGCAATCCAATTGAAGGTGATATCCACTATTGAAGACTTTTTCAAAGTATGTGACCAACTTAAGTCCCGTCTGCAAGCCGCCCAACAAACCCAGCTTCACCTGGCGGATGCGCTCACAGAGGCAGCATTAAACTAAGCGCCTGTCCACCAGGCTATTTTATTCGCCATTTTGGCCCTGGGCAGTGCTCAGAATCCTCACGTACTACGTGTACGCTCCGGTTCTTCCACGCTGTCCTAGTCCAAACTGGCTTCAACAATAACGCCAGCTGGATCAGGCGTTAAGGAAGAGACGATGCCGGTTCATCATGCTATCTGGCGGGTAGGGGAGAATCCTCAGCCGCTGATCATCAGCAAACTCGCCAGTGAGCAACTGCTGGAGAGGATGATTTTAACTGATCCCACCATCCTCTCCGATCAGTGGATGATCATCGGCCATCAGGAAAATACGCTCGATAAAGGGCGTATCGATCTGCTGGCGATTGCGCCGGATGCCTCGCTCATCCTGATTGAACTGAAGCGCGATCGCACTCCGCGAGAAGTGGTCGCGCAGGCGCTGGATTACGCCTCCTGGGTGGATGACTTATCCCCGGAGCGTCTTTCGCAGATCTACGAAAATTTTTCCGGCGGCAATCTTGGCGACGCATTCAGACAACGTTTTAACGTTGAACTCGAAGACGACGCCATCAACAAGTCACACCAGATAATTATTGTCGCAGCAGAGTTGGACCCTTCAACTGAACGCATCGTCGATTATCTGAGTAAATACGGAATCTCAATTAACGTCCTGTTCTTCAAGGTGTTCCAGCACGGTGACGAACAGTTTTTAAGCCGCGCCTGGCTTATTGACCCAAGCGAAACGCAAACCAATGCCGCGCAGGCCACTGCCACCAGCGCCAGTGCAAAAGAACCCTGGAACGGCGAGTTTTACGTATCGTTTGGTGACCCGAAAAGCCGCGTCTGGGAAGAAGCGCGTCGTTACGGATTTATCAGCGCAGGTGGTGGAAGCTGGTACAGCCAAACGTTAAAGCAGCTGCAGCCTGGCAATCGTGTGTGGGTAAAAATCCCGGCAACGGGCTACGTTGGTGTCGGCATCGTGCAGAGCGCCGTTGAACCCGCCAGCAGCTTCACCATTAACACGGAACACGGCGAGAAGTTGGCGATGGATGTCCTCAAATTTGGTGACGGATATCGTGAAAACGCCGACGACCCTGACAAATCAGAATATTTTGTTCCCGTGAAATGGCTGGAAACCCGTGCAGAAAGTGACGCGGTGAACGAGGTCGGATTCTTCGGCAATCAGAACACGGTCTGCAAGCCTACCACGCCGAAATGGCGTCATACGGTGGATAAGCTAAAACGTATTTTTTTACGTTGGGATGCTGAACGGGCAGAGTAAGAGAGGCTGGAATGAGGTCTGTTAACGATAAAGTATTAAAACTCGCTTTCCAGGGAGAATGGGAAATGCTTTTGCCCATTCTTGGTGATTATCCTCATCTGGTCAATCTTCCCAGTGAACCTAAAGGCTACACCCCGTTGCATCAGGCGGCATGGCATGGGGCTAATTTGTCGGTGATAGGGGAATTGTTATCTCTTGGGGCCGAGCGAAGTGCGACAACGAACACTAAGCGGCAGACGGCTTATGACATCGTGGTCGAAAAGCACAACAGACCCGAACTGGAGTATCTTCTTTTCCCACAAAAAGAGACTCTCGCGCAAATCATCAGAAAAGTCGTTGCCACTGAACGGCAATTGTTCACTGATTATGATGGCAACCAAATTTTGGTCGATAAAATGATTTCGGCTTCAGGTGTTGAGCCATGTCCTGATGACCTTAGCGAACTGGATACCAGGCTAAATCACCTCTTTTTTGCGTTGACGGGTAAAGCGATATCAACGACTGAAGCCATTCACTTTGATGTGGCTGAAGGTTTTACATTCATGGTAGAGGCTGATTTTTTCAGGCAGATATTTTTCCCATTGGTACATAAGGTTGCGGCAAAAAAGATTAGCTTTCCGGAACGTGAATGGGCTGTTGTATCTGACTTGTTTGATCCTGCGCCAACCCAGTGGGGATCGCGCGGGAGTCTCTTCTTATGGTTGGAAATGCGCAAGGCTTTGTGTCAGGTGAGTATCCCGGAAGATGAAGACGAGTTGGCAAATATCATCGCGGCGGCATTCCAGGCATTGACTGGAAGATCATTAATTCATCGGGTAGGGGAAGATGAGTTTTTTGTAAAACGGTTTAGCCGTGGCGGCGGATCTTCAGGCTATGTTTCCTCCCTGTACTGGCTGAATAACGTTATCCCACAGTTGCAAAAAAGACTGTCCTGGATGCAGGTGGTGTGGTTGATATCACCACATGAGGCGTAGTGCTTTTTTTTATTAGGTGCTGAAAGTTGCTTTTGTTGTTTTAGGCTTTTACCTCATCGCTGCAAATTTGCGGCACTTGCTGGTTTTTTTGAATCGTTCGAGAGGAAATTATGAACACAGCAGAATTAGGGCAGTTAGCGGTATTGCACAAATTAACCAGCCTTGGGGCCAGAAATATTGTCGTTCAAAAGGAAGGCAACAAGTCATTCATCTTATTTGAGGCACCCAACGGTAAAACGTGCAAAGTGACGACCCGATCGAAAAAAGCAGGAACATGGCAAACCACAACCAACTATGCTGCCCAGTGTACTCTTGATAAAAAAGATAATGCGTTTTGGGTGTTTGTTGATCTCGGACGAGAGCCGAATACTTTCTATATTACGCCGCTGTCGTGGATCAGGAATGATATTTATGAGGCTCATTTGGCGTATCTGGATAAGCATGGTGGGCACCGTGCGCAGAATGATGAGTCGACGCATCATTCTATTTCGGTAAAACGCATTGCTGGCTGGAAAAATGCTTGGGGAGAAATGGGCTTGAGTGAGTCTGCAAATAATTCTGCATAACTGGCATCACCTGAAAGGTTACGTTAAGCAGCTATCAGCCACTCGTACGCTGAAATCTGTGTGGCCATTTTTCAAAGCCGTCATACCTCACCTGATTTTTACTGATAGTAAGGGAAGTTGCGATTAAGTGGTCCGCAGCTCCCGATATGACGCCCCAAACCGTCCTTTATCGACGTCCTGTGGCTCAATTTTCCAATTTTCAGCCCAAAATCGTCTCTTCGTGGCTGATTTTGGCCCTGTTTCAGGCTAATTTCCTCATTTCAGGTAGATCTCGCCTGTGCCCGTATCAATTGGTCAACTCGAACCAGGTTCGCCAGGGTGAATAACATCGCCAGTTGACTGTCATTTTTAGCCAGCCCCTTGTACCTGGCTTTGACGAAACCAAACTGACATTTTACTATCCGAAATGGATGCTCAACCTTCGCTCGGATACTCGCTTTCAGGTATTCGTAACGGATGGCCAGCTTGTTCTTGCGCGGGTGTTGCTTCAATGCATTCACTTTGCCGGGACGCTTGGCGATAAGCCAGTCTGCGCTGACATCGCTGAGCTCATCGCGCTTTTCGGCCCCCTGATAACCAGCATCGGCTGAGATAAATTCTTCATCGCCATGCAGTAACTTGCCAACCTGATTGAGGTCGTGCTCGTTAGCCGCCGTGGTCACCAGACTGTGGGTCAGGCCACTTTTGGCGTCCACGCCAATGTGCGCTTTCATGCCGAAGTACCACTGGTTACCTTTCTTGGTCTGGTGCATGTCTTCATCACGGCTGTTGTGTTTGTTTTTGGTAGAGCTGGGGGCTTGAATGATGGTGGCATCCACCAAGGTGCCCTGGGTCATTAGAACGCCACACTCTGCTAGCCAGTGATTAACGGTACTGAAGATTTTGCGGGCCAGTTCATGCTGCTCCAGCAAATGCCGGAAATTCATGATGGTAGTGCGGTCTGGAATGGCTTTATCCAGTGACAGGCGAGCAAATTGGCGCATGGAGGCGATTTCATAGAGGGCATCTTCCATGGCCTCATCGCTCAGGTTGTACCATTGCTGCATGCAGTGAATACGCAGCATGGTTTCCAGCGGATAGGGCCTGCGACCATTACCGGCCTTGGGATACACAGGCTCGATAACGCCAAGTAATTTGTCCCAGGGAAGCAAGTCATCCATTCTGCCAAGGAAAACTTCTTTGCGGGTCTGGCGGCGTTTACTGGAAAACTCACTGTCGGCAAAAGTCAGTTGCTGGCTCATCCGGTTACTCATTCTGGGTTCAGGTTACAACACGATGATCTCACATCTCGGACTTATTCGCACCTTCCTAAGCACAGTAGTGTTGGTTCTGTTGGTTTAGTCGGTTCAATGCCCGGCAGGCCTTGCCAACACCGGGTTTTGCTGAACCAACATTGGTGATGCTGAGCTGGTTCAGCGGGACTTTCTGTTGGTTTACTGCCTGCCAGAGGGAATGTCAGTATTACTAATTATTGATTCAAAACGGATATTTGTTGGTTCAGCGCTGGTTCAATATGCGAATTAAAATCCTTATAAAACAATGAGCATTTTATATTGAACCGACTGAGCTAACTGAACCAACACCCTTTTTACGTATGTGAAAAATGCTATTCCTCAGATGCGGCGTAGTCCTCTGTCTGGAAGGTCAGGACGTAAACGTTAATCTGCCTTCCGTCGATGCGAGGTGATTTGCGCTGGTAACCTCGCCCGCTCGTAGGAGGGGTCAACATCCCTGAATTTTTCAGAACTTCAGCGAATTGCTTCGGGTTAAAGTTCTGGGCGATCTCTTTTTCAAATGTGCTTCGAAAGGTGTAGTAGATTGTCGGATCGTTTTCGTGCTTCCCTTTCTGACGATACCCCGCCAGATCCTTAATCGGCATATCGGCTGAGCTATAGGGGAACGGTGCAAACCGGCTGAATCCATAGGAATTCAAAAACGCCTCGCACTGTTCAATTATTTGCTGGTGTTCTTTGTTGCCGGTGCCGAACTCGCGTAGCCACGCGTTGTAACTGTGCTGTATTGCATCACGGCAGGTCTGTGCATCCCATCCCGTGACCGCTTCACTCAACTGTAACGCAGCCTCCAGAATGGCAAATCGTGCGGCCACACGATGTACCTGCTCGCCATAGTCGGCAGGAATAAGATTGCGCCAGTGTGCTTCACACTTACGCACGGTATCAATCGCCTGTTGCGAGTGGTCTGCCAGCCATTTTATCCACGACCTTCCAGCGGAACCGTGATGGTGCTGGTATGCTTCTTTGAGTGCGTCGGCATGTTGCTTGCCGTTCGCGTATTCATGAAAGCGCACAGCTTTACTGAGCGGTATATTCAGTAGGCGCACGAGTTGTCCCGCTTTGGTTTTGCGCCCCGCACTGGCTATGAATGTTTCTAAATCCATTTCACCTGTACTGATAGCCACGGTTCGCCAGCGTTTTAAATCGCGGTTGCCGCCTTCCTTCGCGCCCTGCAATTTTCCTACACCGTTAAATAGCGCATAGGCAGACTGCGACACGCTCACCGGGTCAGCTCCCTGTCCGACTTCATCCAGTGGCATTAATCCGTCATTGTGAGCGGCGGCTTCGTTTGCCAGCCCCAATGCCGTTCCGTACCACGTCAGGCGTAATAAATCCGGATTGCCGTATAAGCTGCTCGCCACATTCGCGGTGGTGGTTTTGCCTGCACTCGACTGCTCATAAAAGTGAATGCCGAACCCATCCGCGCCCGTCAGGCCGATTAATGGCGCTGCCAGGGCGGCAGCGACGCCGGTCATCATTGCATAGTTGCCGTATGCCAGACGCGCCACACTGCCACGCCAACTCTCAGTTGTGCCCTGTACGGCATAACCTGCACTTGCGGAGCTGCGACCGCTGAATAAAACAGGCCTGGCAGGTGTGCCGATGATTTCTCCGTCGGGCATGATATATGCCCCGCACTGCCAGCCAGTGGCATAGGTAACACGCCATAGCTCACGTGAGCTGTTGCGCTGTAACCAGTCGGCCAAAATTGCCCTCATATTGCTTTTAGCAGTGACTTTAACCCCGCCTGCTTTCAAAGCGCGCCAGCCTTCTCGCTCTCCAATATCCGCTAGGGGAATGGCAGCGGTCGTCGGTACGTCTGAGCCAAAGGCCAGCCAGCGTAATATCAGATACTGGTCTTTATCGTCGCGTCCGGAGCCGATCACGTCCATTGCTGACGCCAGCCAGTTTTCGTTATTGATAATATTGCCGCTTTCTTTGTCCACCTTTGGCACAATCCAGTACACACCATCCTCCCGGCTCTCGATACGCGGTTTTAACGGGTCTATTTCTGGAGGGCTAGATTTACCTCCCTCAATGGCCTGCAACTCTGGTTTCATGCTTTCTCCCTGTGCTTGGTACATCGAATCGGTAAACATGCAGATGCTCTCAGCTACCCCGTATTGCTGGTGGATGTCGTTCCAGTCGGCTTTATTCTCACCCGGTGGAAGAGCCACCCATCCAGCTACCAAAAGCGCCGCTTTATCTGCGACCGCTTTCCCGGTGTTTGGCTGGTTGTTGTGGTGGTCGTTATCAGCGGCAATAATTATTTTTGCTTGTGGGTACTGCTGACGCATCTGGATGGCGACGTGTAACAGGTTACCGGCATCGACTGCACAGATGGTCAGTGCATCCGGTCGCATTAAGTGAACTGATAAGGCCGTTGCCAGTCCTTCGGCAAGGATCACCTCCTGCGGTTGCTCTGTAGCGTTGATAGCGTGGAATGCTCCGCGTTTGGCTGAATCCACTACAAGACGTTTTTCCCCGCTCGAGGTAATGGTTTGTGCGGCAGTGACCGCACCAGTGTTGTCCACCAGCGGCAGCAGGATCGCGCCATTAGTGAGAAGGGGATAGGTGAGGCCGTTCAGCCCCTTTGATTTCAGATAGTCAGATTCGCCCTGTGTGACATTCTGGCACATCGCTGCATAGCGGCGAGAAAAGGCTAGGCGACGGTGCTCTGTGTCCTGTGCGGCCTGCTCCTGTCGCATTTGCTCACGCTGCAGGCGCTCTGTCTTAAGTAATTTCCGGCGCTCAATGACAGCGCTTAGATTCGTTTGCGATACCCGAAAATCAATACCCAGCACTTCCGCTACCAGCTGCGCGGCCTCTGTCGTGTCGCAGCCATTCACCTTCTTAATCAGATCGAGGCCGTCGCCAGCGCCACACTGATTGCAGATATGAGCCCCGCGCTCGTTGTCGTCGAACCGAAAGCGATCTGTTCCTCCGCACGCCGGGCAGGGGGTATGCCTGAGCGGTGAATCAGAAACTGCGATACTGAGGTCAGACAAAACGGAATGCCATTGCCCGGCAGCGGTATGAGTCACTTCGCGTATAAAGTCGATATTACGCATCGGATTCACCGCTCAAATGTTTGCTAATGATAATTAGCGGTTCACTTTTTTCAGCGTGAGTTTGGCCACTGGCAGTTAAGCCAGATTTTTCTAATTTCATAGTTTTTACTCCAGGGTTAGCTGTGCTTCTTCGAATCCAGCCAGGATCGGATCTCTGCAGCGTCGTAGACAGTGACGCGTTCAGAAAGACGAATGGACTTCGGGAAATCGGGTTTGCTTGTTTCCCAGCGCCAAAGAGTGACAGTGCTGACTTTGAGAAAATCAGCAGTAGCTCGTGGTCGGGCATGCCCGGTGTGAGGGTAGGGTTGTGTAATCATAGGTTTCACCTGCCATGTTATGTCGTTAGTGTAATCATCACGACAAATGTTAGGAGGTGCGTAGAACGATTTAAATACAGGGTAAGCTTACACAGTAGCAGGGTAAGTTTACTCTGCATTATGTTGAGCAATTTCCTCTTCCTGCATTTCCTTGAGTATTTTACTTATTCCTCTTTGGCTCGAATGAATAAAGCCTCCATAATCATTTCTATATTTCAATGTGGCTGAAGCCCATTTTGTAAAAACCAATTTACCACCTTTGTCGACACATTCACTCCGGTGATTGGCAAGTACCTTTTTAGCCGCAGATTCGAGTCTCTGCCTATTTTTATCATGCCTTGCACTTTGTGTTAGCGATACAGCATTTGGAATAATAGGTTTATCTTCTCGAGGTTTACCCGTGAAATAGCTATCCATTGGCTCACCAAGGATTGTAGCTGTCCAGATTTTTTCGATATCTAACCTTGTTATGAAAAGCTCACTCAATTCAAGTGAAAACTCCTCCTCTCCTTTGTAAATAAAAAAGACAGAGCAAATTTCATCAGATCTACTAACAGGGTGAAATAAATTATGTCCTTTGTGGTTTTTATTTGTTATGAATACTCCATTATTTTCATTTATAATTCCGGAGCTAATAATCCACAATCCATTAATGTACCCTGAAAAATTAAATCCATAACGGGATTGATGGAAATACACACCTTCTTTATGTCCTCGTTTAGAGTTAAAAATAGAACCATAAAAGCTCAACTCGGCTGTGATATTGTACGAGAGGTTATATCGTTCAATATTATCAGCGGCATTTTCGTAAAAGCTAACAGACAAATCACCAGCTAAATTTTTAGGCTCAAAAGCTATTGAGATAGCACCTATTTTATTCCAGTGAATTAAGTCTTCACATTCGCAATTGAGCAATTTAGCAGCTCTTTCGAATGAGCAGTATTCTAAAGGCGCGATTCGGTTCTCTTTCCAGACGTTGCTATCCATCACCTCATCCTCTTGCGCATCTGATAAAAACTGAGGCAGGCATCAGGTGTTACTGCTTTTCGCCTGACCGGGCTAGCCCCAGTTTGTTCGGTTAATTGCCAACAACCCGTAATTTCTTCATGTCATATGGTGCAACATGTTGATCAGAGTTTGCTTCAAGATAGTCTGACCACCACTGCATCATTCGGCGGCGCTCCTGCATGTGCTGCGCCAGATGAACATAAGCCGCACGTACCTCATTACGTTCCTGATGGCTCATTTGCCGCTCTACGGCATCCCGTGACCACAATCCTGATTCGGTAAGAGCAGAGCAGGCCATTGCCCGGAAACCATGTAAGCAAACATCGGCCTGAGTATCATAACCCATAGTACGGAGCGCTTTATTAACCGTGTTCTCACTCATAGGCTTATAGGGGTTGCTATCGCCAGGAAAAATCAGTGTGTACTCATTGCTGATGCTTTTAATCGATTTCAATACGTCAATTGCCTGCGAAGACAATGGTACTGAATGCCCACTGCCCATTTTAGCCCCACGTTCAGAGAATTTTACACCTGCGATTTCTTCTCGCTGACCAGGGATTGTCCACATGGCAGTATCAAAATTTATCTCGTCCCAGCGAGCGTGGCGAAGTTCGCTGGAGCGAACAAACGTATGAAGAGATAGTAATACTGCGAGTTTGGTGAGAGATCTGCCTGTGTATGTTGCAGTTTTCGTCATCAATTCTGGCAGGCGATCCAGAGGAAGGGCGGGGCGGTGTTTAGTTTTAGGACTCGTCAAAGCACCTTTCAGGTCGTGAGCTGGGTTGTACTCGACTATTCCACGCTGAACCGCATAGCGGAATACGCTGCTCATCGTTGTCTTTACTCTTCCCGTAGTAGCACCAATGCCTTGTTCGTTCATGCTGATAAGCAAAGGTAGCAGATCCCGTGTTTTTAAGCTGTCGATGGGTTTACTACCGATGAGAGGAAATATGTGGTTTTCCATTTCCCTCAATATTTTATTACGGGTGATCTCTTTCCACTCAGGATGTCCCATCGTTCCGCCGTGCCACTCACGGGCTATAGCCTCGAAAGTCGGTGACGTTGGTTCAGTGCTTTCAGCTTTTTTTGCTTCACGTGGATCTTTGCCGTCGGCAAGAAGCTGTCTGGCTTCATCTCTGCGTTTACGTGCTGTTGTCAGTGGAACATCCGGATACACGCCCAATGCTAATGTCGCCTGTTTACCAGCAAAGCGATAATTCATGCGCCAGTATTTGCCACCCGTTTTTTTGACCAAGAGGTACAGACTGCCACCATCGGTTATTTTGTAATCGGTGTCTCGTGGCTTGGCATTCTCGATCTGTTTGGGTGAAAGCTCGTTTATAGCCATAAATGGCACCCCCTCAAGAGGTAATTGATGGTATCTGGATATCGAACTGATGAATACCATCACTTATACCATCAGAGTGCTGTAATGTCATGAAGGTAATTGAACGCTGTGTAAGTGTGGTTTCTGTTGAAAGGCTTGGTATTGCTGATGTTGTGAAGTGAACTGAAGTGGTGTGAAATGACTTAATGGTGTCCCCTGCAGGAATCGAACCTGCAACTAGCCCTTAGGAGGGGCTCGTTATATCCATTTAACTAAGGGGACGAGGCGGCACGAGTATAGCGTCATTTACACTTTGCGTTAAGCGCATCGCCGCCTGACTGCTCAAAGAGTCACCATTCAGGACGATTTTTTTGTCGATTTATCATCATTTTCCCGCGCTTTAAGCTCCGCTTTGCGTTTGTTCGACATGTCGTTACGGATTTGGGCATGGCTTAACAGCGCGAAGATAAACGTTCCGCCGCAGATGTTTCCTGCTAGTGTCGGTAAGGCGAACGGCCAGAAAAAGTCGCTCCAGTGAAGCGTACCGTTAAAGACCAGATACAGTATTTCTACGGTACCGACCACAATATGCGTGGTGTCAGCCAGCGCAATCAGCCAGGTCATCAATATAATCACCACAATTTTGGCGCTCCCTGCTGAAGGAAACATCCAGACCATCGTGGCGATAATCCAGCCAGAGATGATGGCATTCGAGAACATTTCGATCGGGGTGTTTTTCATCACATCCATGCCGATTTTTACAAATGCGTCCCGGGTGGGTTCATCAAAGATCGGCATGTACTCAAACGCCCAGGCCGCGATGCCCGTGCCGATGATATTACCCAGCAGGACGACGCTCCACAGACGCATCAATAAACCGAAATTGCCGAGGGTAGGGTTTTGCATCACCGGCAGAACGGCGGTCACCGTGTTTTCGGTAAACAGCTGCTGGCGGGCCATGATGACAATCACAAAGCCGAAGGTATAGCCGAGATTCTCGAGTAAAAAACCGCCCGGCACACCTTCCAGCTGAACATGAAATATCCCTTTGGCGAGCAGAGACGCGCCCATTGAGAGCCCTGCGGCGATAGCTGACCAGAAGAGGGCCATGGCATCGCGCTCCATCTCTTTTTCACCGTCCTGGCGTATATGCTCATGGATGGCCATCGCGCGGGAAGGGAGGCGATCTTCATCAATTTCTATTTTCTCGCCACGCGCTTTCTCCTCGCTTTCAATTTCAAGTTCCTCATCGCTCTCGCCAATTTTTTCTTCGCCCACGTCTTTCATATCTGCTCCCGGAGGTTGATCTTTCTGTTAAGCGTAGCGGCTTTTATCGGGATGCCTGTGGGGATGCTCTTAAATTGGCGGCAATGACAACAAAGGTGATACATCTCTTTCAAAGACATTATAAAATTGCCAGCGAAACGAATTCCAAAAGCCAGGCTATGCTGAGATCAGAGTCACGGTGATTACTGCCCGTAATTGTGCTCATAGACATCGGTAAACGTGCTGTTACAATCGCTTGCACGTTTACAGACGGAGCATCAACGGCTCCGTTACGGATGGCAATCAACGATAGCCATACTGAACAGGGAGATATTTATGAAACTTCGGCTGTCGGCGCTTGCGCTTGGCGCGACGATGCTTGTGGGCTGCGCCAGCTCCGGGGAGCAAACGGGACGCTCCGATCCTCTCGAAGGATTTAACCGCTCCATGTATAACTTCAACTACAACGTGCTGGACCCGTATGTGGTTCGCCCGGTGGCAGTAGCATGGCGCGATTATGTTCCCCAGCCCGCGCGTAACGGGTTAAGTAATTTTACCAGCAACCTCGAAGAGCCTGCGGTAATGGTGAACTACTTCCTGCAGGGCGACCCGTATCAGGGGATGGTGCACTTTACCCGCTTCTTCCTGAACTCCATTCTGGGGATGGGCGGCTTTATTGACGTGGCAGGCATGGCGAACCCGAAACTGCAGCGTGAGCAGCCGCACCGTTTCGGCAGCACAATGGGACATTATGGCGTCGGGTACGGTCCGTACATGCAATTACCGTTCTACGGTAGTTTCACCCTTCGTGATGACGGCGGCGATATGGTTGATACGCTGTATCCGGTTCTGTCGTGGCTGACCTGGCCGCTGTCGGTGGGTAAATGGACGGTGGAAGGGATTGAAACCCGTGCTCAACTGCTCGACTCTGATGGCTTACTGCGCCAGTCTTCTGACCCGTATATTATGGTGCGAGAAGCGTACTTCCAGAATCATGACTTTATTGCTAACGGCGGTAAGCTGAAACCGGAAGAGAATCCAAACGCGAAGGCGATCGAGAACGAACTAAAAGATATCGATTCGGAGTAAATAAAAAAGGTGAGCAATGCTCACCTTTTTCAATTCCTGCGCGATTAGAACGCGTAGTTGAAGTTCGTACCGAACAGCCAGGCTTTACCTTCAGAGGTAAACTCGTAAGGGCCTTCCTGGAACGTCACTTTCTGACCGTGCATATAAGATACGCCCGCATCGATAGATGCATTCTCGTTGAACGCATAAGTCGCGCCTGCACTTATCCAGAAGCGGTCCTGATCCGGAATGGAAATGGAACGCTTGTCTGCCGGAACCGGGCTGTCGTCAAATGCGATACCGGAGCGGAAAGTCCAGTTTTTATCGTAGTAGTAGGTGGTACCCAACGCAATACGATAAGCGTCGTGGAAGCTTTCGTCCTTATAGAACAGCGTTTGACCATTGCTTCCGGTCGCTTTCAGCTCCTGGAACTGGCTCCAGCTGGTATAGGCCAGGCTGTAGTGGATCGCCCATTGCGGTGCAACGCGGTTATAACCGGAGACTTCCCACATTTCTGGCAAATGCAGTGACAGCGAACCTGGAACGGTCTGGTTTGACGTTCCCCAAGGAATGGTGGTACCCGCACCAGGAACCACGTTGTTCACAGGCTTCAGGATGCCGCTCTTGTAATCGCCGTCGAAGTCAATTTTCACTTCGGAGCGATAGGTCAGGCCCCAACGGTTGTTTTTGTCCAGCTCGTACAGGATACCGGCGTTCCAGCCATAGCCCCACTCATCACCTTCAAGGCTGGCAATTTTGTTGCTGTTTTTTGGCAGGCGAGCAGTTTGCTCCCCGGAGTAACGTTCAATTTTGGCATCGGCGTAGACGGCATCAAAGCCCAGACCAAAGCTCCAGTTGTCGTTCAGGCGATAAGCACCACTCAGGTTCAGGTTCAGCGTAGTAAGGTCTGTTTTACCGCCGTATTCACCAGCCGGGTAGTTGCTATTGAACTCGGTAGCAAGCCCGTAGTTAGAGGTTACGGATGCTCCCCAGCCAAACTGTTCATTGATAGGCGCAACGAAGTGCAGGTTAGGGACCCATGCTGTTGGGGCAATATTGTCCGCTTTAAGGCTCGCACCCGTGTAAGGCGACTTGCCAGAAATGTTGACATCAGGATCGATATAAACCGCACCGGCAGAGAAGGTCGGACGATCAAACATCATGATCAATGCGGGGTTACGGCTTGCGTTACCCGCATCATCAGCGATAGCGCCTTCCCCTGAATACGCGCGGCCAAGGCCAGAGGAAGAAAATTCGTTTAACTGAAAGCCCGCTGACCATGCGGAAGTGGAGACGAGTGCCACTGCGACTGCCAGCGCAGTCTTGTTGAACAGGGTTTTCTGGCTCATGACCATAACCTCATTGAGTTATTTTTATTCAATAATTGTTACATACCGTAACAGGAGCGCGAAGTGTAGGGTCTGAGGTATGACAGACAAATCAGACCAGTGGCCAGAGTATAGGTCCGACCAGCCTGAATGTTGCAAGTTTGTTTATTAATATTTTCAAACATGTTTCGTGAAACGAGATCTGGTTGGCAAAATTGTGACCATCGCGACTCACCCAAAAGGGTGGTTTTTGTTTTAGATCATTTTTTAGTGTGATATTGGTCACTTATCCGATTTTGCGCCATTAACGGCTGGAGAGAGCCCGCGCCGGGGCGTAAAATATCAGCATCGTGTTTATCTCGCGCGCTGCGCGAATACAGAGGAAATTGAGCTATGAGTAAATGCAGTGCTGATGAAACCCCGGTTTGCTGCTGTATGGATGTTGGCACCATCATGGACAACTCCGATTGCACCGCGTCTTACAGCCGTGTGTTCACCAACCGCGCCGAAGCGGAAGAGACCCTGGCCGCGCTGAGCAAGCGTGCGCGTGATGTTGAATCCGAGCCGTGTGAAATCAAGTCGACCTTTACCGAAGTGGAAGGCGGCGTGAAGCTGGACATCGACTTTGTTTTTGCCTGCGAAGCTGAAACGCTGATTTTCCAGCTGGGTCTGCGTTAATTTCAGCGGCCTGATGCCCTCACTCCGACCCTCTCCCACGGGAGAGGGCGTAAGCATTAAAAACGGTCACCTACGGGTTACCGTTTTGCTTTTACCTTGCGTACCCGGCAACATACCGCACAAATGCCCCTGCCATACAGGGGCATTTTCTTTTTCTTCTCTGTGTTTTAGCTCGCATTTTTTCGTTTCCCCGATTGGCTGAATGTAAAAAAATGGTTAAGACTATTATCAGGTCAGACCACTTTGTGTTTGCGAAAAATTTTTTACAGGGGAGTGTTATGAGTCAGGCATTACCGCTTATTACCCGTCAGGGCGATCGCATTGCCATAGTCAGTGGATTGCGCACGCCATTTGCGCGTCAGGCAACGGCGTTTCATGGCATACCGGCCGTCGACCTGGGGAAAATGGTAGTGGGGGAGATGCTGGCTCGCAGCGAAATTCCGCCGGAGGTCATCGAACAGCTGGTCTTCGGCCAGGTCGTGCAGATGCCTGAAGCCCCCAACATTGCGCGGGAAATCGTCCTCGGTACCGGGATGAATGTTCATACCGATGCCTACAGCGTCAGCCGCGCCTGCGCAACCAGCTTCCAGGCCGTGGCTAACGTCGCCGAAAGCCTGATGGCGGGCACCATTCGCGCCGGGATAGCGGGTGGAGCTGACTCCTCTTCGGTACTGCCGATTGGGGTCAGTAAAAAGCTGGCGCGCATCCTGGTGGATGCCAACAAAGCCCGTACGACGGGTCAGAAGCTCAAACTCTTCTCGCGTTTACGTCTGCGCGACCTGATGCCTGTACCTCCTGCCGTCGCGGAATACTCCACCGGCCTGCGCATGGGCGACACCGCCGAGCAGATGGCCAAAACCTACGGCATTACGCGTGAACAGCAGGATGCGCTGGCGCATCGTTCACATCAGCTTGCGGCAAAAGCCTGGTCGGAAGGCAAGCTGACCGATGAGGTCATGACCGCCTATATTCCGCCCTATCGCGAACCGCTTGCGGAAGATAACAATATTCGTGGCACGTCAACGCTGGCGGATTACGCCAAACTGCGCCCGGCGTTTGACCGCAAGCACGGCACCGTGACGGCGGCGAACAGTACGCCGCTGACGGACGGGGCTGCCGCCGTGATCCTGATGACCGAATCCCGTGCAAAAGAGCTGGGCATTACTCCCCTGGGCTATTTACGCAGCTACGCCTTCACCGCCATTGACGTCTGGCAGGACATGCTGTTGGGTCCGGCATGGTCCACGCCGCTGGCGCTGGATCGCGCGGGGCTGACGCTGGCTGATTTAACCCTGATTGATATGCACGAAGCGTTTGCCGCGCAAACCCTGGCAAACGTCCAGCTGCTGGCAAGCGAGCGTTTCGCACGTGATGTGCTGGGCCGCGCGCATGCCACGGGTGAAGTGGATCAGAGTAAATTCAACGTGCTGGGTGGCTCTATCGCCTACGGTCATCCGTTTGCCGCTACAGGGGCGAGGATGATCACGCAAACATTACATGAACTCCGTCGCCGTGGCGGTGGGTTTGGCCTTGTTACCGCCTGTGCGGCGGGCGGCCTTGGCGCAGCAATGGTTCTGGAGGCTGAATAATGGATATGCCATCTGCATTTAATCTGACGGTTCGCCTCGATAACGTGGCCGTTATCACTATTGATGTGCCTGATGAAAAGATGAATACCCTGAAGGCCGAATTTGGCGTTCAGGTGCGCGCGATGCTAAAGCAGATCCGCGAGAACAAAGCCATTCGCGGCCTGGTGTTTATCTCTGCCAAACCCGACAACTTTATCGCCGGTGCGGATATCAACATGATTGCCCGGGCGCAAAGCGCGCTGGAAGCCGAAGAGCTGGCGCGTCAGGGCCAGCAGGTGATGTCGGAGATCAACAGTCTCCCAATCCCGGTCATCGCAGCGATCCACGGTGCGTGTCTGGGCGGTGGGCTGGAGCTGGCGCTGGCCTGCCACAGCCGCATCTGTACTGACGATGCGAAAACCATTCTGGGCCTGCCGGAAGTGCAGCTGGGCCTGCTGCCAGGTTCTGGCGGAACGCAGCGTCTGCCGCGGCTGGTGGGCGTCAGCACGGCGCTGGAGATGATCTTAACCGGTAAACAGCTGCGTGCCCGTCAGGCGCTGAAAGCCGGTCTGGTCGATGACGTCGTGCCGCAGTCCATTTTGCTGGAGGCCGCCGTTGAGCTTGCGCTGAAAGGGCGTCAGGCAAAACGTCCTCTGCCGGTTCGCGAGCGCGTGCTGGCCGGTCCGCTGGGGAGAACGCTCCTGTTCAATATGGTGGGCAAAAAGACCGAACAAAAAACCAAAGGCAATTACCCGGCGGCAAAGCGGATCCTCGACGTGATCGAAACCGGGCTGTCGCAGGGCAGCAGCAGCGGCTATGCCGCGGAGGCCAAAGCCTTTGGTGAACTGGCGATGACGCCGCAGTCACAGGCATTGCGCAGCATCTTCTTCGCCAGCACTGACGTCAAAAAAGATCCCGGCAGCAAGGCGGAGCCTGCGCCTCTGCGTGCCATTGGCGTACTGGGTGGGGGGCTCATGGGCGGCGGTATCGCTTTTGTTACCGCCAGCAAAGGCAAATTGCCGGTACGCATCAAAGACATTAACCCTAAGGGAATCAACCACGCGCTGCAGTACAGCTGGCAGAACCTTGATCAAAAGGTCAAACGCCGCCATATCAAGGCAAGCGAGCGTGATAAAACCCTGGCAATGATCTCCGGTACGACCGATTACAGCGGTTTTGCGCACCGCGATCTGGTGATTGAAGCCGTGTTTGAGGATCTGGCGCTTAAGCAGCAGATGGTGGCAGACGTTGAGCAGCATTGCGCCCCGCATACCATTTTTGCCTCTAACACGTCGTCATTACCGATTGGCGATATCGCGGCGAAAGCCGCGCGTCCGGAGCAGGTGATCGGGCTGCACTTCTTTAGCCCGGTAGAAAAAATGCCGCTGGTGGAAGTTATTCCACACGAGACTACCAGTCCGCAAACCATCGCCACGGTAGTCAAACTTGCGAAGAAGCAGGGTAAAACGCCGATCGTGGTCGCAGATAAAGCCGGCTTCTACGTCAACCGTATTCTGGCGCCCTATATTAATGAAGCCATGCGGCTGCTGACGGAAGGCGAGAAGATCGAGCACGTCGACGAGGCGCTGGTAAAGTTTGGTTTCCCCGTTGGCCCAATCCAACTTTTGGATGAGGTGGGAATAGACACCGGCACTAAAATTATACCTGTGCTGGAGGCGGCTTATGGCGATCGTTTTAGCCCGCCTGCAAACATTGTTTCTGCAATTTTGAAGGACGATCGCAAAGGCAGAAAAAATGAACGCGGTTTCTATCTTTACGGCGCGAAAGGGCGTAAAAGCAAGAAACAGGTCGACCCTTCGGTTTATGGGCTTATTTCGACCACCGGTCAGGGAAAACTGTCTGCCGTTCAGTGCGCTGAACGTTGCGTGATGATGATGCTCAATGAAGCGGCGCGCTGCTTTGGTGAGCAGGTGATCAAGAGCGCACGCGATGGCGACATCGGCGCGGTATTTGGTATTGGTTTTCCGCCGTTCCTTGGCGGCCCGTTCCGCTACATGGATACACTCGGCGCGGGTGAAGTGGTTGCCATTTTGCAACGTCTGGCCTCGCAATATGGCCCACGGTTTACACCGTGTGACGAATTATTGCAGATGGCGGAACGGGGCCAGACATTTTGGCCTGCACGGGAAACTGATTTCGTAAACTGAAGTCAAAGAAGGGTAAATCCTGAGGTGAATGAACCTGTTCTGGCGATTTTGTAAACAGAGATTGACTATACTTACGCCATTGAGGTAAAAAACAGCGTTTCATTCATCGAATGGATCAGGCACAATGCCCGGCCATCGGGTTTTCTACCTCTTAGCATTTATCGCGGGTAGTTAACGCCGGTGATTCTGGTTAACAAAAGCGGTGCAATATGCAAGTTTTCATCATGCGTCACGGCGACGCGGCACTCGATGCCGCCAGTGACTCAGTACGTCCTTTAACCGTCTGTGGCTGCGACGAATCCCGTCTGATGGCAACCTGGCTTAAAGGTCAAAAAGTGGACATTGAACGCGTTCTTGTGAGTCCGTTCCTGCGTGCAGAACAGACGCTGGATGTGGTAGGGGAGTGTATGAACCTGCCGTCCAGTGTGGATGTTCTCCCCGAACTGACACCATGCGGTGATGTCGGCCTTGTCAGCGCTTATCTTCAGGCGCTGTGCAATGAAGGTGTCGCTTCCGCACTGGTCATTTCCCACCTGCCGCTGGTCGGCTATCTGGTATCTGAGCTGTGCCCGGGCGAAACGCCGCCTATGTTCACCACTTCCGCGATTGCCAACGTCACCCTCGACGAAACCGGCAAAGGGGTCTTCAACTGGCAAATGAGCCCGTGCAACCTGAAGATGGCAAAAGCGATCTGACGTGACGTGTGACAGGGCGGGGTGCTATATCTTTCCCGCCCTTCTGTCAGGGCAACTCTGGCGGCTGCCACTCCTCAACTTCAATCAATACCAGCAAGGCGGCATCTCCGCCGTACTCTTTCGGTGCCTGATGAAACGCCATTACGTGTGGGTGCTGAGCCAGCCACAGCGGCGTCTGTTGCTTGAGGATATGTTTCCCGTGGCCATGCATCACGCAGGCGCAAAAAACATGTTCGCGGCGACAGGCGGCAATCAACGCTCCCAGCTCCTGTTTCGCCTGCATTTGCGTTAAGCCGTGCAGATCCAGAAACAGCTCCGGCGAATAATCTCCCCGGCGTAACTTTTTCAGTTCGAAATGGCTGACGTCCTCGCGCACGTATTTCACCGCGCCCTGGGTATTAAGCAGCGGCTGAAACTCGTCTGAAAAGTAGTGGCTATTATCGGCCTGCTCCTGCAGCAGCCGTTTGACCGGAACTTCGCTGATTTTTTTACGCAGCGGGCGATGGACGATGGTGTCCTGCGCGATTTTCCGCGTCCCGGTCATTAGCTGGCGGAAGAGCGCCTGATCCTCCTCGCTGAGCGATGTTTTCTTTTTCATTCGTCATTCTCATCTCGTATTTCCGATAGTGTACCCGACTAAACGCATTTTTTAACCTCAAGCGGTACGCGTCATTGCTGATTTATCGCCGTCTTCATGGCAAACTAGCCGCCGAAAATTATGCGAGCATGCCCTGGAGGAAAGAGTGGATAAAATATTTGTCGATGAAGCAGTAAACGAGCTGCATACCATACAGGACATGTTGCGCTGGTCGGTTAGCCGCTTCAGCGCCGCCAATATCTGGTACGGACACGGTACCGACAACCCGTGGGATGAGGCCGTGCAGCTGGTGCTGCCGTCACTCTATCTGCCGCTGGATATTCCGGAAGACATGCGCACCGCGCGCCTGACCTCCAGCGAAAAACACCGCATCGTTGAGCGCGTGATCCGCCGCGTCAACGAACGCATCCCGGTCGCCTACCTGACCAACAAAGCCTGGTTCTGCGGTCACGAGTTCTATGTCGATGAGCGCGTGCTGGTGCCGCGCTCACCGATTGGTGAGCTGATTAACAACCACTTTGAAGGCCTGATCGGCCATCAGCCGCAGCACATCCTGGATATGTGTACCGGCAGCGGCTGTATAGCCATTGCCTGCGCCTACGCCTTCCCGGAAGCGGAGGTCGATGCCGTCGATATCTCCACCGATGCGCTGGCCGTGACCGAGCACAACATTGAAGAGCACGGCCTGATCCATCACGTCACGCCAATTCGCTCCGATCTGTTCCGCGATCTGCCGACGCTGCAGTACGATCTGATCGTCACCAACCCGCCGTACGTCGATGCGGAAGACATGTCCGATCTGCCGAACGAATACCGTCATGAGCCGGAGCTGGGTCTGGCGTCAGGATCTGACGGCCTGAAGCTGACCCGCCGCATTCTGGCCTGCGCGCCGGATTATCTGACCGACGACGGCGTTCTGATTTGTGAAGTGGGCAACAGCATGGTACATCTGATAGAGCAGTACCCGGATGTGCCGTTCACCTGGCTTGAGTTCGACAACGGCGGTGACGGCGTCTTTATGCTGACCAAAGCGCAGCTGCTCGACGCGCGCGAGCACTTCAGCATCTATAAAGATTAATCCAGCGGGCTTCGGCCCGTTTCACAACGCTCAAACACAAACAACAACATCGGAGCCGTGATGGCAGGAAACAGTATTGGACAGGTATTCCGCGTGACCACCTTTGGCGAGTCGCACGGGCTGGCGCTGGGCTGTATCGTTGATGGCGTACCGCCAGGCATCGAACTGACCGAAGCCGATTTGCAACACGACCTTGACCGTCGTCGTCCGGGCACCTCTCGCTACACCACGCAGCGTCGCGAGCCGGACCAGGTCAAAATTCTCTCCGGCGTCTTTGAAGGACGCACTACAGGCACCAGCATTGGTCTGCTGATTGAAAACACCGATCAGCGCTCCCAGGACTACGGCGCCATCAAAGACGTGTTCCGTCCGGGCCATGCCGACTATACCTACGAACAAAAGTACGGCTTCCGCGACTATCGCGGCGGCGGACGTTCTTCTGCGCGTGAAACCGCGATGCGCGTGGCGGCGGGTGCCATTGCCAAAAAATACCTGCAGCAGAAATTTGGCATCGTTATCCGCGGCTGTCTGACCCAGATGGGCGACATTCCGCTGGCGATCAAAGACTGGGATCTGGTCGAGCAAAACCCGTTCTTCTGTGCCGATGCCGACAAGCTGGATGCGCTGGACGAACTGATGCGGGGCCTGAAAAAAGAGGGCGACTCCATCGGGGCGAAAGTGACCGTCGTGGCCGACGGCGTCCCGCCAGGCTGGGGCGAGCCGGTATTTGACCGTCTCGACGCCGACATCGCCCACGCGCTGATGAGCATCAACGCGGTGAAGGGCGTTGAGATTGGCGACGGTTTTGACGTGGTATCCCTGCGCGGCAGCCAGAATCGCGACGAGATCACGAAAGCGGGCTTCCAGAGCAACCACGCGGGCGGCATTCTGGGCGGTATCAGCAGCGGGCAGCAGATTATTGCCAACATCGCGCTGAAGCCAACCTCCAGCATTACCGTGCCGGGCCACACGATTAACCGCGATGGCGAAGAAGTTGAGATGATCACCAAAGGACGTCACGATCCGTGCGTGGGGATCCGCGCGGTGCCGATCGCAGAGGCGATGCTTGCGATCGTGCTGATGGATCACTTCCTGCGCCAGCGCGCGCAGAATGCGGATGTGACGACCACCATTCCACGCTGGTAAACATGAAAAAAACCGCAATTGCTCTGCTGGCGCTGCTGGCCAGTGGAGCCAGTCTGGCCGCGACGCCATGGCAAAAAATCACCCACCCGGTGGCGGGGAGCGCGCAGTCCATCGGCGCCTTTTCCAACGGCTGTATCGTCGGCGCGCAGGAACTTCCACTGCAATCAGACACCTATCAGGTGATGCGTACCGACCAGCGTCGCTATTTTGGCCACCCGGATCTGGTGCTGTTTATTCAGCGTCTTGGCAACCAGGTGCATAACCTGGGGCTGGGCACGATGCTGATCGGTGATATGGGGATGCCTGCCGGCGGGCGTTTTAATGGGGGACACGCCAGTCACCAGACCGGACTGGATGTCGATATCTTCCTGCAGCTGCCGAAAGCGCGCTGGAGTTCAGCGCAGCTGCTGAAGCCGCAGGCGCTGGATCTGGTGGCGAGCGACGGCAAGCGCGTTGTGCCGTCCCTGTGGACGCGGGAGGTCTCCAGCATGATCAAGCTGGCGGCAGAAGATAACGACGTCACGCGGATTTTCGTCAACCCGGCCATCAAGCAGCAGCTCTGCCTGGATGCCGGAACGGACCGCGACTGGCTGCGCAAAGTGCGCCCGTGGTTCCAGCATCGCGCGCACATGCACGTTCGCCTGCGCTGCCCGGCGAACAGCCTGGAATGTGAAGATCAGCCGCTCCCGCCGCCAGGCGATCGCTGCGGTGCGGAACTGCAAAGCTGGTTTGAACCGGCAAAACCTGGAACCTCTAAGCCTGAGAAGAAGACACCGCCTCCGTTGCCGCCTTCCTGCCAGGCGCTACTGGATGAGCATGTACTTTAATGGATAATTTCGTCGATCTGTTTATGGTGTCACCGCTGCTGCTGGTGGTGCTGTTCTTCGTGGCCATGCTGGCCGGTTTTATTGATGCCCTTGCGGGCGGTGGTGGGTTATTAACCGTACCCGCGCTGCTGGCGGCGGGCATGAGCCCGGCGCAGGCGCTTGCCACCAACAAGCTGCAGGCCTGCGGCGGCTCGCTCTCAGCGTCGCTCTATTTTATCCGCCGCAAGGTGGTGAGCCTGGCCGACCAGAAGCTCAATATCCTGATGACCTTTATTGGTTCCACGTCGGGCGCGCTGCTGGTTCAGCACGTGCAGTCGGATATTTTGCGCCAGATCCTGCCGGTTCTGGTCATCTGCATCGGGCTTTATTTCCTGCTAATGCCGAAGCTCGGCGAGGAAGACCGCCAGCGTCGTCTGCACGGTCTGCCGTTTGCCCTGATTGCCGGGGGCTGCGTCGGCTTTTACGACGGTTTCTTCGGCCCGGGGGCGGGCTCGTTTTACGCGCTGGCGTTCGTGACGCTGGCCGGGTTTAACCTCGCCAAGTCGACCGCTCATGCCAAAGTGCTCAACGCGACGTCGAACCTTGGCGGTCTGCTGCTGTTTATCATTGGCGGCAAGGTCATCTGGGCAACCGGATTCGTCATGATGGCAGGGCAGTTCCTGGGCGCGCGCGCGGGTTCGCGTCTGGTGTTAAGCAAAGGACAAAAGCTGATTCGACCGATGATCGTCATCGTCTCGGCCGTAATGAGCGCCAAACTTCTTTATGACAGCCATGGACAGGAGATCCTCACCTGGTTGGGGATGCATTAATGAACAGTACGCATAAATACGAACAGCTGATTGAGATTTTTGACGGCTGTTTTGCTGACGATTTTAATACCCGTCTGATTAAAGGCGACGACGAACCGATCTATCTTCCTGCTGATGCAGAGGTTCCGTATAACCGCATCGTCTTTGCGCACGGCTTTTACGCCAGCGGTTTGCACGAAATTTCGCACTGGTGTATCGCCGGAAAAGCGCGTCGCGAGCTGGTGGACTTTGGTTACTGGTACTGCCCGGACGGGCGTGACGCCGCAACGCAGGGCCAGTTTGAGGATGTGGAAGTGAAGCCGCAGGCGCTGGAATGGCTATTCTGCGTCGCGGCGGGTTTCCCATTCAACGTGAGCTGTGACAACCTCGAAGGCGACTTCGAGCCAGACCGTATCGTCTTCCAGCGCCGCGTGCATGCGCAGGTGATGGACTATCTTGAGAAAGGCATCCCGGAACGTCCGGCGCGCCTGATTGAGGCCTTACAGAATTATTACCACACGCCGGTGATCACGGCGGAATGCTTCCCTTGGCCGGAAGATCTTTAACAGAGGAAAGAAGATGATCGCAGAATTTGAATCACGCATTCTGGCGTTAATTGATGACATGGTGGAACACGCCAGCGATGATGAGCTGTTCGCCAGCGGTTATCTGCGTGGTCACCTGACGCTCGCGGTAGCCGAGCTGGAAGCAGGTGACGATCACTCTGCCGACGCTGTTCATGAGGAAGTGACCCGCAGTCTGGAGAAAGCCATTCAGGCCGGGGAGCTCTCTCCGCGCGACCAGTCACTGGTGCTGGGCATGTGGGACAACCTGTTCCAGCAGGCTAAACGCTAAGTCATTGTTTTTCGCCCGGTGGCGCTGCGCTTACCGGGCCTACTAATTTTCCCTCTCCCTGTGGGAGAGGGTCAGGGTGAGGGCACCAGGCCGCACCTTACTTAACCATTTTCCCCTTCAGCAGTTTCCTTACCCACAAGCGATTCGGATTCAGTCCCGCAAGCGTAACCCTGTCCAGCGGAATTGGCTCGTCGCTCATTTGCGCGGCTAATACTTCAGCCAGCAGCGGCGCAGAGCACAGCCCGCGGGAACCCAGTCCGCCCAGCATAAACAGCTCTGGATAGACCGGTGAAGTCACCGCCGTCTCCTGGTGTTCAGCCAGATCCTCATAGGCCGCAAGCGTCGCCTCGTAGTCCGGCGCGTTGCCCGCCATCGGCAGATGATCGCGGGTGGCGCAGCGCACGCCGCAGCGCGCGTCACCCTCGCTGACGTCAACCTCTTTCGCCCACGCCGCATCCGGGAAACAGTCAATCAGGCGCTGGCGGTTTTGCAACTGATCCGCCTCGCTGTAGTGCATCTCCGTTTCGCCACGATGATAGCTGGCCCCGATGCAGTGATGGCCGTTAGAGGGATTTTGCGGCGTCAGATAGCCGTCATAGCACAGCACCTGACGCAGTTTGCCGAGCGCAGGCGCGGTCGGGATATGGCTCACCTGGCCGCCGACCGGATAAACCGGCAACGTCGCTGTCTGAATAAACTGGCTGATGTGATGCCCGTTGGCCAGCACAACGCTGGCATGGCTCGCCTCCTTGCCATCAGCGAAACGCAGATCCCAGCGTTCTGTCCGGGTGAGCGATGCCACCTTGTGGCCATACTGCACCGTCAGCCCGCGCGACTGCGCCAGGGCAATGACCGCCGCGGTCAGTTCAGCCGGGCACAGCCAGCCGCCGAGCGGATACTGAATGCCCCCACACCCGGTTTCCACGCCAGCGGTGTCCGCCACCTCTTGCGCACTGACCGCGCGGGCAATCTCTTCCGGCAGGCCCAGCGACAGCATCTGCGCGATCTTCTGCTGGCTCTTCTCATCCCAGCCGAGCTGCGTGACGCCGCACCAGTCATGGTCGAACGTTACCGGCAGGGCGTCGTACAGGCGACGGGCGAAGGTAAACGCTGCCGGGAAAAACTGGAACAGGGCCGGGTCGTGTGCGCTTAAAAGCGGATAGAGCGCCCCCTGACGGTTGCCGGATGCGCCGCTGGCGGGCGCCTCGTCAGCGCAGTAGAGCGTCACCTGCCAGCCACGCTGGAGAAGGGCGAGCGAGAGCAGGGCGCTGGCGATCCCGCCGCCAACGATCGCCACGTCGCGCGATGCGCTGGCGCGGCGCGCAAACCAGGGCGTCTGAGCGGGGATGTCCAGCGTCTGCTCCATCCTGCCGACCAGCATGTCGCGTTTGCGGCCAAAGCCTTTGGTCTTCTGCATGGTAAAGCCCGCCTCCTGCAACCCACGGCGGACAAAGCCCGCCGAGGTGAAGGTGGCAAGCGTTGCGCCAGGGCGCGCCAGCCGCGCCATCGCGTTAAACAGATGCTGGCTCCACATGTCCGGGTTTTTGGCAGGGGCAAAACCGTCCAGGAACCACGCGTCGACCTTCTGATTCATCGAATCATCGAGCCTGTCGGTCAGGTCGTTGATGTCGCCGAGCCATAAGTCCAGCGTGACGCGTCCGCCGTCCAGCATCAGACGATGACAGCCGCCGATGTGGGGCGGCCACTGCGCCTGAAGCTGCTCCGCCCAGGGCGCCAGCTCCGGCCAGCGCTGGTGGGCAAGCCGCAGATCGTTCGCGGTGAGCGGGAATTTTTCGAAACTGATGAAATGTAATCTTTGTAGCGTAGCCTCGGGGTGAGCAGCGTGGAACTGGTTAAACGCCTGCCAGAGGGTTAAAAAATTCAGCCCGGTGCCGAATCCACTTTCCGCGACCACAAACAGGCTCCGCGGGTGCGCCGGGAAGCGGGTGCTGAGCTGGTTTCCGTCGAGGAAAACATATCGAGTTTCTTCGAGTCCGTTATCATTAGAAAAATAGACGTCATCAAAATCTCGGGAAACAGGTGTACCCTCAGCGTTGAATTCGAGGTTGGCGGGTTGTATAGCGTTTTGTTTCACGTAAGTTACTCGTCTGACAGGCAGTGGCACGATCTTAACGATGTGAGTCCATCGGTGCAAATTTCCGCAGAAAATGTCTGATCGGACTTGTTCGGCGTACAAGTGTACGCTATTGTGCGACTCGAAACTTACTATAGTGCGACTTACAGAGGTATTGAATGAAACGTGCAGTGATTACTGGCCTGGGCATTGTTTCCAGCATCGGTAATAACCAGCAGGAAGTCCTGGCATCTCTGCGTGAAGGACGCTCCGGGATCACTTTCTCTGAAGAGTTTAAAGATTCAGGTATGCGTAGCCACGTATGGGGTAACGTCAAACTGGACACCACCGGTTTGATTGACCGCAAAGTGGTTCGTTTCATGAACGATGCCTCTATTTATGCTTATCTCTCCATGCAGGAAGCGATCAAAGATTCTGGCCTGAGCGAAGAGGTTTATCAGAACAACCCGCGCGTGGGTCTGATCGCCGGTTCCGGCGGCTCATCTAAAGCGCAGGTATTTGGTGCTGACGCAATGCGTAGCCCGCGTGGTCTGAAAGCGGTAGGTCCGTACGTGGTGACTAAAGCCATGGGTTCTGCGGTTTCCGCATGCCTGGCGACCCCGTTCAAAATCCACGGTGTGAACTACTCCATCAGCTCTGCGTGTGCGACCTCCGCGCACTGCATCGGTAACGCTGTTGAGCAGATCCAGCTGGGTAAACAGGACATCGTATTTGCTGGCGGCGGCGAAGAACTGGGCTGGGAAATGGCCTGCGAATTCGACGCGATGGGCGCACTGTCCACCAAGTACAATGAGACTCCGGACAAAGCTTCCCGTACCTACGATGCGCACCGTGACGGTTTCGTCATCGCGGGCGGCGGCGGTATGGTTGTGGTTGAAGAGCTGGAACACGCCCTGGCACGTGGTGCGCACATCTATGCTGAGATCGTGGGCTACGGTGCAACGTCTGACGGCGCCGACATGGTTGCACCATCCGGCGAAGGCGCGGTGCGCTGCATGAAGATGGCGATGCACGGCGTTGACACCCCAATCGACTACCTGAACTCTCACGGTACCTCTACGCCGGTAGGCGACGTGAAAGAGCTGGGTGCGATCCGCGAAGTTTTCGGCGACAACAGCCCGGCGATCTCTGCGACCAAAGCCATGACCGGTCACTCTCTGGGTGCGGCTGGCGTTCAGGAAGCGATCTACTCTCTGCTAATGCTGGAAAACGGCTTTATCGCCCCAAGCATCAATATCGAAGAGATGGACGAGCAGGCTGCTGGCCTGAACATCGTGACCAAACCAACGGAAGCGACGCTGACTACCGTCATGTCCAACAGCTTCGGTTTCGGTGGCACCAACGCCACGCTGGTCATGCGTAAGCTGAAAGCATAAGTTTTATGTTTGATTCGAAAGGGGAGCCATAAGGCTCCCTTTTTTATGCATTGACAAGCGGCTGATCTCACAGGCAAACTTCACCACTCAACATTATCCTCACGATAATGCGTAAGCGTTTAACGTCAACCAACGCACCTTAATCCTGATAATCAGGTAGAGGGGGCGTGGCATTTCCCCGCCTTACTCTTCATTTCGGAGTAAAGCATGACTGCAGTAACTCAAACAGAAACAACCCCTTCAGCGAACGTCTCGCTGTTCCGTATCGCCTTTGCGGTATTCCTGACCTATATGACCGTTGGCCTGCCGCTGCCGGTGATCCCGCTGTTCGTTCATCAGGAGCTGGGCTATGGCAACACCATGGTCGGCATTGCCGTGGGCATTCAGTTTTTAGCCACGGTATTAACCCGCGGCTACGCCGGACGGCTGGCGGACCAGCACGGTGCCAAACGCTCGGCGCTGCAGGGGATGTTTGCCTGCGGGCTGGCGGGCGGCGCATGGCTGCTGGCGGCTCTATTGCCGGTCGATGCCGCGTATAAATTTGCGCTGCTGGTGCTGGGCCGTTTAATTCTCGGCTTCGGTGAAAGCCAGCTGCTGACCGGCACCCTGACCTGGGGAATGGGGCTGGTGGGGCCAGCACGTTCCGGCAAGGTGATGTCCTGGAACGGCATGGCCATCTACGGCGCGCTGGCCGCCGGGGCACCGCTTGGTCTGCTGATCAACAGCCAGTTCGGTTTTGCGGCGCTGGCTGCCACCACCATGGCGCTGCCGCTGGTGGCATGGGCGTTTAACGGCTCGGTGCGTAAGGTGCCTGCGCACAAAGGCGAGCGTCCTTCCCTGTGGAGCGTGGTCGGCCAAATCTGGCAGCCGGGCCTGGGTCTGGCGCTGCAGGGCGTGGGTTTTGCGGTGATTGGGACGTTCGTCTCGCTCTATTTTATGAGCCGCGGCTGGACGATGGCCGGTTTTACGCTTACCGCGTTTGGCGGCGCGTTTGTGCTGATGCGCGTGCTTTTTGGCTGGATGCCGGATCGCTTTGGTGGCGTGAAGGTGGCGGTGGCGTCGCTGGTCATTGAAACGATCGGTCTTCTGCTGTTGTGGAATGCACCCGTGGCATCCGTGGCCCTGCTTGGTGCGGCGCTGACCGGCTGCGGCTGTTCTCTGATTTTCCCGGCACTCGGTGTTGAAGTGGTGAAGCGCGTGGCTCCGCAGGTGCGCGGGACGGCGCTCGGCGGCTATGCGGCGTTTCAGGATATCTCATACGGGTTAACCGGGCCGCTGGCCGGGGTGTTAGCCACCTCGTTTGGCTATCCGTCCGTCTTCCTGGCCGGTGCGGTTTCCGCGGTGGTGGGGATCGTGGTGACGCTGGTGGCGTTTCGTAGAACGTGAGTCGTTGTTGCCGGGTGGCGGCTGCGCCTTACCCGGCCTACGGTTCAAGCCGTTGTAGGCCCGGTAAGCGCAGCGCCACCGGGCAAAATATCAGGCAACCAGCCAGAAAATCGCCAGCGCAATCAGCAGTGCAATAAATATCAATCCCGGACGCGCAGAAAGTGTTCTGAAGGTCTCCACGACCGGCGCAAACAGCGGGCTGTAGATCGGCTGAATATTTCTCACCTCTGGTACGCCGCCTTCGCGCTCGGCGCGGCGAACAAAGATCTGGTTGAGCAGATCCTGCACCTGCGCGGTAGTCAGTACCGTTTGCGGCGTGGCCTGCCAGTTCTGCTGGGCATAATCCCGAATCACCTCGAACTCGTGCGGCTCAAGCGGCTGTTTCAGCGCGGCCTGGACAGTATGCAGAGTCGGGGCGCTCTGGGTGCTGAGCGTCTGGCGTGCCTGGAGCCAGGTCACCAGATGGGTAAACTGTTTGGCCGGGATCAGCTCGCCTGCCTTCACGCCCGACAGTTCCAGCATGGATTGCCAGATAAGCTTCGTCGGCTCGCCGGTGGCCGCGGCCAGCTTTGTCACCATCTGCTTGAGCGTATTGTGCTCGGCGGGCAGCAGCGGACGCTCGGTCGCCGGGCGCACCTGCGGCTGCGGAATCGACAGCTCATTGTTCTGCAGCAGCGTCAGCACGGTTTTGAGCTGGTCGGGCGTAAGCTGGCCCAGCGCGGTCTGACCATACTGCTGGCGAATAAAATCACTCACCGCCTGGCGGTTATTTCCCTGGCCCAGCAGCTCCGTCAGCTGAGAAACAATCTGGCGCGTGGTGTGGTTCTGCTGCGCGGTCGTAATACGCTGGTTCAGATTTTGCTCGGCAGCGGGGAAATGGCGCGACTGCAGCGGTGCGTCGTTCCTCACGCCTAAATCATGCTTCACCCCGGCCCAGACTTCCGCGTTTTGCTGTGAAGTCAGCGCAATCAGGCGCGTGATCAGTCGCTCCAGCACGGTGCGCTGTTGCGTGGATAGCGGTTGTTCACCGGCAACGTTTGGCGTGACGGGGCCTTCACCCGGAGGGCGTGGCGGCGTACCTGAAATGGGCTGCATCGTCAAAAATCCTTAAAGTCAAAACTCAGCGTAAACCTGGCAGACGTATATGCCTGGCGGCCAGATTATGGCACACTTGGCAGGTTTTCTTCCTCTCAAACAGGTACTCAGACGTGAAAATCCTCGTTGATGAAAATATGCCTTACGCCCGTGAGCTGTTTAGCCGCCTGGGTAACGTTAAGGCTGTTCCTGGTCGCCCGATCCCGGTCAACGAACTGGACGATGCCGACGCCCTGATGGTGCGCTCGGTGACCAAAGTAAATGAGGCGTTGCTCGCCGGTAAGGCGATTAAGTTCGTTGGGACCGCAACGGCAGGGACCGATCATGTGGATGATAAATGGCTGAAGCAGGCCGGAATCGGTTTCTCCGCCGCGCCGGGCTGTAACGCGATTGCCGTCGTGGAATACGTTTTCTCCTCGCTGCTGATGCTGGCCGAGCGCGACGGGTTTGCGCTGAAAGACCGCACCGTGGGGATTGTCGGCGTGGGTAACGTCGGCGGACGCCTGCAAAAGCGCCTGGAAGCGTTAGGGATCCGCACGTTGCTGTGCGATCCGCCGCGCAAAGACAACGGCGATGACGGGGATTTCCGTTCGCTGGACGAGCTGGTTGAACAGTGCGACGTGCTGACGTTCCACACGCCGCTGTTTAAAGAGGGGCCGTATAAGTCTCTGCATCTGGCCGATGAGGCGTTAATTCGCCGTCTGAAGGCTGGCACTATTCTGATAAATGCCTGCCGTGGTCCGGTAGTCGATAACGCCGCTCTGCTGACGTGTCTGAACGAAGGACAAGACCTCAGCGTGGTGCTGGACGTCTGGGAGCCGGAGCCGGACCTCAACGTTGAGCTGCTAAATAAGGTTGATGTGGGCACGGCGCATATCGCTGGTTATACCCTCGAAGGGAAAGCCCGCGGTACGACGCAGGTCTTCGAAGCCTACAGCGCCTTTATCGGCCATCCGCAGCAGGTGGCGCTGGATACCTTACTCCCCGCGCCTGAATTTGGCCGCATTACCCTTCACGGCCCGCTCGATCAGGCAACGCTGAAAAGGCTGGTGCATTTGGTGTATGATGTGCGCCGCGATGATGCGCTGCTGCGTAAAGTGGCGGGGATCCCGGGTGAGTTTGATAAGCTGCGCAAGAACTACGTTGAGCGCCGCGAGTGGTCTTCCCTCTATGTGATGTGCGACGACGCGTCGGCGGCGACGCTGCTGCACAAGCTGGGGTTTAACGCCGTTCATCACCCGGCGCATTAATGTCTTCTTAATGCTCCCTGTCGGATACTCCGACAGGGACGCTTTTTTATTTCTGGAGTAAACCACCATGTCTGAAGGCTGGAACATTGCCATTTTAGGTGCCACGGGTGCCGTGGGCGAAGCCCTGCTCGAAACGCTTGCTGAGCGTCAGTTCCCGGTGGGCGATATCTATGCGCTGGCGCGAACGGATAGCGCGGGTGAGCATCTGCGTTTTAACAATAAATCCGTCATGGTTCAGGATGCGGCGGCGTTCGACTGGACGCAGGCGCAGCTGGCGTTTTTCGCCGCGGGCGCTGAAGCCACTGCGGCGTACGTTGAAGAGGCGACCAACGCAGGCTGCCTGGTCATCGATCTGAGCGGTCTGTTCTCCATGGAGCCGGATGTGCCGCTGGTGGTGCCGGACGTGAACCCGTTTGTGCTGGCTGACTACCGCAACCGTAACGTCATTGCGGTGCCGAACAGCCTGACCAGCCAGCTGCTGACTGCACTGAAACCGCTGATCGACGACGGCGGCCTGTCGCGCATTACCGTCACCAGCCTGCTGTCCGCGTCCGCAAACGGCAAAAAGGCCGTTGACGCGCTGGCCGGGCAGAGCGCGAAGCTGCTGAACGGCATTCCGATTGATGAAGATGATTTCTTTGGCCGCCAGCTGGCGTTCAACATGCTGCCGCTATTGCCGGACCGCGAGGGCTCCGTGCGCGAAGAGCGTCGTATCGTCGATGAGGTGCGTAAAATTCTGCAGGACGATGGCCTGATGATCTCCGCAAGCGTCGTGCAGTCCCCGGTCTTCTACGGTCACGCGCAGATGGTCGGCTTTGAAGCGCTGCGTCCCCTGGCGGCAGAAGAGGCGCGCGATGCGTTTGGCCGCGGGGAAGACATCGTCCTCTCTGAAGAGAGCGAGTTCCCGACGCAGGTAGGCGACGCCACCGGTAGCGCGCATCTTTCCGTTGGCTGCGTGCGTAACGACTACGGTATGCCGGAGCAGGTTCAGTTCTGGTCCGTTGCCGACAACGTTCGTTTCGGCGGCGCGCTGATGGCGGTCAAGATCGCCGAGAAACTGGTGCAGGAGTACCTGTACTGATGTCAGACGTGGAACAAAAGCCGGGTCATAAAATTGCCCTCGGTATTGAGTACGATGGCAGTAAATATTATGGCTGGCAGCGTCAGAATGAGGTACGCAGCGTCCAGGAGAAGCTGGAGAAAGCGCTCTCTCAGGTGGCAAACGAGCCGATTAACGTCCTGTGCGCAGGCCGTACGGACGCGGGCGTTCACGGCACGGGGCAGGTGGTGCACTTTGAGACCACCGCCGTGCGTAAGGATGCCGCCTGGACGCTGGGTGTAAATGCGAATTTGCCTGGTGACATTGCGGTGCGTTGGGTGAAAGCTGTGCCGGATGATTTTCATGCGCGTTTCAGCGCCACCGCGCGTCGTTACCGTTATGTCATCTACAACCAGCGTCTGCGTCCGGCGGTGTTAAGCCAGGGCGTGACGCATTTTTATGAACCGCTCGATGCGGAACGCATGCATCGCGCGGCGCAGTGTCTGATTGGTGAAAATGACTTTACCTCGTTTCGTGCGGTGCAGTGTCAGTCCCGCACGCCGTGGCGTAATGTCATGCACATTCACGTCAGCCGTTTTGGCGCGTATGTGGTGGTGGATATCAAAGCCAATGCCTTTGTACATCATATGGTGCGGAATATTGTGGGCAGCCTGATGGAAGTGGGTGCCGGACACCAGCCGGAGAGCTGGATTGCAGACCTGCTGGCAGCGAAGGACAGAACGCTTGCGGCAGCCACGGCGAAAGCGGAAGGGCTGTATCTGGTCTCGGTAGACTATCCGGATCGGTTTGACCTGCCGAAACCGCCAATGGGGCCGCTGTTTTTAGCGGACTAAACAAAGGTGCAATTAAGGCTTAGACAATATGGACGTAATTCGTTTTTTGATTGATTTCATCCTGCATATTGATGTTCACCTGGCAGAGCTGGTCGCGCAGTATGGCGTCTGGGTTTATGCCATTCTGTTCCTCATTCTGTTCTGTGAAACCGGGCTGGTTGTCACGCCGTTCCTGCCGGGCGATTCACTGCTGTTTGTCGCCGGGGCGTTATCGGCGCTGCCCACCAACGATCTGAATGTGCATCTTATGGTGGTGCTGATGGTGATTGCCGCCATCGTCGGTGATGCGGTCAACTACACGATTGGACGCGTATTCGGTGAACGGCTTTTCAGCAATCCGGATTCAAAAATTTTCCGCCGCAGCTATTTAGATAAAACTCATGCGTTTTATGAACGCCATGGCGGAAAAACCATTATCCTTGCGCGCTTTGTGCCTATTGTGCGCACATTTGCACCGTTTGTGGCGGGAATGGGACATATGTCCTATCGTCATTTTGCCATGTATAACGTCGTGGGGGCGCTGCTGTGGGTACTGCTGTTTACCTATGCGGGTTACCTGTTTGGCGATCTCCCAGTGGTTCAGGAAAATCTTAAGTTACTGATTGTAGCGATTATTGTGCTTTCCGTACTGCCGGGCGTTATCGAAATCATTCGTCATAAACGTGCGGCGGCAAAGCAAGCGAAGTAAATGCACGCTGGCGGTTCGACCACTTTTTTATCCAAAGTTTCGGGCTGTTATGTTTTAATGTGCAACATTCATGGTCTGTTGGAGGCAAAAATGGCATTATTCGCCTCTTATAGCAAAACTGGCATACGACCAGGTTCAGGCAGAAAGGTTATCAATGAGCTGGATTGAACGAATTAAAAGCAACATTACCCCAACGCGTAAAGCGAGCATTCCTGAAGGGGTATGGACGAAGTGTGATAGCTGCGGCCAGGTTCTGTATCGCGCAGAGCTGGAGCGCAACCTTGAGGTGTGTCCGAAGTGTGACCACCATATGCGTATGTCGGCGCGCAACCGCCTGCATAGCCTGCTGGACGAAGGTTCTCTGGTAGAACTGGGCAGCGAGCTTGAGCCAAAAGACGTGCTGAAGTTCCGCGACTCCAAAAAATATAAAGATCGTCTGGCCTCCGCACAGAAAGAGACCGGCGAGAAAGACGCGCTGGTCGTCATGAAAGGCACCCTGCATGGGATGCCGGTTGTTGCCGCTGCATTTGAGTTCTCCTTTATGGGCGGCTCAATGGGCTCCGTGGTCGGTGCGCGCTTCGTGCGTGCCGTTGAGCAGGCGCTGGAAGACAACTGTCCGCTGATCTGCTTCTCTGCCTCCGGCGGAGCACGTATGCAGGAAGCGCTGATGTCCCTGATGCAGATGGCTAAAACCTCTGCAGCGCTGGCGAAGATGCAGGAGCGCGGTCTGCCGTACATCTCCGTGCTGACCGACCCAACCATGGGCGGCGTCTCCGCGAGCTTCGCGATGCTGGGCGACCTGAACGTCGCTGAGCCAAAAGCGCTGATCGGCTTTGCGGGTCCTCGCGTTATCGAGCAGACCGTTCGTGAAAAACTGCCGCCGGGATTCCAGCGCAGTGAGTTCCTCATTGAGAAAGGCGCCATCGACATGATCGTCCGCCGTCCGGAAATGCGCCTGAAGCTGGCGCGCATCCTGGCGAAGCTGATGAATCTGCCAGCGCCGAACCCGGATGAGCCGCGTGAAGGCGTGGTGGTACCGGATCAGGAACCCGAGGCCTGATAACTGAAAAGGGCAGGGCCGGTTGGCGCTGCCCTTTTGCTTTCTAATCTGTTAATGACAACCGGGCATTATGGAAAATAAAAGCATTCCCCAAGCCACGTCGCCCCTGGCCGCGTGGCTTTCTTATCTGGAAAACCTGCACAGTAAAACCATCGATATGGGGCTTGAGCGCGTAAGCCAGGTTGCCGCGCGTCTTGATGTGCTGAAACCGGCGCCTTTCGTGTTCACCGTCGCAGGCACCAACGGCAAAGGTACCACCTGCCGCACGCTGGAATCCGTCCTGATGGCGGCGGGCTACAGGGTCGGCGTGTACAGCTCGCCACATCTGGTACGCTACACCGAGCGGGTTCGTGTGCAGAACCGCGAGCTGCCGGAGTCGGCGCATACGGCGTCGTTCGCGGAAATTGAAGCCGCGCGCGGAGAGACCTCATTAACCTATTTTGAATACGGCACTCTGTCGGCCCTGTGGCTGTTCAAACAGGCCCAGCTGGACGTGGTGATCCTTGAGGTTGGTCTTGGCGGACGTCTTGATGCGACCAATATCGTCGATGCAGACGTGGCGGTAGTGACCAGCATCGCGCTGGATCATATCGACTGGCTGGGGCCCGATCGTGAAAGCATTGGCCGCGAGAAGGCCGGTATTTTCCGGGCAAATAAACCTGCCGTGGTGGGCGAGCCGGACATGCCGCACACCATTGCTGACGTGGCGAACGAAAAGGGCGCACAGCTGCTGCGCCGCGGCGTTGACTGGCAGTATGAGGTTCAGGACAACGGCTGGCGCTTTAGCGACGCGCAGGGGGCGCTGGATAACCTGCCGCTGCCGCAGGTCCCGCAGCCAAACGCGGCAACCGCGCTGGCGGCACTGCGCGCCAGCGGCCTCGCGGTCAGCGAACAGGCGATCCGCGAGGGTATACAAAACGCGATTCTGCCAGGACGTTTCCAGATTGTGAGCGAGTCACCGCGCCTGATTCTGGATGTGGCGCACAACCCCCACGCGGCGGCGTATCTCGCGGGACGTCTCAAATCGTTACCAAAAACCGGGCGCGTGCTGGCGGTTATCGGTATGCTTCATGATAAAGATATCGGCGGGACGCTGGCCTGCATGGAGAGTGTGGTCGATAGCTGGTATTGTGCTCCTCTGGAGGGGCCACGCGGCGCGACGGCTGAGCAACTGATGGAACATCTCGGCAAAGGCGCAATCTACAGTAGCGTGGCGCAGGCCTGGCATGCCGCGATGGCGGAGGCTAAACCAGAAGATACCGTGCTGGTGTGTGGTTCATTCCACACGGTGGCACATGTCATGGAAGTGATGGACGCGGGGAGAACCGGTGGCGAGTAAGTTTCAGAACCGTTTAACAGGAACCATTGTGCTGGTCGCGCTCGGGGTGATTATTCTTCCCGGGCTGCTCGACGGGCAGAAAAAGCATTATCAGGATGAGTTTGCCGCGATTCCGCTGGTGCCGAAACCGGGCGACCGCGATGAGCCGGATATGCTGCCCGCGGCGACGCAGGCGCTGCCTGCTCAGCCTCCGGAAGGGGCGGCGGAAGAGGTGCGCGCGGGCGATGCCGCCGCACCGTCGCTCGATCCGTCTCGCCTGGCGGCCACGAGCAACAGCGATATCGATCCTGTGCCGGTCGAGCAGCCTAAACCGGTTGAAAAACCGAAGCCGGTTGAGAAGCCGCAGCCGAAACCGCAGCGTGATAAAGCGGCAGAACAGCTCGCTGCAGCGTCAGAGAGGCCTCCGCCAGCAAAACCGACGCAGCAGGACGCTGCTGCCCCAACGGGCAAAGCCTACGTGGTGCAGCTCGGTGCGCTGAAAAATGCGGACAAGGTGAATGAGGTGGTGGGTAAACTGCGCAGTGCGGGATATCGTGTTTACACTTCACCTTCCACGCCGGTGCAGGGTAAAATTACCCGTATCCTCGTGGGGCCAGAAGCGTCTAAAGACAAACTGAAAGGGTCGCTGGGTGAGCTGAAGCAGATCTCCGGCCTGAGCGGTGTGGTGATGGGCTACAGCGCGAACTAAGTACGACCTGCTCCTGTAAGAGAGAGGCGATAAGCCACGGCGTTGAACATTTTTTCAGCGCCTTTTTTATTTACGCGCGGGAAGGAAATCCCTACGCAAACGTTTTCTTTTTCTGTTAGAATTCGCCCCGAACTGGATGACAGGGCGTTTAATCGTGGGACACATATGGTCTGGATTGATTACGCCATCATTGCGGTGATTGGTTTTTCCTGTCTGGTTAGCCTGATCCGTGGCTTTGTTCGTGAAGCGTTATCGCTGGTGACCTGGGGTTGTGCTTTCTTTGTCGCCAGTCATTACTACACTTACCTGTCTGTCTGGTTCACGGGCTTTGAAGATGAACTGGTCCGAAATGGAATCGCCATCGCGGTGCTGTTTATCGCGACGCTGATTGTTGGCGCTATCGTCAATTACGTGATAGGTCAGCTGGTCGAGAAAACCGGTCTGTCAGGAACGGACAGGGTACTCGGGATCTGTTTCGGGGCGTTGCGAGGCGTGCTGATTGTGGCCGCGATCCTGTTCTTCCTGGATACCTTTACCGGGTTCTCCAAAAGTGAAGACTGGCAGAAATCGCAGCTCATTCCAGAGTTCAGCTTCATCATCAGATGGTTCTTTGACTATCTGCAAAGCTCGTCGAGTTTTTTGCCCAGGGCATAAACCCTGAGATGTGGCTTAACGAGGAAAAGACGAATGTGCGGTATTGTCGGTATCGCCGGTTTCATGCCGGTAAACCAGTCGATTTATGACGCGTTAACGGTGCTTCAGCACCGTGGGCAGGATGCTGCGGGTATCATCACCATTGATGCAAACAACTGCTTCCGTTTACGCAAGGCGAATGGCCTGGTAAACGATGTGTTTGAAGCCCGCCATATGCAGCGTCTGCAAGGTAATATGGGGATCGGTCACGTTCGTTATCCTACCGCTGGCAGTTCCAGCGCCTCTGAGGCACAGCCTTTCTACGTCAACTCACCGTATGGCATCACCCTTGCCCATAACGGCAACCTGACCAACGCGCATGAGCTGCGTAAAAAGCTGTTCGAAGAGAAACGTCGCCACATTAACACCACCTCTGATTCTGAAATCCTGCTCAACGTGTTCGCCAGCGAGCTGGATAACTTCCGTCACTATCCGCTGGAAGCGGACAACATTTTTGCCGCGATTGCCGCGACCAACCGTCAGATCCGCGGTGCGTACGCCTGCGTGGCGATGATCATCGGTCACGGCATGGTGGCCTTCCGCGATCCAAACGGCATTCGTCCGCTGGTGCTCGGCAAGCGCGACCTCGGCGATGGCCGTACCGAATATATGGTTGCCTCTGAAAGCGTGGCGCTGGATACCCTGGGCTTCGAATTCCTGCGCGACGTGGCGCCGGGCGAAGCGGTGTATATCACCGAGAAGGGCCAGCTGTTTACCCGCCAGTGTGCCGACAACCCGGTCAGCAACCCGTGCCTGTTTGAATACGTTTACTTTGCCCGTCCGGACTCCTTCATCGACAAGATTTCCGTCTACAGCGCGCGCGTCAATATGGGCACGAAGCTCGGCGAGAAGATTGCCCGCGAGTGGGACGATCTGGACATCGACGTGGTGATTCCTATCCCGGAAACCTCCTGCGATATCGCGCTGGAGATCGCCCGCATTCTGGATAAGCCATACCGTCAGGGCTTTGTGAAGAACCGCTACGTTGGCCGCACCTTTATCATGCCGGGGCAGCATCTGCGCCGTAAGTCCGTGCGCCGCAAGCTGAACGCTAACCGCGCGGAATTCCGCGACAAGAATGTTCTGCTGGTGGATGACTCCATCGTTCGCGGTACCACCTCTGAGCAGATTATCGAGATGGCACGCGAAGCGGGTGCGAAGAAAGTCTATCTGGCCTCTGCTGCGCCGGAGATTCGCTTCCCGAACGTGTACGGTATTGATATGCCAACCGCCAACGAGCTGATCGCTCATGGCCGTGAAGTGGACGAAATTCGCCAGATCATCGGTGCTGACGGCCTGATTTTCCAGGATCTGAACGACCTCATCGACGCGGTGCGTGCCGAGAATCCGGAAATTCAGCAGTTTGAATGCTCCGTGTTCAACGGTATTTACGTGACCAAAGACGTTGACCAGCAGTACCTCGACTATCTTGATTCGCTGCGCAACGACGACGCCAAAGCCGTTCAGCTGCAAAACGATCTCGAAAGCTTAGAGATGCACAACGAAGGTTGATGTTCCGGCAGGTGAGGGCGTATGCCCTCACTTGCAACTCCCCGCAAAATCCTGCACAGTCTGCCCTGAAATCAGTAAGGGCGAAAATCATGAAACGACTCATAGTTGGGCTCAGCGGTGCCAGCGGTGCGATTTACGGCGTACGTTTGCTACAGGTTCTGCGTAACGTGGCGGACGTCGAAACCCATCTGGTGATGAGCCAGGCGGCGCGGCAGACCCTCTCTCTGGAAACCGATCTCTCCCTGCGTGATGTTCAGGCGCTTGCGGATGTCGTTCACGATGCCCGTGATATCGCCGCCAGCATCTCCTCAGGCTCGTTTAAAACCGCCGGCATGGTGATCCTGCCCTGTTCAATCAAAACGCTCTCCGGCATTGTGAACAGCTATACCGACACCCTGGTGACGCGTGCGGCGGATGTGGTGCTGAAGGAGCGGCGTCCTCTGGTGCTGTGCGTGAGGGAAACGCCGCTGCACCTGGGCCATCTGCGCTTAATGACGCAGGCTGCTGAGCTGGGGGCTGTGATCATGCCGCCGGTGCCCGCGTTCTACCATCGTCCGCAAACGCTGGACGACATTATCAACCAGACCGTTAACCGCGTACTCGATCAGTTCGACATCGACCTGCCCGAGGATCTCTTCACCCGCTGGCAGGGTGCCTGAATCTGTGCACATAGCCGGTGCATGAAAAGACACGTTGCCCTGTTTCAGGGCAATTATGCAACGGCGATCATATCCTCGACATTTAATTCGTTTTTTCCCTTTTTCTCTCTCCGGTTCGTTCGGCAGACCTGCTATCTTTCACCATTAAGGCAGTATCGCAACGTTTTATTAACATATTTAACGTCGAAGTTTTAACCAGACGGCAATGTGGCATAAGACCTGCAAGATGAAGCCTGCAACACAACACACAACACAATACATAATAAAATCACGGTACTTGAGGGTAAATGTATGAAGAAGACGGTTCTGGCTCTGTCTTTGCTGGTGGGGTTAAGTGCGGCAGCAGGTAGCTACGCAGCGCTTCCACAGACGGTTCGTATCGGTACAGACGCAACCTACGCGCCATTCTCTTCCAAGGATGCGAAAGGCGATTTCGTGGGGTTTGATATCGATCTGGGTAATGAAATGTGCAAACGCATTGCGGTGAAATGCACATGGGTGGGCAGCGACTTTGACGCGTTAATCCCGTCGCTGAAAGCCAAGAAAATCGACGCCATTATCTCTTCTCTTTCCATCACTGAAAAACGCCAGCAGGAGATTGCCTTCTCTGACAAGCTCTACGCCGCGGATTCTCGCCTGATTGCGCCTAAAGGCTCCCCGATTAAGCCCACCATCGACTCGCTGAAAGGCAAGCATGTCGGCGTGCTTCAGGGCTCGACGCAGGAAGGCTATGCCAATGCTAACTGGCGTGAGAAGGGCGTAGACGTGGTGGCTTACCAGAACCAGGATCTGATTTACTCTGACCTGGCGGCAGGCCGTCTGGATGCGGCATTCCAGGATGAAGTCGCCGCGAGCGAAGGCTTCCTGAAGCAGCCTGCGGGTAAAGACTACGCGTTTGCAGGCCCGTCGGTGAAAGACAAAAAGTACTTTGGCGACGGCACCGGGATTGGCCTGCGTAAGGATGATACCGAGCTGAAAGCCGCCTTCGACAAAGCCTTTGCAGAGCTGCGTAAAGACGGTACGTACGACAAACTGGCGAAGAAATACTTCGACTTCAACGTATACGGTGAATAACACCTGACGGTGACGCACCGGAAAGGTGCGTTACGGGAGAGGTTGACCCAATACGGTGCATTTGATGCACTGTATTGGATCGCTGTGTGCATACTTACGCATTAATAATGCAAAAATTCCCGCTGGAAAGGCATTAATCTTTGCCTGACTGAGGGGATTAATGGCACATTAGCACCACCCCGTCGTCGTAAAAATCCCGTATGAAGACAGTTTGTTGAGGACAAATATGAAAAAACTCGTGTTGTCATTATCACTGGTACTGGCCTTTTCCAGCGCCACCGCGGCATTCGCAGCTATTCCGCAGAAAATTCGAATTGGTACCGACCCTACCTATGCGCCGTTCGAATCGAAGAATTCAAAGGGTGAACTGGTCGGTTTTGACATCGATCTGGCCAATGAGCTGTGCAAACGCATCAAAGCACAGTGTACCTACGTTGAGAACCCGCTGGATGCGCTGATCCCGTCCCTGAAAGCGAAAAAAATCGACGTAATCATGTCCTCCCTCTCCATCACTGAAAAACGCCAGCAGGAGATTGCCTTCACCGACAAACTCTACGCGGCCGATTCACGTCTGGTGGTGGCGAAATCGTCTGATATTCAGCCTACGCTGGAATCGCTGAAGGGCAAACGCGTGGGCGTGCTGCAGGGCACCACTCAGGAAACCTACGGCAACGAGCACTGGGCACCGAAGGGGATTGAAATTGTCTCCTATCAGGGCCAGGAAAATATCTACGCTGACCTGACGGCAGGCCGTATTGATGCCGCATTCCAGGATGAAGTCGCGGCTAGCGAAGGCTTCCTGAAAACGCCGGTAGGTAAAGATTACAAGTTTGGCGGCCCGTCTATTAAGGACGTGAAGTTGTTTGGTGTGGGCACCGGTATGGGCCTGCGCAAAGAAGACAACGAACTGCGTGAGGCGCTGAACAAGGCGTTCGCTGAAATGCGCGCAGACGGCACGTACGACAAGCTGGCGAAAAAGTACTTTGATTTCAATGTTTACGGCGGCTAATCGCCCCGTCATATAACGTGCGGCCCCTCCCACGGCGGGAGGGGAAAAGACACGGTTCCACCACTCACGATACGACAGGGCTCGCGGTATGCTGTACGGATTTTCTGGCGTTATTTTACAGGGCGCGCTTGTCACCCTTGAGCTGGCTATCAGCTCCGTGGTGCTGGCGGTGCTGATAGGTCTGGCAGGCGCAGGGGCGAAGCTTTCAGCTAACAAACCCCTGGCGCTAATCTTTGAAGGCTACACCACGCTCATTCGCGGCGTTCCCGATCTGGTGCTGATGCTGCTGATTTTTTACGGTCTGCAGATTGCGCTTAACGGCATAACAGACGCGATGGGCATGGGACAAATTGATATCGACCCGATGGTGGCCGGTATTATTACCCTCGGTTTTATCTACGGCGCCTACTTCACTGAAACCTTCCGCGGTGCTTACATGGCCGTGCCGAAAGGTCACATTGAGGCGGCAACCGCATTTGGTTTTACCTCATCACAAACTTTTCGTCGGATTATGTTCCCGGCCATGATGCGCTACGCGCTGCCGGGCATCGGGAACAACTGGCAGGTTATCCTCAAAGCGACAGCGCTGGTCTCGCTGCTCGGTCTGGAAGACGTCGTGAAAGCGACTCAGCTGGCGGGTAAGAGCACCTGGGAGCCGTTCTATTTTGCGGTGGTCTGTGGCGTGATTTATCTGGTCTTTACGACCGTCTCCAATGGTGTGCTGCTTCTGCTGGAGCGTCGCTACTCCGTGGGTGTGAAGAGGGCTGACCTGTGATTGAGATTATTCAGGAATACTGGAAATCGCTGCTGTGGACAGATGGCTACCGCTTTACCGGCGTGGCGATTACGCTCTGGCTGCTGATCTCCTCCGTGGTAATGGGCGGAATTCTGGCGGTGTTTCTCGCCATTGGCCGCGTCTCGAACAATAAATTTATCCAGTTCCCGATCTGGCTGTTCACCTACGTCTTTCGCGGTACGCCGCTGTACGTGCAGCTGCTGGTGTTCTACTCGGGAATGTATACGCTTGAGATCGTAAAAGGCACTGAGATGCTGAATGCGTTCTTCCGCAGCGGTCTGAACTGTACGGTGCTGGCGTTGACGCTCAACACCTGCGCCTACACCACGGAGATTTTCGCGGGGGCGATTCGTTCTGTTCCTTACGGTGAAATTGAAGCAGCCCGGGCCTACGGCTTCTCGTCGGTGAAACTCTACCGCTGCATCATTCTGCCATCGGCCCTGCGTATCGCGTTACCTGCCTACAGTAACGAAGTGATTTTGATGCTGCACTCGACTGCGCTCGCCTTTACCGCGACGGTGCCGGACCTGCTCAAAATCGCGCGCGATATTAACTCCGCAACCTATCAGCCGTTTACCGCGTTTGGCATTGCGGCGGTGCTCTATTTAATTATCTCTTATGTTCTGATTAGCCTGTTCCGTAAGGCTGAAAAACGCTGGTTGCAGCATATAAAACCTTCTTCGACGCACTGAGAAAGATGATGGCTGAGAACAAATTAAACGTAATTGATTTGCACAAACGCTACGGCGAACATGAAGTGCTGAAAGGGGTGTCGCTGCAGGCGAATGCGGGCGACGTGATCAGTATCATCGGCTCATCCGGCTCGGGAAAAAGTACCTTCCTGCGCTGCATCAACTTCCTCGAAAAGCCGAGTGAAGGCTCAATTGTGGTGAGCGGGCAGAATATCAACCTGGTGCGTGACAAAGACGGTCAGCTGAAGGTGGCAGACAAGAACCAGCTGCGCCTGCTGCGTACGCGCCTGACGATGGTATTCCAGCACTTTAACCTCTGGAGCCACATGACGGTGCTGGAGAACGTGATGGAAGCACCGGTTCAGGTGCTGGGCCTGAGCAAGCATGAAGCCCGCGAGCGCGCGGTGAAATACCTGGCGAAAGTGGGTATCGACGAACGCCAGCAGATGAAATACCCGGTGCATCTCTCCGGCGGTCAGCAGCAGCGTGTCTCTATCGCCCGCGCGCTGGCGATGGAGCCCGAGGTGCTGCTGTTCGACGAACCGACCTCCGCGCTGGACCCTGAACTCGTTGGCGAAGTGCTGCGCATCATGCAGAAGCTGGCCGAAGAGGGCAAAACGATGGTGGTGGTGACGCACGAGATGGGCTTCGCCCGTAACGTCTCGAACCACGTGATTTTCCTGCATCAGGGGAAAATTGAAGAGCAGGGCCACCCGGACGAGGTGCTGGCAAACCCGCAAAGCCCGCGTTTGCAGCAGTTCCTTAAAGGCTCTCTGAAGTAAGAGGGCATCAGACCGCAGTGCAGCCCAATCGCCCGGTGGCGCTTCGCTTACCGGGCCTACAAAACCGTAGGCCGGGCAAACGCGGTGCCGCCCGGCATTCAGGCCGCACTACACTCCAGCCGGTACACCCAGTCGTCATAGCGCAAGCCGTCAATCTCATACGCCTTTTCCAGTACCTGCATACGCACAAACCCGGCTTTCTCCAGCACCCGTATCGACCCGCCATTGTCCGCCAGTACGTACGCATTAATCGCCTTCACGCCGGTCTGATTAAAGGCGTAATCACACACCGCGCGCAGCGCTTCGCTGGCGATACCTTTCCCCTGCGCGGCAGGCACAACCGTATAGCCGATGTCGGCCTCTTCACGATTCTCAGCGCTGATTTGCAGGCCGATATCGCCCAGCGGCGTATCATCATCCCGGGCGCGAATGACAAACACATGAGCAGCAGCGAGTCGCGCGGCAAACACGCGTCGGGTCTCTTTTTCCGGGGCGATGGCGGCCATATAGCGCATGATGCGGCGATCTTCACGCAGCGAGCGGAAGAAGGCCCAGTCAGTGGGTTCAAAAGGGGTGAGGTAAAGCCGGGGAGTGGTGATGGTTGCCATTGTTACGCCATTTCTTCGGAACATGGCCTGTCACTGTACCATATTCACCGCACCACATCCCCCAGCGCCTCTTCTAATTCATACCAGCGGAACGCAAACCCGGCCGCTTCCAGCCGTTTTGGCAGCGCTCTCTGTCCGCCCAGTACCAGAACAGACGCTTCACCCATCAGCAGCCGAATCGCCGTCGCAGGCACGCGCAATATCGCCGGGCGGTGCAGGGCATGTCCCAGCGCGTGGGCAAACTGTTCATTTCGCACCGGATACGGCGCAACCATGTTAAACGGTCCGCGCAGATCGTTATCCAGCAGCCAGAGAATCCCGTTGACCATATCGTCGATATGGATCCACGCCATATACTGACGGCCATTGCCGATGGGGCCACCGAGTCCTAGCCTGAAAGGGGGAAGCATCTTCGCCAGAATGCCACCTTTCGGCGCGAGGACGACACCTGTCCGCAGCAGGCAGACGCGGGTCCGATCGCTCTGCGCCGCGCAGGCGATACGCTCCCACTGGGCGCAGAGCTTATGGGTGAACTCGTTATGGGGAGGCTCTTCCTCGGTCACCACCACCTCGCCAAGATCGCCGTAATAGCCTACTGCGGAACCCGAAATCAGCACGGAGGGCGGCGTATGGCTGTTGCGGATCAGCTCGACCAGCTTTTCGGTAATGTTCCACCGGCTGCTGCATAACAGCTGTTTTTGCTCTTCCGTCCAGCGCTTATCGGCGATGGGTTCTCCCGCGAGGTTAATAACAGCGTCGAAACCGTCCAGATTTTGCTGCTCGGCCAGATTTTTCCAGATATCAACACCTGCCCCTAGCACCTGACGCGCTTTTTCCGGGCTGCGCGTGACCACGGTGATGTCGTGGTGCAAGGCCTGCAGACGCGCAATGAGGTGACGACCAATCAGGCCAGTACCGCCGGTCAGCAAAATCTTCATACAACCTCCAGGTTTACGCCTGGCGTTTCCAGCTTAACGTCATAGAGACGGAGTCGGCGTAACGCAGGGCGTGAAGTTTATCGATCTCAACTTCAGCATAAGTGACCCAGTGATGTTCGCGTGCGATATCGAGCACATCCTGAGTTAATTTTTCCAGCAGAGAGAAACGGTTATTCTCCACAAACTGGATAATGTTCTTGGTGATTGTGCGGTAGTTCAGCGCGTCATTGATGTCTTCGCTGGCGCGCGCTTTGTCTGCGGGGTAGTGAATCACCACGTTAATAACAATATCCTGACGGTTGGCGATCTCTTCCTCTTTGATACCGATGAAGGTACGCAGGCGTAAATTTTTTATACGAATAATGGCGTCTGGCTGTGACATTGCAGGTCTTCTCCGTGTCAGTATTTCCTGCCCATAATACATGAGAGCCTCACAGGCACCCAGCCTCATACCGGGTTAAATTTGCTGGATTTTTTGCATCGCTCGCTCGGTCGCCGGGCGGGTCCGGATGCGCTCAAACCAGTTGTTCACCGCCGGGTAAGCGGCCAGGTCAATTCGGTGTTTTTCATGCGTATTCACCCACGGCCAGCAGGCGATGTCGGCAATACTGTAATGATCGCCGCCGAGCCACGGCGTTTTCTCCAGCCGACGGTTCAGAACGTCGTAGAGCCGCTGCGTCTCAACCTGATAGCGTTCTATCGCGTAAGGAATGGGTTGCGGGGCGTAAGCGGTAAAATGATGATTTTGTCCCAGCATGGGGCCCAGCCCGCTTGCCTGCCAGAAAAGCCATTGCAGCGTATGGTGGCGCTCGCGCAGTTCGCCGCTCAGCAGCTTGCCGGTTTTCTCCGCCAGGTAGAGCAAAATTTCACCGGATTCAAACAGGCTCAACGGTCTGCCCCCGTCCGCCGGCTGGTTATCAATGATGGCCGGGATTTTATTATTCGGCGAGATAGCCAGAAAGAGAGGGCTGAACTGCTCGCCTTTGCTGATATCCACGCGAATGATCCTGTAATCCAGCTCGGCTTCTTCAAGAAAGAGGGTGATCTTATGGCCGTTTGGGGTAGGGGCATAATAAAGGTCGATCATTCTCAACTCCTGTCCATGCGAATAGTGGTGCCATGACAAATGAGTATAGGTGGTTGTTGTAAATCGTGAGTTTTCATCAAGTGACAGCGAGGCAAAGAGATTATATGTTGAGTAAAAACCGATCAGCCTATGAGGATGTTATGAACCAGCCCGTCATCACGTTGTGGTCCGATGCGAACTTCTTTTCTCCCTATGTCATGAGCGTTTACGTTGCGCTGGCCGAAAAAGGACTCGCTTTTACCCTGAAGACCGTTGATCTCGACGGCGGTGAACATCTCAAGCCGCAGTGGCAGGGTTACGACCTGACCCGTCGCGTGCCGGTGCTGGAGATTGACGGATTTGCCCTGAGCGAATCGTCGGCGATCGATGAATATCTGGAAGATCGGTTCGCCCCCCCGGAGTGGGAGCGTATCTATCCTCACGATCTGCAAAAGCGCGCCCGGGCGCGGCAGATCCAGGCGTGGCTGCGCAGCGATCTGGTGCCGATTCGCGTTGAACGCTCCACGGACGTCGTGTTTGCCGGGGTGAAAAAGCCCGCCCTCAGCGCAGAAGGCCAGGAAAGCGCGCAGAAGCTGATTGAAACCGCCTCCTTACTGCTCGCCCATGGCAACCCAAACCTGTTCGGCGAGTGGTGCATTGCGGATGCCGATCTGGCGTTGATGCTAAACCGCCTGATCCTCAACGGTGACGAGGTGCCGCAGCTGCTGGTGGATTATGCCGCGTTCCAGTGGCAGCGTGCCTCCGTGCAGCGCTATGTGGCACTCTCGGCCAAGCGCGCGGGCTGATAAGCCCTGACGCTTCAGGTATGATGGGGGCAGTCTGTTTTCCCGAGGAGTGACTGATGAAACTGATGTTTGCGTCGGATATCCATGGATCGCTGCCCGCGACCGAGCGTGTCCTTTCTCTGTTTGAGCAAAGTGGTGCGAAGTGGCTGATTATTCTGGGTGACGTGTTGAATCACGGCCCACGCAACGCGCTGCCGGAAGGCTATGACCCTGCGCAGGTCGCGGAAAAACTCAACCCGTATGCCTCGCGCATCATCGCTGTTCGCGGCAACTGTGATAGCGAAGTGGACCAGATGCTGCTGCATTTTCCCATTACCGCGCCGTGGCAGCAGGTGCTGCTCGAACATCACCGTCTGTTCCTGACCCACGGGCATCTTTTCAGCCCGGATAATCTCCCGGCCCTCGCGGCTGGCGATGTCCTGGTTTACGGTCATACTCATATTCCGGTTGCGGAAAAACGCGGTGAGATTTATCACTTTAATCCGGGCTCGGTCAGCATCCCAAAAGGCGGGTATCCTGCAAGCTACGGCATGCTGGAAGGAAATACCCTGAGCGTTATCGCACTTAATGATCAGCAAGTTATTGCGCAGGTAGCGATTAATCCGTAAGTTACACCTCAACTGCAAACGCGCCGAAAGAGCGCTTAGAAAAGAAGGTTTCCCGATGGTGGAGCAGAGTCATTTGGCAAGTACAGAGTGGGTTGACATTGTCAACGAAGAGAATGAAGTGATCGCGCAGGCCAGCCGCGAGCAAATGCGTGCGGAGCGCCTGCGTCACCGTGCGACATATATCGTTGTGCATGACGGTATGGGTAAAATTCTGGTTCAGCGCCGCACGGACACCAAAGATTTTCTCCCGGGTATGCTGGATGCCACTGCAGGCGGCGTCGTCCAGGCGGATGAAGTGCTGCTGGATTCTGCGCGTCGTGAAGCGGAAGAGGAGTTAGGCATCGCCGGCGTGCCGTTTGCCGAGCACGGTCAGTTCTATTTCGAAGACGAGAACTGCCGCGTCTGGGGCGGGCTGTTTAGCTGCGTCTCCCACGGCCCGTTCGCCCTGCAGGAAGAAGAAGTGAGTGAAGTCAGCTGGATGACGCCGGAAGAGATCACCGCGCGCTGCGACGAGTTCACGCCGGATTCGTTAAAAGCGCTGGCGCTGTGGATGACCCGCAACGCCAAAAACGAATCGACCAAATCAGAAAAAGAGGAAGAGGCTGAGTAAGCGTCAGCAGCTCTCTCTCAGACACAGGCTGGACGCGATGGGCTTTTGATCGCGCCAGTCTCCGCCATTCAGGCGCTCCAGTAGCGCTTTCCCGGCTTCGATGCCAATCTTACGATGCGGCACCGCCATGGTCGTCAGCGGCGGCTGACAGACGCGGCTCACGTCGCTATCGCCAAACCCTACCACTGCCAGATCGTCCGGCACTTTGATTCGCCTGCGCTGGCACTCGTACAGCGCGCCGCAGGCCAGCTCGTCAGAGACGCACACCAGCGCATCCAGCTCAGGCCATGCCAGCAGGAATTCGGGCAACTGCGCCGCGCCGGTCGAGAAGCTCGGCGGCATCGCCGCGTTAATGACCCGGTTAGGCGACATATGGTGGCGAAGCATGGCTTTATACCAGCCCTGCAGATGCTGCTGGAAAATCCACTGCTCCTGGTTGGCGCACAGCAGGCCAATGTTTTGATAGCCGCGCTTAATCACCATTTCCGTGAGCTCAAACATGGCCGCCACGTTATCAATCCCGATGTTCATATCAATCGGATCGGCGCGCATGGCGCCCATCTCCATCACCGGAATCGAGGCGTTTTTCAGCCAGTGGCGAACGGTGTCGGTATGTTCAACGCTGAGCAAAATCGCTGCGGCGATATTTGACGCCAGCAGCGTCTCCAGCAACTTCTCCTCCTGCTCAAGACGATGCTGGGATTCTGCCAGCATGATCTGATATCCGGCAGGCTGCAGCACCTGCTGTAGCCCGGCGAACATCTCCGAGCAGCCGGCTTCGGAGAGGTTGGGCACCACCATGGCTATTGTCCATGACGACGCCGAGGCAAGGGCACTGGCGGCAAGATTAGGCATATAACCCAGCTCATGCACGGCAGCTTCAATTTTTTCTCGTAGTTTATCGGAAACCTGTTCGGGCGTGCGAAGCGCACGGGACACGGTCATCGTGCCCACACCGGCAAGCTGTGCGACATCGGCGAGTGTCACTTTACCAGTACTGCGCCGTTTTCGGGTTAGAGACATACACCTTCCTGCTGACCAGACGCGTTCTTTTTTTCCTTCGTTTCACGTGACAGGCAGTATACGCCTTAAATCCCTTTTTTTGCTGTGATTTAGCAACGTGATTGCAATTTGATAGCGCTATCACATTTCTGCATGTTAACGATTGGTAGCGCTATCTTTGTGATCGCGATCGCAGTCAATCCGCGATGCGTTGAATAAAGTTTGCTCATCTTAAACGTGTGGCGGGAGTGAAAAGTGCTCAAAAAATGGATATATGATACAACCATCACGCTGCAGGAGAGCGTGGAAGACTGGCCGCAGGCGCTGAAGCTGTGCGCGAAGCCGCTGCTGGATTTGCAGGTGATTGAGCCTGACTACGTCACGGCCATCATCAAGCAGCACCACGCGTTAGGACCTTATTATGTGCTGGCACCAGGGCTGGCGATGCCGCATGCGCGGCCGGAGGAAGGCGCCAAAGGACTGGGGTTGTCGTTATTAAAACTAAAACAGGGCGTCGCGTTTGGTGCCGGTGAGTTTTACCCTGTCGATGTGATTATCATGCTCGCGGCACCTGACAAACATAGCCATATCGAAATGATATCCGCACTCGCAGAATTATTTTCCAGCGACGAGGAGATGGAGAAACTGCATCAGGCGAATACCCTGGAGGAAATTAAAACAATTATTAACCGCTTCTGATTTAATTCTGTAATCCGGTTTTTCACTACATTACGCGTCAGCGTGATGGGGCGTACTCTACTCAAAATAAGGGGACAACAATGAAAATCATGGCTATTTGCGGTTCCGGCCTGGGCAGCAGTTTTATGGTCGAAATGAATATTAAAAAGGTGCTCAAAAAGCTGGAGATTGAGGCTGAGGTTGAACACTCCGATCTCTCCTCGGCGACGCCGGGCGCGGCCGATCTGTTCGTGATGGCAAAAGACATTGCGGCCAGCGCCAGCGTGCCGGAGAGCCAGATGGTGGTGATCAACAACATCATCGACATCAACGAACTTGAAGCGCAGCTGCGCGCCTGGTTCGAAAGACAATAACCCTGATAAGGCGAGGTGGATATGTTTATCCTTGAAACGCTGAATTTCGTTGTTGATATTTTAAAAGTCCCTTCGGTGCTGGTGGGTTTAATTGCGTTAATCGGTCTGGTTGCGCAAAAAAAAGCGTTTTCAGACGTGGTGAAAGGGACCATTAAAACTATTCTGGGCTTTATTGTACTGGGCGGCGGTGCCACCGTGCTGGTCGGATCGTTAAATCCGTTAGGCGGCATGTTTGAACACGCTTTTACTATTCAGGGCATTATTCCAAACAATGAAGCCATTGTGTCCATTGCGCTCGAAAAATACGGTGCAGCGACCGCGCTGATTATGGCCTTCGGGATGGTGGCGAATATTATCGTCGCACGCTTTACCCGCCTGAAGTACATCTTCCTGACCGGGCACCACACGTTTTATATGGCGTGCATGATTGGCGTGATCCTGACGGTGGCGGGCTTTGAAGGCGTAGGGCTGGTCTTTACCGGGTCGCTAATCCTCGGCCTGATCATGGCTTTCTTCCCGGCGATTGCGCAGCGCTACATGAAGCGCATTACCGGCAACGATGAGATTGCCTTCGGCCACTTCGGCACGCTGGGCTACGTGCTGTCCGGTTGGATTGGCAGCAAGGTTGGCAAAGGCTCCCGCTCAACCGAAGAGATGAACCTGCCGAAGAACCTGAGCTTCCTGCGCGACAGCTCAATCTCCATCTCCCTGACCATGATGATTATCTACCTGATCCTGGCGGTGAGCGCCGGGCCCGAGTACGTCGAGGCCACCTTCAGCGCCGGTCAGAACTACCTCGTGTACGCCATCATCATGGCTATCACCTTCGCGGCGGGCGTATTCATCATCCTTCAGGGCGTACGCCTGATTCTGGCGGAAATCGTCCCGGCTTTTACCGGCTTCTCGGAAAAACTGGTGCCGAACGCGCGTCCTGCGCTGGACTGCCCGGTGGTGTATCCCTATGCACCTAACGCGGTGCTGATTGGCTTCCTGTTCAGCTTCCTCGGCGGGATTGTGGGGTTGTTCATCTGCGGTCAGTTTAGCTGGGTACTGATCCTCCCGGGCGTGGTGCCGCACTTCTTCACCGGCGCAACCGCGGGCGTGTTCGGTAACGCCACCGGCGGACGTCGTGGGGCGATGATTGGCGCCTTTGCCAACGGCCTGCTGATTACCTTCCTGCCGGTCCTGCTGCTGCCGGTACTGGGCGCCATTGGCTTTGCCAACACCACCTTCTCTGACGCCGACTTCGGCGCGGTTGGGATTGTGCTCGGCAACCTGGCGCGCTTCCTGTCGCCGCTAGCTATCACCGGGCTGGTCGTGGCGCTGTTCGCGCTGCTGGTGGCGTACAACGTCTTCGCGAAAAACAAACCTGCAGGCGGTAACGCGCAGGAAAACACCGGAGCCAAATCATGAATGAGAAAGAGATAACTGAACTCGCGCGTCAGATCCGCCTGGAGACGCTGAAATCCCTGACGCAGCTGGGCTTTGGCCACTACGGGGGCAGCATGTCGGTGGTTGAAACCCTGGCCGTGCTGTACGGCGCGGTGATGAAAATCGACCCGGCGGACCCGGACTGGCCGGAGCGAGACTACTTTGTGCTGTCAAAAGGCCATGCGGGCCCGGCGCTCTACAGCACCCTGGCGATCAAGGGCTACTTCCCGACAGAAGAGCTGAGCACGCTTAACCAGAACGGTACGCGCCTGCCCAGCCACCCGGACCGCCTGAAAACGCGCGGCGTAGATGCTACCACCGGTTCGCTGGGGCAGGGGATTTCCATCGCCGGCGGCATGGCGCTGTCGCACAGGCTGGCAGGGCGGCCGAATCGGGTCTTCTGCATCGTCGGCGACGGCGAGCTGAACGAGGGGCAGTGCTGGGAAGCGTTCCAGTTTATTGCCCACCATCGCCTGAACAACCTGACGGTGTTTGTCGACTGGAACAAACAGCAGCTCGACGGCGAGCTGGATGAGATCATCTGCGCGTTCGACCTCGAGGGCAAATTCCGCGCCTTTGGCTTTGACGTGGTGACGGTCAAGGGGGACGACATTCCGGCGCTGCTGGAGGTAACGTCCCGGGTGCCTGCCGCGGACGCTCGCCCGCGGGTGGTGATCCTTGACAGCATCAAAGGCCAGGGGGTGCCGTATCTGGAGCAGCTCAGCAACTCGCATCACCTGCGATTGACCGCGGAGAGCAAAGCGGCCCTCAACGAGACGATTCGCCAACTGGAGGCTTCACATGATTAAGGTTGCACCGGCAGGACAGAAAGACGCCGTTGAGATGCGTAAAGTTTACGCGGGCTTCGTGGCAAAGCAGATTGAGGCCGGAAGCGACATCATTGCGCTTGAAGCCGACCTGATGAGCTCGATGGCGATGGACGGCGTGGCGCGCGATTATCCGCAGCACGTGATTAACTGCGGCATTATGGAAGCTAACGTCATCGGCACGGCAGCCGGGCTGTCGCTTACCGGCCGCAAGCCGTTCGTTCACACCTTCACCGCCTTTGCCAGCCGCCGCTGCTTTGACCAGCTGTTTATGTCCCTCGACTATCAGCGTAACAACGTGAAGGTGATTGCTTCAGACGCGGGCGTGACGGCCTGCCACAACGGCGGGACGCACATGTCGTTCGAAGATATGGGCATCGTGCGCGGTCTGGCGCATTCGGTGGTGCTGGAGGTCACAGACGCGGTGATGTTCGAGGACGTACTGCGTCAGCTTATCGACCTCGACGGCTTTTACTGGGTGCGCACCATCCGCAAGCAGGCGCCGAGCGTCTATGCGCCGGGCTCGACCTTTACCATTGGCAAAGGCAACGTGCTGCGCGAAGGCAGCGATATCACGCTGATTGCCAACGGCATCATGGTGACGGAGGCGCTGGAGGCGGCGCGCCAGCTAGAGCAGGAGGGCGTCAGCGCGGCGGTCATCGATATGTTTACCCTGAAGCCCATCGACCGGATGCTGGTGAAAAACTACGCCGAGAAAACCGGGCGCATCGTGACCTGTGAAAACCACAGCATTCACAACGGGCTGGGGTCGGCGGTGGCAGAAGTGCTGGTGGAAACCTGTCCGGTGCCGATGCGGCGGGTCGGGGTCAAGGAGCGTTACGGCCAGGTGGGAACGCAGGATTTCCTGCAGAAAGAGTATGGCCTGACGGCACATGACATTGTATCGGCGGCGCGCGAACTGCTGTAAATAAAAAAGGCGACCGGTTAAGTGGTCGCCTTTTTGTTGCCCGGTGGCGCTAGCGCTTACCGGGCCTACGGTTTTGTAGGCCGGATAAGCGAAGCGCCATCCGGCAATACATTACTGCTGCTGCGAAGACTGGATCGCTGTCAGCGCGATGGTGTAAACGATATCGTCTACCAGTGCGCCACGAGACAGGTCGTTCACAGGTTTGCGCATGCCCTGCAGCATTGGCCCGATGGAGATCAGGTCGGCAGAACGCTGTACCGCTTTGTAGGTGGTGTTACCGGTGTTCAGATCCGGGAAGATGAACACGGTAGCGCGACCTGCAACCGGAGAATTCGGCGCTTTGGATTTTGCAACGTCAGCCATGACTGCAGCATCGTACTGCAGCGGGCCGTCGATCATCAGATCAGGGCGTTTTTCCTGCGCAATACGGGTCGCTTCACGCACTTTCTCTACGTCGCTACCTGCACCAGATGTGCCGGTGGAGTAGGAGAGCATCGCCACGCGTGGCTCGATACCGAAAGCGGTCGCGGAGTCTGCGGACTGGATAGCGATCTCTGCCAGCTGCTCTGCGGTTGGATCCGGGTTGATCGCGCAGTCGCCGTAAACGTAAACCTGTTCAGGCAGCAGCATGAAGAACACGGAAGAAACCAGAGAGCTGCCTGGCGCGGTTTTGATCAGCTGCAGCGGTGGACGGATGGTGTTCGCCGTGGTGTGAACCGCACCGGAAACCAGGCCGTCAACTTCGTCCTGCTCCAGCATCAGCGTGCCCAGCACCACGTTGTCTTCCAGCTGCTCACGCGCAACGGCTTCGGTCATGCCCTTGTTCTTACGCAGCTCAACCAGACGGGCAACGTAGCTTTCGCGAACCACTTCCGGGTCAACGATTTCGATGCCAGCGCCCAGCTCAACGCCCTGAGAGGCCGCTACGCGGTTGATCTCATCCGGGTTACCCAGCAGCACACAGGTCGCGATGCCGCGCTCTGCACAGATAGCCGCCGCTTTAACGGTACGTGGTTCGTCGCCTTCTGGCAGCACAACGCGTTTGCCCGCTTTACGCGCCAGCTCGGTCAGCTGGTAACGGAATGCTGGCGGAGACAGACGGCGGCTGCGCTCGGAGGTCGCGGTCAGGGATTCGATCCAGTCTGCGTTGATGTAGCCCGCAACGTATTCCTGTACTTTCTCGATACGCTCGTGGTCATCAACCGGCACTTCCAGGTTGAAGCTCTGCAGGCTCAGGGAGGTCTGCCAGGTGTTGGTGTTCACCATAAAGACCGGCAGGCCGGTAGCGAACGCGCGTTCGCACAGCTTGCTGACGCGTGGGTCCATCTCGTAGGCACCGGTCAGCAGGATCGCACCGATTTCCACGCCGTTCATTGCGGCCAGGCAGGCTGCAACCAGCACGTCAGGACGGTCTGCGGAGGTCACCAGCAGGGAACCTGCGCGGAAGTGTTCCAGCATGTGCGGAATGCTACGCGCACAGAAGGTCACGGACTTCACGCGACGGGTGTTAATGTCGCCTTCGTTAATCACGGTCGCGTTCAGGTGACGCGCCATGTCGATTGCACGGGTGGCAATCAGATCGAAGCTCCATGGCACCGCGCCCAGAACCGGAAGCGGGCTGGATTCCTGCAGCTTAGCCGGGTCAACTTTGATGACTTTCGCTTTGGACGAGTCGTCGAAGATCTCGGACAGGTCAGGGCGAGTACGGCCCTGCTCATCCACTGGCGCGTTCAGCTTGTTGACGATCACGCCGGTGATGTTGGTATTTTTCGCGCCGCCGAAGCTGCTGCGCGTCAGTTCGATACGCTCGTTCAGCTGTTCCGGAGTGTCAGTGCCCTGAGACATCACGAAAACGATCTCTGCGTTCAGGGTTTTCGCGATTTCGAAGTTCAGAGACTGGGCAAACTGGTGTTTGCGGGTTGGAACCAGACCTTCAACCAGCACCACTTCTGCGTCTTGCGCGTTAGCATGGTAGTTGGCGATGATCTCTTCCATCAGCACGTCTTTCTGGTTGCTGGAGAGCAGAGACTCAACGTGACTCATCTTCAGCGGTTCAGCCGCCGGCAGATTGGAGTTCTTGCGAACGATGGTGGTGGTCTGGTCTGGTGCATCGCCACCGGCACGTGGCTGGGCGATTGGCTTAAAGACGCTCAGACGAACGCCTTTGCGTTCCATAGCACGGATAACGCCAAGGCTGACGCTGGTCAGGCCGACGCTGGTTCCGGTAGGGATCAGCATAATAGTACGGGACACGGTTTATCCTCTTTCGTTACCGCCCAAATCGGGCGGGTTACAAAACAGCACCGCCAGCATTGCTGGCGGTGTGGAATCAGGCAGTCAGGCGGTGCGCGTCTTGCGCGATGACCAGTTCTTCGTTAGTTGGGATAACGAGAGCAGGGCGGGTGCCTTCTTTGTTGATGAAGCCAGACTTGCCGAAGCGGGCAGCCAGGTTACGCTCGTGATCAACGTCGAAGCCCAGAACGCCCAGTTTGCCCAGGGACAGTTCACGAACCATTGCCGCGTTCTCACCGATACCACCGGTGAAGATAACCGCGTCCAGACGGCCTTCCATCAGCGCAGTGTAAGAGCCGATGTATTTCGCCAGACGGTGGCAGTAAACGTCCATTGCACGTTTAGCGTCTTCTTTCTCTGCGTAGTTGTCTTCAACGTAACGGCAGTCGCTGGTGACTTCGGTCAGACCCAGCAGGCCAGACTCTTTGGTCAGCATTTTGTTGATCTGGTCAACGCTCATGCCCAGGGTGTCGTGCAGGTGGAAGATGATCGCCGGGTCGATGTCACCGGAACGGGTACCCATCACCAGACCTTCCAGCGGGGTCAGACCCATGGACGTATCAACACATTTACCATTGCGGATAGCCGAAACAGAACCACCGTTGCCCAGGTGGCAGGTGATGATGTTCAGCTCTTCAACCGGCTTGTTCAGCACTTTTGCCGCTTCCTGAGTCACATAGAAGTGGCTGGTGCCGTGCGCGCCGTAACGACGTACGCCGTGCTCTTTGTACAGGCTGTATGGCAGGGCATAGAGGTAAGACTCTTCCGGCATGGTCTGATGGAACGCGGTATCGAATACGGCCACGTTTTTGTCTTTCAGATTCGGGAAGGATTTCAGCGCTTCAGCGATACCGATCAGGTGAGCCGGGTTGTGCAGAGGTGCGAAAGAGGCAGAGTCTTTGATGCCCTGGATCACAGAGTCGTCGATCACGACGGAGCTGGTGTATTTTTCGCCGCCGTGGACGATACGGTGACCAATCGCAGTCAGCTGAGCAGACAGTTCTGGTTTTTGTGCCAGAATAGTGTTAACGATAAAGTTCAGCGCTTCACTGTGAGCGGCGCCTGCACCTAAAGCCGCTTCTTGTTTGCTGCCGTCCATCTTCCACTTGATACGTGCTTCAGGCAGATGGAAACATTCGGCCAAACCAGAGAGGTATTCGTCACCGTTGAGCGCATCGATGATGGCGAATTTCAGTGAGGAGCTACCGCAGTTCAGAACCAGTACTAACTTACTCGACATGGAAGTACCTATTATTGATACGTGGCTAAAAAAACGTCAGTGAGTCTAACAGCGTAACGCATGATGACCCGGACATTTATGATTAACATCATGCCAAACGAACATTGTGGCATGATGGAAGAAATAACTATGATTTTATGCCATTTTGCACAATTTTCAGCCAATGGCATAATATGCAATAATTTGACGAGCTAATGATTCTCGTCTAAGGCCCTATCAGGCTGGCACAGGATACCCGATACGGGGTAGTGATGACAAAATATTTTGAACGTTGTCATAGCTTGTTGTGGTTTTGCACGAAAATTTTAATTTTTATATGTGAAGTTGAGGTACAGCCATGTCGACACCAGAGAACCCGTCCGTTAATTTCTTTAGCCTGTTTCGTCGGGGACAGCATTACGCAAAGACGTGGCCGATGGAAAAGCGCCTTGCGCCGATGTTTATTGAGAATCGCACCATCCGCGCCACGCGCTATGCGATTCGCTTTATGCCGCCTGTCGCTATCTTTACGCTGTGCTGGCAGATTGCGTTGGGTGGACAGCTTGGTCCTGCCGTTGCCACGGCGCTCTTCGCATTAAGCCTGCCAATGCAGGGCCTGTGGTGGTTAGGTAAACGGTCCATCACGCCACTTCCCCCTTCTATTTTACACTGGTTTTATGAAGTGCGCGGTAAACTGGAAGAGGCCGGGCAGGCGCTCGCCCCGGTGGAAGGCAAGCCGGATTACCAGGCGCTGGCGGACACGTTAAAGCGTGCATTTAAGCAACTGGATAAAACATTCCTCGATGACTTGTGATTGATCATCGAAACGACCAAGAAAAGAGGGCACAGTAACAATCAGTTACCGTGTCTTTTTTTTAAGTGCAATGCGCTACAGGAGTCGAAAGATGGAAATGACCCATGCCCAACGTCTGATTTTGTCTAACCAGTACAAGATGATGACTATGCTTGATCCCGATAACGCTGCGCGCTACAGCCGCCTGCAAACCATCGTCGAACGCGGCTTTGGTCTACAAATGCGCGAACTGGACCGCGAGTTTGGCGAGCTGAAAGAAGAAACCTGTCGCATCGTGATCGACATTATGGAGATGTATCACGCCCTGCATGTGTCCTGGACGAATCTCAAAGATCAGCAGTCCATTGACGAGCGCCGCGTGACCTTCTTAGGCTTTGATGCCGCAACGGAAGCGCGTTATCTGAGCTATGTTCGCTTTATGGTGAATACAGAAGGGCGTTATACCCACTTTGACGCGGGCACCCACGGCTTCAACGCGCAGACCCCGATGTGGGATAAATATCAGCGTATGCTGAGCGCGTGGCACGCCTGCCCGCGTCAGTACCATTTAAGCAGCAACGAAATTCAACAAATCATTAATGCCTGACGGAGGTGCGTGTGCAGTGTAGAGGTTTTCTGTTTGATCTGGACGGTACGCTGGTGGACTCGCTGCCGGTTGTGGAGCGTTCCTGGTGCCATTGGGCTGACAGACATGGCATCGACCATCAGGACGTGCTGAATTTTATCCATGGCAAACAGGCCATCACCTCGCTACGGCACTTCCTGGCCGGACGCTCTGAGGAGGACATTCAGGCGGAGTTCAAGTACCTGGAACACATTGAAGCCACCGATACGGACGGCATCACCGCGTTACCGGGCGCGCGCGAACTGCTTGAGCATCTGAACGAGGCGCAGATCCCGTGGGCTATTGTCACCTCCGGTTCCGTGCCGGTGGCCCACGCCCGGCACAAGGCTGCAGGGTTGCCAACGCCGGACGTGTTTATCACGGCGGAGCGCGTGAAGCGGGGTAAACCGGAGCCTGACGCATTTTTACTGGGCGCTGAACTGCTGGGCCTGGACCCTGCAGAGTGCGTGGTGGTCGAAGATGCGGCGGCTGGCGTACTGGCCGGGCTGAACGCAGGAAGCCACGTCATCGCCGTTAACGTTCCGGCGGAATCTCCCCGCCTGGACGAGGCAGACCTGGTGCTGGATTCACTGACGGCACTGTCTGTTTCAAAAGCCTCTGACGGAGTTGTAACCGTCTCGCTAAAAATGTAATCCCATGATATGGCCCCACATTGCTGGGGCTTTTTTATGGCAAAATTTCTCATCTTCCACTGACAAGGATAGGTTGTGAACGGTGAACTGATTTGGGTCCTGAGCCTGCTTTTAATCGCCATCATCCTTTTTGCCACGGGCAAGGTACGCATGGACGCCGTCGCCCTGTTTGTTATCGTCGCATTTGTGCTCAGCGGAACGCTGACGCTGCCGGAAGCCTTCTCCGGATTTAGCGATCCCAACGTTATCCTGATTGCCGCCCTGTTTATCATCGGGGATGGTCTGGTGCGCACCGGCGTAGCGACCATCATGGGGGCGTGGCTGGTAAAAGTGGCGGGCAGCAGCGAAACCAAGATGCTGATCTACCTGATGGTGACCGTCGCCGGGCTGGGGGCGTTTATGAGCTCCACGGGCGTGGTCGCCATCTTTATCCCGGTGGTGTTGAGCGTCTCCATGCGGATGCAGAGCTCGCCGTCGCGCCTGATGATGCCCCTGAGCTTTGCCGGGCTTATCAGCGGCATGATGACCCTGGTGGCAACGCCGCCGAACCTGGTGGTCAACAGCGAACTGATCCGGGAAGGATTTGAGGGCTTTAGCTTTTTCAGCGTCACCCCGCTTGGGCTGGTCATTCTGGTCATGGGCGTGGTCTACATGCTGCTGACCCGTTTTGCCCTGAAAGGTGAAAAACAGGACAAAAATAAAGAAGGATGGAAGCGACGCACCTTCCGCGATCTGATTAAGGAGTACCGCCTTACCGGGCGCGCGCGCCGTCTGGCGATCCGGCCCGGCTCGCCGATGGTGGGGCTGCGGCTGGATGACCTGAAGCTGCGTGAGCGCTATGGCGCGAATGTGATCGGCGTAGAGCGCTGGCGACGGTTTCGCCGGGTGATCGTCAACGTCAACGGGGTGTCGGAGTTCCGCGCGCGTGACGTCCTGCTGATTGATATGTCCACCGCGGATGTGGACCTGCGCGAGTTCTGCAGCGAACAGCTGCTGGAGCCGATGGTGCTGCGCGGGGAGTATTTCTCCGATCAGGCGCTGGATGTCGGCATGGCCGAGGTGTCGCTGATCCCGGAATCGGAACTGCTGGGTAAAACCGTGCGGGAGATGGGGTTCCGTACCCGCTATGGCCTGAACGTCGTGGGGCTGAAGCGCGATGGCGTGGCGATGGAAGGGGCGGTGGTGGATGAGCCGATCCTGCTGGGCGATATTTTTCTCGTCGTCGGTAACTGGAAGCTGATTAGCCAGCTCGGGCAAAAAGGGCGTGATTTTGTGGTGCTCAACATGCCCGTTGAGGAGAGCGACGCGTCGCCCGCCCACAGCCAGGCGCCCCATGCGATTTTTTGCCTGGTATTGATGGTGGCGCTGATGCTGACCGATGAGATCCCCAATCCGGTCGCCGCAATCATCGCCTGCCTGTTGATGGGTAAATTCCGCTGCATTGACGCCGAAAGCGCTTATAAGGCCATTCACTGGCCGAGCATCATTCTCATTGTCGGGATGATGCCCTTCGCCCTGGCGCTGCAAAAAACCGGCGGGGTAGATCTGATCGTTAAAGGCTTAATGGACGTGGGCGGCGGGTATGGGCCGTACATGATGATGGTCTGCCTGTTCATCATGTGCGCCACCATCGGCCTGTTTATCTCGAACACCGCGACGGCGGTACTGATGGCACCTATCGCCCTGGCGATGGCGAAGTCCATGGGCGTATCGCCGTATCCGTTTGCGATGATGGTGGCGATGGCCGCTTCCGCGGCGTTTATGACGCCGGTCTCTTCACCGGTAAACACGCTGGTGCTGGGGCCTGGGAACTATCGATTCAGCGATTTCGTGAAGCTGGGCGTGCCGTTCACCGTGCTGGTGATGGTGGTGTGCGTGGTATTGATACCGGTCCTGTTTCCGTTCTGAGCATTTTGCCGGGTGGCGGCTGCGCCTTACCCGGCCAACAAGCCAGCAGGCCCTGCAAGCGCAGCGCCGCTGGGCGTAAATCAGAGGGGAGAATCCTGGCTAATCTCATCCAGCGATAAATGGAAGCTCGGTACAAACACCTGCATAAAGTAATCCATCTCTTCGCTGCGACGGGATTCCAGCGTTTTTTCCAGGCGCGTTTTCGCCAGCAAGAATTCGTTATTCCCTGCGGACAGCTCTTCGAGACACTTCAGATAGGCACACAGCGCGTCGGCCTGTTTGACCAGCGACTTTTCATCTTCCGTGTACTGATGCTCGTTGATAAGCGGCTCGAAGATATCACGCAGCTCTTCGGGCACCATCTCAATCAGCTTCTGCTGGGCAATTTTCTCAATGGCCTTATATTCCTGCGCAATCTGCGAATTGAAATATTTCACCGGCGTAGGCAGGTCGCCGGTGAGCACTTCTGACGCATCGTGGTACATCGCCAGCAGGGCAATGCGCTCTGGATTGACTTGACCGTTGAATTTGCGGTTTTTAATGGCGGCCAGCGCGTGAGCGACCATCGCAACCTGCAGGCTGTGCTCTGACACATTTTCCGTACGGACATTGCGCATCAGCGGCCAGCGGTTGATGAGTTTCAGGCGGGAGAGGTGGGCAAAGAAATGACTCTGACTCATAGGTTACCTTTTGTCTTCACTGCGACAGGCGTTCATTGTGCGGGGAGGGGAGGCAAGATGCAAATTTGCGGATTGTGCAGGCCGGGTGAGCGCAGCGCCACCCGGCAGAAAGGCAACGTTACTGATGGTATCCTGAGAGGAAGCGGCCGAAACGGCTGATGGCCATTTCCAGGTCATCTTCGCGCGGCAGCGTCACGATACGCACGTGATCCGGCCACGGCCAGTTAAACGCCGTGCCCTGGACCAGCAGCACTTTTTCCTGCAGCAGGAAATCGAGCACCATTTTCTGGTCGTCGTGGATATTGAAGCGCTTTGCGTCAATTTTCGGGAACATATAGAGCGCCCCGTTCGGCTTCACGCAGGAGACGCCCGGGATATCGTTGATCAGCTCCCACGCGCGGTTACGCTGTTCGTACAGGCGTCCACCGGGCACGATAAACTCGCTGATGCTCTGATAGCCGCCGAGCGCGGTCTGGATCGCGTGCTGCGCCGGCACGTTGGCGCATAAACGCATGGAGGCCAGCATCTCCAGCCCTTCAATATAGCCTTTGGCGTGTTTTTTAGGACCGTTTAACACCATCCAGCCCTGGCGGAAACCGGCCACGCGGTAGGTTTTGGACAGGCCGTTAAAGGTGACGGTCAGCAGGTCCGGGGCCAGCGCGGCGATGGAATGGTGCTGCGCCGCGTCGTAGAGGATCTTGTCGTAAATTTCGTCTGCAAAGATGATCAGGTTGTGCTGGCGGGCCAGCTCGACGATCTCCATCAGCAGCTCTTTTGAGTAAACCGCGCCCGTCGGGTTGTTGGGGTTAATAATGACGATACCGCGCGTGCGGGGCGTAATTTTTGCGCGTATATCATCCAGGTCCGGGAACCAGTCAGAGGATTCGTCGCACAGATAATGCACTGCTTTACCGCTGGACAGTGATACGGCAGCCGTCCACAGCGGATAGTCCGGCGCGGGTACCAGCATTTCGTCCCCGCTGTTCAGCAGGGCCTGCATTGCCTGCACAATCAGTTCGGAGACGCCGTTGCCGATATAGATATCTTCAACGGTAACATCACGCATACCGCGTGCCTGGTAGTGCTGCATAATGGCTTTACGTGCGGAGTAAAGTCCTTTTGAATCGCAATAGCCTTGTGCAGTCGGAAGGTTGCGGATCACATCAACCAGAATTTCATCCGGCGCTTCAAAACCAAATGGCGCAGGGTTACCAATGTTGAGTTTCAGAACCTTGTTGCCTTCTTCTTCAAGGCGTTTTGCCTCTTTCAGAACCGGGCCGCGGATGTCATAACAGACGTTATCTAGCTTGCTGGATTTTTCGATAGGGGACATGAACCTTTAACCTTTTCGCTATTATTGCCGCTCCCTGCCGTGGAAGTCAGCACGGAATAATGTACTCCCCCCTCGCTTCGTTTTGAAGGGTGTGCAGGAGAAGATTTTGTGCCCGGAGCAAATTATTGATGAATCTTTTTCGCTGCGCGTGCGCTTTTTCACTGTCTTAAAGTTGCGCGCTTAGCGAGAGGTTAGGTTAAATGTGCTATCCATTTGCCAAAATACTGTATAATGTGCTGTTAAAAATAAGTAGTAAGCTGGACAGAGGTGGCAATCACCCTGAGTGACTTTTCGTAAAACCTGAATGCTTGATGCCTGTTTCTGTAATAGCATACTGTGGATAAAAGTTACTCATGTGAAATTAATGTTAAGTGCCATTAATGAATAGTCTTAATCTAAATTAAAATTTATTTATTATTAACCTATAAAATGCAACTTTAGTTAATTTTAATAAAATTAGTTTAGAAGCTTAACATTCTTCTTTAATCCTTAATATTGCAATAAGACTTATAAATAAAGTGGATTTGGGTTAAGATGTCTTCAAGGAAAGCAGAGGACAGATGCACGTTTTTTGTATATCTGACACTGGTTTTCTGAATTAATTGATTGTTATTGTTAGAGTTATCTCTGGCTGGAATGTGTCGCACATCTCCTGCTACGTTGACAGCGCTGCGATACAGATGGCAGAAAAGGTGTTATACCTTTAATGTAATTTACATAAACCTGCGAACATCTAAATATCCTGAACGTTTAAGAGAATAAAAATAACGTCATGAAACGTGCTTTCTGACTGTTGATATAAAGCAGCACAATAACTATCTGTCAGGCAGTCTGCCGGGCCGGGATGCGAGGGAAAATCTTCAGAGGGAATTGCTTAACTGTACACACACAGCTTCAACCCGGGCAGCTCCGCACGAGCAACCTGAAAGTGAATAGATATGATAAATGCAAATCGTCCGATAATGAATCTCGACCTCGATCTGCTGAGAACGTTTGTTGCGGTCGCCGATCTCAACACTTTTGCAGCAGCTGCTGCCGCCGTTTGCCGAACTCAGTCCGCCGTCAGCCAGCAAATGCAGCGGCTGGAGCAACTGGTTGGTAAAGAGCTATTTGCCCGTCACGGGCGTAATAAGCTCTTAACGGAACACGGTATTCAGCTTCTGGGTTATGCCAGGAAAATTCTTCGCTTTAATGATGAAGCATGTATGTCATTAATGTTTAGCAACCTTCAGGGCGTGCTAACGTTAGGTGCATCTGATGAGTCGGCGGATACTATATTGCCGTTTCTTCTCAATCGCATCAGTTCGGTTTATCCGAAGCTTGCGCTGGACGTTAGCGTAAAGCGTAATGCTTTTATGGTTGAGATGTTAAATGAGAATAAAGTCGACCTGGTGGTCACCACGCATCGTCCCGGGCAGTTTGATTGCCTGACGCTGCGTACATCACCTACGCACTGGTATTGCGCGGCCGAATACGTGCTGCAAAAAGGCGAGCCGGTGCCGCTGGTGTTACTGGATGACCCGAGCCCGTTCCGCGATATGGTGCTGACGGCGCTGAATGAGGCCAATATTCCGTGGCGTCTGGCGTATGTGGCGTCGACGCTGCCAGCGGTGCGTGCCGCCGTGAAAGCCGGTCTGGGTGTCACCGCCCGCCCGGTAGAAATGATGAGCCCCGATCTGCGCGTTCTGGGAAAATCTGATGGCCTGCCTGCGCTGCCGGATACGGAATATCTGCTCTGCCACAATTCGTCCAGCCATAACGAGCTGGCAAAGGTGGTGTTCGAGGCGATGGAAAACTACCATAACCCGTGGCAGTTCGAGCGCGTTACCTCCGAAGGGGGGGATGATTCCCTGATCGTTGAAGGGGATTTTGAGTGATCGCCCGCTCAAAATTCTGGTAACAAAATGTAAGTGTAAAAAAAAGCCACTCGTGTGATTTTCACATGCAGTGGCTTTTTTTTAGCAATAATACCCGCGTATGCCGCGTGGATTTCCGGGATACCCTCTATTTATCAATAAGCTAAATGCTTTTGATTAAAACTCATCCGTTTTCCGTTCTAACTTCATCCATATCCCCCCTATGTTAAAAAAACAGGAAATATGTTGCCGTTTTCCAGGTTGAATTAACAAAAGCGTGTCGCAGATCAAGAAAATACTCCTATTTGGGGGGAGGAATCGTTGGCAAATCCTGTCAAAATAGGAGGGTTATTTTTTTTACTTCCGAAACGGACACGATTCAACAACATACATTTGACGGAAAGTCATGTACCCACCAGGGTTAAAGGGCACCAAATGTTAATGAGAATCGCTCGATGTAATTTAATGTGAAGAAACCTTTGTTAAAGTTGACAATAGGTTATAGAAAGGAGTAAAAAACCCCATCATTTTGCTGTCTACGTCTCATTTCTGACAGTTAGTGTAAGGTTATTTGTTCCTCCCCATGAATCGATGTGATGCCCATCTGCCAGCAAGAGCAGTGTCGTTGGTATCACTTTTGATGAGTAAGCAATGAGTATGTCAACATCCACAGAAGTCATCGCTCATCACTGGGCATTCGCAATCTTTCTTATTGTAGCCATTGGCCTGTGCTGCCTGATGTTAGTCGGCGGCTGGTTCCTGGGCGGTCGCGCCCGTGCAAGGCACAAAAACACACCTTTCGAATCAGGTATTGATTCAGTAGGTACCGCTCGCTTACGCCTGTCTGCCAAGTTCTACCTGGTAGCCATGTTCTTCGTCATCTTCGACGTGGAAGCGCTTTACCTCTTCGCGTGGTCTACCTCCATTCGCGAAAGTGGTTGGGTGGGCTTTGTCGAGGCCGCAATTTTCATTTTAGTGCTACTGGCCGGTCTGGTTTATCTGGTGCGTATTGGCGCGCTTGACTGGACGCCTGCGCGTTCACGTCGTGAACACATCAACCCGGAAAACAGTATCTCTAATCGTCAGCAGTAACAGCGAGGCAATAAGATGGATTATACGCTCACCCGCATAGATCCTAACGGTGAGAATGACCGTTACCCCCTGCAAAAACAGGAGATCGTAACCGACCCCCTGGAGCAAGAAGTCAATAAAAGCGTGTACATGGGCAAACTCGAACATGCCATGCACGATATGGTCAACTGGGGTCGTAAGAACTCCATCTGGCCTTACAACTTTGGCCTTTCTTGCTGCTACGTTGAAATGGTGACGTCATTCACTGCGGTGCATGACGTTGCGCGTTTTGGGGCAGAGGTACTGCGTGCTTCCCCACGTCAGGCTGACCTGATGGTGGTGGCCGGTACCTGCTTTACCAAGATGGCACCTGTTATTCAGCGTCTTTATGACCAGATGCTGGAGCCAAAATGGGTTATCTCCATGGGCGCATGTGCTAACTCTGGCGGTATGTACGACATCTATTCCGTCGTACAGGGCGTAGATAAATTTATCCCAGTGGATGTGTACATCCCGGGTTGTCCGCCTCGTCCGGAAGCCTACATGCAGGCGCTGATGCTGCTGCAGGAGTCCATCGGTAAAGAACGTCGCCCACTGTCGTGGGTCGTTGGCGATCAGGGTGTGTATCGCGCGAACATGCAGTCTGAGCGCGAGCGTAAACGTGGTGAACGTATTGCCGTCACCAATCTGCGTACGCCTGACGAAATTTAATTTGCGCCTGTAGGCCTGGAGAACACCTTCGCATATCACTACTCAAATAGCGCGAAGCCAGGCTCAACAGTCACCACGGACCATTTGCAATGGTGAACAATATGACCGACTTAACCGCGCAAGAAGCCGCCTGGCAGACCCGGGATCATCTGGATGACCCAGTCATTGGCGAACTGCGCAACCGTTTTGGGCCGGATGCCTTTACTGTTCAGGCTACCCGCACCGGGGTACCCGTTGTTTGGGTGAAGCGTGAACAATTGCTGGAAGTTGTCGATTTCCTCAAGAAATTGCCAAAACCATACGTCATGCTGTTTGACTTACACGGCATGGACGAACGTCTCAGAACGCACCGCCAGGGTCTCCCTGCTGCGGATTTTTCCGTTTTCTACCACCTGATCTCAATAGACCGTAATACGGATATCATGCTCAAGGTGGCATTGTCTGAAAACGACATGCATCTGCCGACGATCACCAAACTTTTCCCGAACGCCAACTGGTACGAGCGTGAGACATGGGAAATGTTCGGCATGACCTTCGACGGCCACCCACACCTGACGCGCATCATGATGCCGCAGACCTGGACCGGCCACCCGCTGCGTAAAGACTACCCGGCACGTGCTACCGAATTCGATCCGTTTGAGCTGACCAAAGCCAAGCAGGATCTGGAGATGGAAGCGCTGACCTTCAAACCGGAAGACTGGGGCATGAAGCGCGGTACCGACAACGAGGACTTCATGTTCCTCAACCTCGGTCCGAACCACCCGTCTGCGCACGGTGCTTTCCGTATTATTCTTCAGCTCGACGGCGAAGAGATTGTCGACTGCGTGCCAGACATCGGCTACCACCACCGTGGTGCTGAAAAGATGGGCGAGCGTCAGTCCTGGCACAGCTACATTCCGTATACTGACCGTATCGAGTACCTCGGCGGCTGCGTCAACGAAATGCCATACGTGCTGGCCGTTGAGAAACTGGCAGGCATTACCGTGCCGGATCGCGTTAACGTGATTCGCGTCATGCTGTCAGAACTGTTCCGTATCAACAGCCACCTGCTGTACATCTCCACGTTCATTCAGGACGTCGGCGCGATGACCCCGGTCTTCTTCGCCTTTACCGATCGTCAGAAAATTTACGATCTGGTAGAAGCCATTACCGGTTTCCGTATGCACCCGGCCTGGTTCCGTATCGGCGGTGTGGCACACGATCTGCCGCGCGGCTGGGACCGCCTGCTGCGTGAATTCCTCGACTGGATGCCGAAACGTCTGGCCTCTTACGAGAAAGCCGCGCTGCGTAACACCATCCTGAAAGGGCGTTCTCAGGGCGTTGCTGCCTATGGCGCCAAAGAGGCGCTGGAGTGGGGGACAACAGGTGCAGGTCTGCGTGCGACCGGTATTAATTTCGACGTGCGTAAAGCCCGTCCTTACTCTGGCTACGAGAACTTCGACTTTGAAGTCCCGGTGGGCGGCGGCGTTTCCGACTGCTACACCCGCGTGATGCTGAAAGTGGAAGAGCTGCGCCAGAGTCTGCGCATCCTTGAGCAGTGCCTCAACAACATGCCGGAAGGCCCGTTCAAGGCGGATCACCCGCTGACCACGCCGCCACCGAAAGAGCGCACGCTGCAACATATCGAAACCCTGATCACCCACTTCCTGCAGGTTTCCTGGGGTCCGGTCATGCCGGCGCAAGAATCCTTCCAGATGATTGAAGCGACCAAGGGTATTAACAGTTACTACCTTACCAGTGACGGCAGCACCATGAGCTACCGTACCCGCGTGCGTACGCCGAGCTTTGCGCACCTGCAGCAGATCCCGTCCGCCATCCGCGGCAGTCTGGTCTCCGACCTGATTGTGTATCTGGGTAGTATCGATTTTGTTATGTCAGATGTGGACCGCTAATTATGCACGAGAATCAACAACCACAAACCGAGGCTTTTGAGCTGAGTGAAGCAGAACGTGCCGCCATTGAGCACGAGATGCACCACTACGAAGACCCGCGTGCGGCGTCCATTGAAGCGCTGAAAATCGTACAGAAACAGCGTGGTTGGGTGCCGGACGGGGCGATCTATGCGATCGCGAAAGTGCTGGGTATTCCGGCAAGCGACGTAGAAGGCGTAGCCACGTTCTACAGCCAGATCTTCCGTCAGCCGGTAGGCCGCCATGTGATCCGCTACTGTGACAGCGTGGTCTGCCACATCACCGGTTACCAGGGCATTCAGGCTGCGATTGAGAAGAAGCTCAATATCAAGCCGGGCCAGACCACGTTCGATGGGCGCTTTACTCTGCTGCCAACCTGCTGCCTGGGTAACTGCGACAAGGGGCCGACCATGATGATTGATGAGGACACTCACAGCCATCTGACGCCGGAAGCGATTCCTGACCTGCTGGAGCAGTACAAATGAAAACTGTAATTCGTACTGCTGAGACGCATCCACTGACCTGGCGTCTGCGTGATGACAAACAGCCGGTATGGCTCGACGAATATCAGAGCAAAAACGGCTATGCCGGTGCGCGTAAAGCCCTTGGCGGCATGGCGCCGGACGACATCGTTAACGCGGTAAAAGAGTCTGGCCTGAAAGGCCGCGGTGGTGCGGGCTTCTCCACCGGTCTGAAGTGGAGCCTGATGCCAAAAGACGAATCCATGAACATCCGTTACCTGCTGTGTAACGCCGATGAAATGGAGCCGGGTACCTATAAAGACCGCCTGCTGATGGAGCAGCTGCCGCACCTGCTGGTGGAAGGCATGCTGATTTCCGCGTTTGCGCTGAAAGCGTACCGTGGCTACATCTTCCTGCGCGGTGAGTACATCGAAGCGGCAGAAAACCTGCGTCGCGCGATTGCCGAAGCCACCGAAGCGGGCCTGCTGGGCAAAAACATTCTGGGCACCGGGTTTGACTTCGAACTGTTCGTGCACACCGGTGCCGGGCGTTACATCTGCGGTGAAGAGACCGCGCTGATTAACTCCCTGGAAGGTCGCCGTGCGAACCCGCGTTCCAAGCCACCGTTCCCGGCCAGCTCCGGCGTGTGGGGTAAACCGACCTGCGTCAACAACGTCGAGACCCTGTGCAACGTTCCGGCTATCCTCGCGAACGGCGTGGAGTGGTATCAGGGCATCTCCTCAAGCAAAGATGCCGGTACCAAGCTGATGGGCTTCTCCGGTCGCGTGAAAAATCCTGGCGTCTGGGAACTGCCGTTCGGTACTACCGCACGTGAAATTCTTGAAGACTACGCGGGCGGCATGCGCGATGGCCTGAAATTCAAAGCCTGGCAGCCGGGTGGGGCAGGGACAGACTTCCTGACCGAAGCCCACCTTGACCTGCCGATGGAATTCGAAAGCATTGGTAAAGCAGGCAGCCGTCTGGGGACGGCGCTGGCGATGGCCGTCGACCACGAGATCGGCATGGTCTCGCTGGTGCGTAACCTGGAAGAGTTCTTCGCCCGTGAGTCCTGCGGCTGGTGCACACCGTGCCGTGATGGTCTGCCGTGGAGCGTGAAGATCCTGCGTGCAATCGAACGTGGCGAAGGCCAGCCTGGCGATATCGAGACACTTGAGCAACTGTGTCGATTCTTAGGCCCGGGTAAAACCTTCTGTGCCCACGCACCGGGTGCCGTCGAACCTCTGCAGAGCGCGATCAAATATTTCCGCGACGAGTTCGAAGCAGGCATCAAGCAGCCGTTCAGCAATACCCATGCGATCAATGGGATTCAGCCGAACCTGCTTAAAGCGCGCTGGTAACGACAAGAATTTTGATTAACGCTCGGTTTCGACCGAGCCAACTGGAAGCATGCTAATGGCTACGATTCATGTAGACGGCAAAGAATACGAAGTCAACGGGGCGGACAACCTGCTGGAAGCTTGTCTGTCTCTTGGCCTCGATATTCCGTACTTTTGCTGGCATCCGGCGCTGGGCAGCGTCGGTGCTTGCCGCCAGTGTGCGGTGAAGCAATATCAAAACGCGGAAGACACGCGTGGTCGCCTGGTGATGTCCTGTATGACGCCAGCCACCGAAGGCACCTTTATTTCGATTGATGACGAAGAAGCGAAACAGTTCCGTGAAAGCGTTGTGGAATGGTTGATGACCAACCACCCGCACGACTGTCCGGTCTGTGAAGAGGGCGGTAACTGCCACCTTCAGGATATGACCGTGATGACCGGTCACAGCTTCCGTCGCTATCGCTTTACCAAGCGTACCCACCGTAACCAGGATCTGGGGCCGTTCATCTCTCACGAAATGAACCGCTGCATTGCCTGCTACCGCTGCGTGCGTTACTACAAAGACTATGCAGACGGTCAGGATCTGGGCGTGTATGGCGCACATGACAACGTCTACTTCGGTCGTCCAGAAGACGGCGTACTGGAAAGCGAATTCTCCGGTAACCTGGTAGAAATCTGCCCGACCGGCGTCTTCACGGATAAAACCCACTCCGAGCGTTACAACCGTAAATGGGACATGCAGTTTGCGCCAAGCATCTGCCAGCAATGTTCTCTCGGCTGTAACACCAGCCCGGGTGAGCGCTACGGCGAACTGCGTCGTATCGAAAACCGTTACAACGGTACCGTTAACCACTACTTCCTGTGCGACCGCGGTCGTTTCGGCTATGGCTATGTGAACCTGAAGGACCGTCCGCGTCAGCCGGTTCAGCGCCGTGGCGACGACTTCATTACCCTGAACGCTGAACAGGCGATGCAGGGCGCGGCAGATATTCTGCGCCAGTCGAAGAAAGTGATTGGTATTGGCTCCCCGCGCGCCAGCATTGAAAGCAACTTCGCGCTGCGCGAGCTGGTCGGGGCGGAAAACTTCTATACCGGCATCGCCCAGGGCGAGCAGGAACGTCTGCAGCTGGTACTGAAAGTGCTGCGTGAAGGCGGTATCCATACCCCTGCGCTGCGCGAAATCGAATCTTATGATGCGGTTCTGGTGCTGGGTGAAGACCTGACGCAGACCGGCGCACGCGCGGCTCTGGCGGTTCGTCAGGCGGTGAAGGGGAAAGCACGTGAAATGGCAGCGGCGCAGAAAGTGGCTGACTGGCAGATTGCGGCAATCCTGAACATCGGCCAGCGCGCGAAGCATCCTCTGTTTGTGACCAACGTCGACAATACCCGTCTGGACGATATCGCGGCGTGGACCTACTGCGCACCGGTTGAAGATCAGGCGCGTCTTGGCTTTGCCATTGCCCACGCGCTGGACAACAACTCACCGGCCGTTGAGCTGGATCGCGACCTGCAAAACAAGGTTGACGTGATTGTTCAGGCCCTGGCCGGTGCGAAGAAACCGCTGATTATTTCCGGTACCAACGCCGGTAGCGCAGCGATCATTCAGGCAGCAGCCAACGTGGCTAAAGCTCTGAAAGGCCGCGGTGCTGACGTTGGCGTGACCATGATTGCCCGTGCGGTGAACAGCATCGGTCTGGGCATGATTGGCGGCGGCTCGCTGGAAGCTGCGTTAAGCGAACTGGAGTCCGGTGCCGCTGACGCCGTGGTGGTGCTGGAAAACGACCTACATCGTCATGCTTCTGCCGCTCGCGTAGACGCCGCGCTCTCCAAAGCCCCGCTGGTGATGGTCATTGACCATCAGCGCACCGCGATTATGGATAAAGCGCACCTGGTGCTCTCTGCGGCAAGCTTCGCAGAAAGCGACGGTACGGTTATCAACAACGAAGGCCGCGCACAGCGTTTCTTCCAGGTTTATGACCCGGCGTACTACGACAGCAACACCGTGATGCTGGAAAGCTGGCGCTGGCTGCACTCCCTGCACAGCACCGTGCAGAGCCGTGAAGTGGACTGGACGCAGCTCGACCACGTTATCGACGCGGTGGTGGAAAAACTGCCTCAGCTGGCAGGCATTAAAGATGCCGCGCCTGAAGCAAGCTTCCGCATTCGCGGCCAGAAGCTGGCGCGTGAACCGCACCGTTACAGCGGCCGTACCGCCATGCGCGCCAATATCAGCGTACACGAACCGCGCCAGCCGCAGGATAAAGACACCATGTTCGCCTTCTCCATGGAAGGGAACAACCAGCCGTCTGCTCCGCGTTCGCAAATCCCGTTCGCATGGGCACCGGGCTGGAACTCCCCGCAGGCATGGAACAAGTTCCAGGCTGAAGTGGGCGGCTCCCTGCGCCACGGCGATCCGGGCGTGCGTCTGATTGAAGCCTCCGATACCGGTCTGGACTTCTTCACCACCGTACCGGCGAGCTTCCAGGCGCAGGACGGTAGCTGGCGTATTGCCCCGTACTACCACCTGTTCGGTAGCGACGAGCTGTCCCAGCGTTCACCGGTCTTCCAGACCCGCATGCCGCAGCCGTACATCAAGCTTAACCCGGCGGATGCCGTGAAGCTTGGCGTTAACGCGGGCGCGAACATCGCCTTTAGCTATGACGGCCAGACCATCAGCCTGCCGCTGATTATTTCTGAACGTCTGACAGCAGGGCAGGTCGGTCTGCCAATGGGTATGCCAGGCATCGCGCCGGTTCTGGCGGGTGCGCGTCTTGATAATCTGCAGGAGGCAAAAGCATGAGTTGGTTAACGCCGGATCTTATCGACATCCTGCTGAGCATTCTGAAAGCGATTGTTATCCTGCTGGTGGTGGTCACCTGCGGCGCGTTCATGAGCTTTGGTGAACGTCGTCTGCTCGGTCTGTTCCAGAACCGTTACGGACCGAACCGCGTGGGCTGGGGTGGTTCACTCCAGCTGGTCGCTGACATGATCAAGATGTTCTTTAAAGAGGACTGGATCCCGCGCTTCTCGGATCGCGTGATCTTTACTCTGGCACCGATGATCGCCTTCACCTCGCTGCTGCTGGCGTTTGCTATCGTTCCGGTCAGCCCGACCTGGGTGGTCGCTGACCTGAACATCGGCATTCTGTTCTTCCTGATGATGGCAGGTCTCGCGGTTTACGCGGTCCTGTTCGCAGGCTGGTCCAGTAACAACAAATACTCGCTGCTGGGTGCGATGCGTGCGTCTGCGCAGACCCTGAGCTACGAAGTGTTCCTGGGTCTCTCCCTGATGGGCGTGGTGGCGCAGGCCGGTTCATTCAATATGACCGACATCGTCAACAACCAGGCCGACATCTGGAACGTGATTCCGCAGTTCTTTGGGTTTATTACCTTTGCCATCGCGGGCGTGGCGGTGTGTCACCGTCACCCGTTTGACCAGCCAGAAGCCGAACAGGAACTGGCCGACGGTTACCACATCGAATATTCCGGTATGAAATTCGGTCTGTTCTTCGTGGGCGAGTACATCGGTATCGTCACCATTTCCGCGTTGATGGTAACGCTGTTCTTCGGTGGCTGGCATGGCCCGTTCTTACCGCCGTTCATCTGGTTCGCGCTGAAAACCGCGTTCTTCATGATGATGTTCATTTTGATTCGCGCAGCGTTACCGCGTCCGCGTTATGACCAGGTAATGTCCTTCGGCTGGAAAGTGTGCCTGCCGCTGACGCTCGTCAACTTGTTGGTAACGGCCGCTGTCATTCTCTGGCAGCAGCCATAAGGGGCAATAGACCATGACCTTAAAAGAATTACTGGTAGGCTTCGGTACCCAGGTACGCAGTATCTGGATGATCGGCCTGCACGCGTTTGCCAAACGCGAAACCCGGATGTACCCGGAAGAGCCGGTATATCTGCCGCCGCGCTACCGTGGCCGTATCGTGCTGACGCGCGACCCGGACGGTTCCGAGCGCTGCGTTGCCTGTAACCTGTGTGCGGTAGCGTGCCCGGTTGGCTGTATCTCTCTGCAGAAAGCCGAGACGGTAGACGGCCGCTGGTACCCTGAGTTCTTCCGCATCAACTTCTCACGCTGCATTTTCTGCGGTCTGTGTGAAGAAGCGTGCCCAACCACGGCGATTCAGCTCACCCCAGACTTCGAATTGGGTGAGTACAAGCGTCAGGATCTGGTGTACGAGAAAGAGGATCTGCTGATTTCCGGTCCGGGCAAATACCCGGAATATAACTTCTACCGGATGGCGGGTATGGCAATCGACGGCAAAGATAAGGGCGAAGCGGAGAACGAAGCCAAGCCTATCGACGTCAAGAGCCTGTTACCGTAAGGAGAGGGCAATGGAATTCGCTTTTTATATCTGTGGCCTTATCGCCATCCTGGCTACGCTGCGAGTGATTACGCACACCAATCCGGTGCATGCGCTGCTGTACTTAATCATCTCGCTGCTGGCCATTTCCGGGGTGTTCTTCGCACTGGGCGCGCACTTCGCCGGTGCGCTGGAAATCATCGTCTACGCCGGGGCCATCATGGTGCTGTTCGTGTTCGTCGTGATGATGCTGAACCTGGGCGGCTCTGAAATCGAGCAGGAACGTCAGTGGTTAAAACCGCAGGTGTGGATCGGCCCGGCAATTTTGTCGGCCATCATGCTGGTGGTGATCGTGTACGCCATTCTGGGTGTAAACGATCAGGGCATCGACGGCACGCCGATCGGCGCTAAAGAGGTCGGTATTACGCTCTTTGGCCCATACGTTCTGGCGGTTGAACTGGCCTCCATGCTGCTGCTGGCAGGTCTGGTTGTGGCCTTCCACGTTGGCCGCGAAGAGCGTGCTGGCGAGGTGCTGAGCAACCGCACTGACGACCGCGCGAAAAGAAAAACGGAGGAGCGCGCATGATCCCCTTAACACATGGACTGATCCTCGCTGCGATTTTATTCGTTCTGGGTCTGACTGGTCTGGTTATCCGCCGCAATCTGCTGTTTATGCTGATCGGGCTGGAAATCATGATTAACGCCTCCGCGCTGGCCTTCGTGGTCGCCGGAAGCTACTGGGGCCAGACCGATGGTCAGGTGATGTACATTCTCGCCATCAGCCTTGCGGCTGCCGAAGCGAGTATTGGCCTGGCGCTGTTGCTGCAGCTCCATCGTCGCCGCCAGAATCTGAACATCGATTCAGTAAGTGAGTTGCGTGGATGAACATGCTTGCCTTAACCATTATTTTTCCGCTGATTGGCTTCGTGCTGCTGGCGTTTTCTCGCGGCCGCTGGTCTGAGAATCTGTCTGCAACCGTCGGCATGGGCTCTGTTGGCCTGGCCGCGCTGGTGACAGCGTATGCGGGTATCGACTTCTTTAACAACGGGCGTCAGCCTTTCAGCGTGCCGCTGTGGACCTGGATGTCGGTCGGTGATTTCAACATCGGTTTCAACCTGGTGCTGGATGGTCTCTCCCTGACTATGCTCTCCGTGGTCACCGGCGTCGGCTTCCTGATCCACATGTTCGCCTCCTGGTATATGCGCGGTGAAGAGGGTTACTCCCGCTTCTTCGCCTACACCAACCTGTTTATCGCCAGCATGGTGGTTCTGGTCCTGGCCGATAACCTGCTGCTGATGTATCTGGGCTGGGAAGGCGTGGGTCTGTGTTCTTACCTGCTGATCGGTTTCTACTATACCGATCCGAAGAATGGCGCAGCGGCCATGAAAGCGTTCGTCGTGACCCGCGTGGGTGACGTCTTCCTCGCTTTCGCGCTGTTCATTCTTTACAACGAACTGGGCACGCTGAACTTCCGCGAAATGGTGGAACTGGCGCCAGCGCACTTCGCCGCAGGCAACAACATGCTGTGGTGGGCAACGCTGATGCTGCTGGGTGGTGCCGTGGGTAAATCCGCGCAGCTGCCGTTGCAGACATGGCTGGCCGACGCGATGGCGGGTCCAACCCCTGTCTCCGCGCTGATCCACGCTGCGACCATGGTTACCGCCGGTGTGTACCTGATTGCGCGTACCCATGGCCTGTTCCTGATGACTCCGGAAATTCTGCACCTGGTGGGTATCGTCGGTGCGGTCACGCTGGTGCTGGCAGGCTTTGCCGCGCTGGTGCAGACCGACATCAAGCGCGTTCTCGCGTACTCCACCATGAGCCAGATTGGTTACATGTTCCTCGCGCTGGGCGTTCAGGCGTGGGACGCGGCCATTTTCCACCTGATGACGCACGCGTTCTTTAAAGCGCTGCTGTTCCTCTCATCCGGTTCGGTGATTCTGGCCTGCCATCACGAGCAGAACATCTTCAAAATGGGCGGACTGCGTAAGTCCATTCCGCTGGTGTATGTCTGCTTCCTGGTGGGCGGCGCGGCGCTGGCGGCTCTGCCGCTGATCACCGCGGGCTTCTTCAGTAAGGATGAAATCCTTGCGGGGGCCATGGCGAATGGTCATATCAATCTGATGGTTGCGGGTCTGGTCGGTGCGTTCATGACCTCCCTGTATACCTTCCGTATGATTTTCATCGTATTCCACGGTAAAGAACAAATTCACGCTCACGCAGGGAAGGGGATTACCCATCACCTGCCGCTGATTGTGCTGCTGGTACTGTCCACCTTCGTTGGCGCGATGATTGTGCCTCCGCTGCAGGGCGTGCTGCCAGACACCACCGAGCTTGAGCACGGTCGCGTTCTGACGCTTGAAATCACCTCCGGTGTGGTCGCTATCGCGGGCATCCTGATCGCGGCATGGCTGTGGCTGGGCAAACGTACGCTGGTCACTGCCGTTGCCAACAGTGCGCCGGGCCGTCTGCTGGGCACCTGGTGGTACAACGCGTGGGGCTTCGACTGGCTGTACGACATGATCTTCGTTAAGCCGTTCCTTGGCATCGCGTGGCTGCTGAAGCGCGACCCGCTGAACAGCCTGATGAACATCCCGGCGATCCTTTCCCGCTTTGCAGGCAAAGGCCTGCTGTACAGCGAGAACGGTTACCTGCGCTGGTATGTGGCGTCCATGAGCATCGGTGCGGTTGTCGTGCTGGCGCTGCTGATGGTGTTGCGTTGATCGTTAAGTGAATTTTATTCGAATTCGTTGAAAATCAGGCCCCTGTTGGGGGCCTTAAAAAGGAATGTAAATCGCCATGTTACTACCCTGGCTAATATTAATTCCCTTCATCGGCGGCTTCCTGTGCTGGCAGACTGAACGCTTTGGCGTGAAGATGCCGCGCTGGATCGCGCTGATCACCATGGGATTGACGCTCGCGCTTGGCCTGCAACTGTGGTTGCAGGGCGGTTACTCACTGACCCAGTCTGCGGGCATTCCGCAGTGGCAGTCTGAGTTCATCCTGCCGTGGATCCCACGTTTCGGCATTACGATCCACCTGGCGATTGACGGCCTGTCGCTGCTGATGGTAGTGCTGACCGGCCTGCTCGGCGTTCTGGCGGTACTTTGCTCCTGGCGAGAAATCGAAAAATACCAGGGCTTCTTCCACCTGAACCTGATGTGGATCCTGGGCGGCGTAATCGGCGTGTTCCTTGCCATCGACATGTTCCTGTTCTTCTTCTTCTGGGAGATGATGCTGGTGCCGATGTACTTCCTGATCGCGCTGTGGGGCCACAAGGCGTCCGACGGTAAAACGCGTATCACGGCGGCAACCAAGTTCTTCATCTATACCCAGGCGAGTGGTCTGGTGATGTTGATTGCCATTCTGGCGCTGGTGTTTGTTCACCACAACGCGACCGGCACCTGGACCTTCAACTACGAAGACCTGCTGAAGACCCCAATGTCGCACGGCGTAGAATACCTGCTGATGCTGGGCTTCTTCATCGCCTTCGCGGTGAAAATGCCGGTGGTTCCGCTGCACGGCTGGCTGCCAGACGCGCACTCTCAGGCGCCAACGGCGGGTTCCGTGGACCTGGCGGGCATCTTGCTGAAAACCGCGGCCTACGGTCTGCTGCGCTTTGCACTGCCGCTGTTCCCGAACGCCTCCGCAGAGTTCGCACCGATTGCCATGTGGCTGGGTGTGATCGGTATCTTCTACGGTGCCTGGATGGCCTTCACCCAGTACGACATCAAGCGTCTGATTGCCTACACCTCCGTTTCCCACATGGGCTTCGTGCTGATTGCTATCTACACCGGCAGCCAGCTGGCGTACCAGGGGGCGGTGATCCAGATGATTGCGCACGGTCTGTCCGCAGCCGGTCTCTTCATCCTGTGCGGCCAGCTGTACGAACGTCTGCACACCCGCGACATGCGTATGATGGGCGGTCTGTGGAGCAAAATTAAGTGGCTGCCAGCGCTCTCCATGTTCTTCGCGGTGGCGACTCTGGGGATGCCGGGCACCGGTAACTTCGTCGGCGAATTTATGATTCTGTTCGGCAGCTTCAAAGTGGTACCGGTGATTACCGTGATCTCCACCTTTGGTCTGGTGTTCGCTTCCGTGTACTCGCTGGCGATGCTGCACCGCGCTTACTTCGGTAAAGCGAAGAGCGAAATTGCTGCACAAGAACTGCCGGGGATGTCGCTGCGTGAGCTGTTCATCATCCTGCTGCTGGTCGTACTGCTGGTGCTGCTGGGCTTCTTCCCGCAGCCGATTCTGGATACCTCGCACAGCGCGATGGGCAATATCCAGCAGTGGTTTGTTAATTCTGTTTCTACTACAAGGCCGTAATTCGCCATGACAATAACTCCACAACAACTGATCGCGCTGCTACCGCTGCTGATCGTCGGATTGACGGTGGTGGTTGTGATGCTCTCCATTGCGTGGCGACGCAATCACTTCCTGAATGCCACGCTGTCGGTCATCGGCCTGAACGCCGCGTTAGTCTCACTCTGGTTTGTTGGCCAGGGGGGGGCGATGGACGTCACCCCGCTGATGCGCGTTGACGGTTACGCCATGCTGTACACCGGTCTGGTGCTGCTGGCGAGCCTGGCAACCTGTACCTTTGCTTACCCGTGGCTCGAAGGCTACAACGACAACAAAGAAGAGTTTTACCTGCTGGTTCTGATTGCCGCGCTGGGCGGCATTCTGCTGGCGAATGCTAACCACCTGGCCGCGCTGTTCCTCGGCATTGAGCTGATCTCTCTGCCGCTGTTCGGTCTGATTGGTTACGCCTTCCGCCAGAAGCGCTCGCTGGAAGCAAGCATCAAGTACACCATCCTGTCTGCGGCGGCGTCCTCGTTCCTGCTGTTTGGTATTGCGCTGGTGTACGCACAGTCCGGTAACCTCTCCTTTATGGCGCTCGGCAAGAGCCTCGGTGACGGCATGCTGCATGAGCCGCTGCTGCTGGCGGGTCTGGGCATGATGATTGTTGGCCTTGGCTTCAAACTCTCGCTGGTCCCGTTCCACCTGTGGACGCCAGACGTCTACCAGGGTGCACCGGCTCCGGTGTCGACCTTCCTGGCGACGGCGAGCAAAATCGCCATATTCGGGGTGGTGATGCGTCTGTTCCTGTACGCGCCGGTGGGTGACAGCGAAGCGGTTCGCGTGGTGCTGGGCATCATCGCGTTCGTCTCCATCATCTTCGGTAACCTGATGGCGCTGAGCCAGACCAACATCAAGCGTCTGCTGGGCTACTCGTCTATCTCTCATCTGGGCTACCTGATGGTGGCGCTGATTGCGCTGCAGAGCGGTGAGATGTCGATGGAAGCCGTGGGCGTCTATCTGGCCGGCTACCTGTTCAGCAGCCTCGGCGCCTTCGGCGTGGTGAGCCTGATGTCCAGCCCGTACCGTGGTCCGGATGCCGATTCACTGTTCTCTTACCGTGGTCTGTTCTGGCACCGTCCGATCCTGTCCGCCGTAATGACCGTGATGATGCTCTCTCTGGCCGGTATTCCGATGACGCTTGGCTTTATCGGTAAGTTCTATGTGCTGGCCGTCGGTGTGCAGGCGCACCTGTGGTGGCTGACCGCGGGCGTGGTGATCGGCTCCGCGATTGGTCTCTACTACTACCTGCGTGTGGCCGTGAGCCTGTACCTGAGCGCGCCTCAGCAGCTCAACCGTGATGCCCCAACCAACTGGCAGTACAGCGCTGGCGGTATTGTGGTTCTCATCTCCGCGCTGCTGGTGCTGATCTTCGGTATCTATCCGCAGCCGCTGATTGATATCGTGCAGCGCGCGATGCCATTAATGTAAAAACAAAAAACCCGCCTCGGCGGGTTTTTTATTGTCATCCCTAAACCACCTCCTGGGGAGGTGGTGATTGATCCTGTAAGGCTATAGCCTGAAGAATGCCCATGCCGGAATATCTCTTCTTACTCACCACAAGTAAAAG
>NZ_VDAS01000023.1:0-80725 GCF_019584165.1 Enterobacter sp. EC_64
TTACGCACCACGCCTTCAGTAGCTGAACAGGAGGGACAGCTGATAGAAACAGAAGCCACTGGAGCACCTCAAAAACACCATCATACACTAAATCAGTAAGTTGGCACCATTACCGAAGGAACCTTCACCAAAGCTCAGAAAAACGTTGTTAATTAAAACGAACATGGCCCCGGCCAGCGTCAACGGCATTAATTTAATAAAGCCGTTTTTGATGGCATTAACGTGAGGCTGCTTTCCTATTTTAACAGCAAAAGGAAGGAGTACCTTTTCAAGTGAAGCGATGACTTTACTCATAGGAAAATACCCTTAAATGCCGTAACGCATGTTACGGCGTATTGTGTGTGAAATAACTCTTTGACGGGAAAAATAAAAATTAATTAGCAGCTTTTTTAATCGCTGCCACAGCAGCTTTAAGAACACCTAAACCATCAATCTTGCCGTACAGCCCCGAATCGATCACTTCGACCGGTTTATTGGGTAACAATCGTTGAATTTCGGGCAACATATAGGCAATTTGCGGTCCCAGTAAAACAACATCGGCTGTCTGACCTTTTTCGCCCGCCAGCGTTTCCGGGAACGCTTCGATCACCACAGGGACTTCATACTTTTCAGCCTGCGCACGCATCTTTGACACCAGAAGCGAGGTTGACATGCCCGCTGAGCAGAACAGGTAGATATGTTTCTTTTCCATCGTAATTTCCCTCTTGTATGACTACCTGCCGTCGCGTTCTCACTCGACTCGCTGTCCCGGCAGACAGGTAGTTTGCGTACTGTTGTTTATCGTTGGAGTGAGTATACGCAATGGTACAGGCAGGGGATAATTCTGAACAGACTCAAATTGTCTCTCATTGACCTGGCTTGTTGACTACCCTCACATTTCGGGCAAATAATTCGCGAAATGAAATAAGATTTTCCGATGCATAAAAAAACCGGCCTCAGGGCCGGTTTGTTAACATCCTCAGGCGAGCAGGGTGACTACGCCTTAGGTGCCTGCGGGTCAGTATCGTATTCAGCACAGGTCTGATAGCCGGAGTTGATCACATGACCGGTATCATCCAGGGCGACAAAGTAGGTTTCTGCCTTACCATCACGTTGACCCAGGATGTAGGTCTGGCAGGTCCCTTTCGCATGAATCATGGTGACTTCGGAAGAAGGTTTACCGGCAATCGCAGCGACCTGCGAACGGGTCATCCCTTTTTTGACATCTTTTACTACGGGCTGCGTAAACTGATCCTTGGTGCGATCGTAAGCCGTACACCCTGCCAGCATAGTCAGTACCGCCGCTGCGCTAAGAATTCCTGCTACGTTCTTGTTCATATTCCGTCCTCTTGTTTATCAGCGTGTTATCTAAGCATGGGATAAAAAGTACTATTGTTCAACTTTGTGCGTTACGCCAGACGAATTTCGGAAAATTCTAATAAAACAACGATAACCTGCTAAAACGGCGTAAATTAGCGCACTCGAAACTGTGATCCTTGTCGTTTTACGTCCAAAGGGTTAGTTTTAACAGTTAACACATTCTGTTTATGGAGAGCGTGATGACTCTGCAACAAGAGATTATCCAGGCGCTGGGCGCGAAGCCTGCGGTAGATGCAAATGAAGAGATCCGCCGCAGCGTGGATTTTTTAAAAGCGTATTTAAAGAAGAACTCTTTCCTGAAATCTCTGGTGCTGGGCATCAGCGGCGGCCAGGATTCAACGCTGACCGGTAAGCTCTGCCAGATGGCAATTTCAGAGCTGCGCGAGGAGACGGGAGATGAAACCCTGCAATTTATCGCCGTGCGTCTTCCATATGGCGTACAGGCGGACGAGCAGGATTGCCAGGATGCAATCGCCTTCATTCAGCCTGACCGCGTGCTGACCGTAAATATTAAAGGCTCCGTGCTGGCAAGCGAGCAGGCGCTTCGCGAAGCGGGCATTGAGTTAAGCGATTTTGTTCGCGGCAACGAGAAAGCCCGCGAGCGCATGAAAGCGCAGTACAGCATTGCCGGGATGACCAAAGGCGTCGTGGTCGGCACCGACCATGCGGCAGAAGCGATCACCGGTTTCTTCACCAAGTACGGCGACGGCGGCACCGACATCAACCCGATCTTCCGCCTGAACAAGCGTCAGGGTAAGCAGCTGCTTGCCGCGCTGGGCTGTCCTGAGCATCTGTATAAGAAAGCGCCGACGGCCGATCTGGAGGACGATCGCCCTTCCCTGCCGGATGAAGCGGCTCTTGGCGTCACCTACGACAACATTGATGATTATCTGGAAGGCAAAAAGCTGGATGAAGGCACCGCAAAGATCATCGAAGGCTGGTATCTGAAAACCGAGCACAAGCGCCACACGCCAATTACGGTGTTTGACGACTTCTGGAAATAAACGCAAAACGGTAACCCCGTTTTGTAGGCCGGGTAAGGCGTAGCCGCCACCCGGCTCTTTTTTAACCAAACCCTCTCTGCTACACTGTATGCCTGAACAGTATATGGAGCAGTATGTGAGCAGGCGTCAATCCGCCCCGCGTCTTGAGTTTGAAGCGGCGGCTATCTACGAATATCCCGAGCACCTTCGTCCCTGGCTTGAGGCACTGCCTAAACAGCCGGGTGTGTACATCTTTCACGGTGAAAGCGACACGCTGCCGCTTTACATCGGCAAGAGCGTTAACATTCGCAGTCGGGTGTTATCCCATCTGCGTACCCCGGACGAGGCCGCCATGCTGCGCCAGTCGCGACGCATTACCTGGTTCCAGACGGCGGGAGAAATGGGCGCGCTGTTGCTGGAGGCGCGGTTGATAAAAGAACAACAGCCGCTGTTCAACAAGCGCCTGCGCCGCAACCGTCAGCTCTGCTCCCTGCAGATCAACGAGGGCAAGCCGCAGGTCGTCTACGCGCGCGACGTCGATTTTTCTCATGCCCCGAATCTCTATGGGCTGTTCGCCAATAAAAGAGCCGCACTCCAGGCGCTGCAGACGCTCGCGGACGAGCTCCAGCTTTGCTACAGCCTTTTGGGCCTGGAGGCGACCACGCGCGGACGCGCCTGTTTCCGATCCGCGCTGAAGCGCTGTGCCGGTGCCTGCTGTGGGAAAGAGAGCGTTGAGGCGCACCACGCCCGGCTCCTCGCCGGTCTGGCGGCCATCAGCGTGAAGTGCTGGCCCTGGGAAAGCGCCGTTGCGCTAAAAGAAGTGGGTGACGCGATGACCCAATATCACATCGTCAATAACTGGCTCTGGCTGGGCGCTGTCGACGATATCAACGACGCGGCAACCCTGCTGCGCACGCCCGCCGGATTTGACCACGATGGCTACAAAATTCTCTGTAAACCTGTGCTGGCCGGTAAGTTTGAAATCATTGAGCTCAATGGCCTGGCAGCCACGTGATTTCGCTGAACAATAAGGTACCCTGAGCCTCCAGCAGACGCAGCGTGTGGGTACCCTCCTCCCAGCTGGCGCCCTGATCGGCCGTCAGCAATTTATCACCCAGCTGCCACGCCCCGCTTAACACAAACACCACGCCCCCGCGTGTGCCAAAGGTGGTAAAGGTACGGTCAGCCACGCGCACCTTCGCCCGGCAGCAGTCGCGACGGGTCATGATGTTGAAGTCCATCGCCATCCGCCCATCGGCCAGCAGCGCTTTCACCGGCAGGTCGCCGGCAAAGCTGTAGGGCTGATGGTGCTTCAGGGTATGGAAGAACGCCTGGCCCGCATCCAGCGTCACCTCCCCGCCTTCCAGCAAGGTAATAACCCGATCGACGCCGGGAAAAGAGGAAAATTCGCCGTTGCTGGCGATAGTCGCGATACTGGCGCGCCAGTGAAAATCACGCGTCGCGGGAGGGAAACAACAAATCTCACGCGTTTCACCCGCACCATTGCGCCAGAGGCTGACCGGCATCTTACGGATATCAAAGAACTCCATCACCACTCCTGAATGGCACAACCCGTGCCAGGGCAAGGATATTGCTATCGTTGCTGTCTTGTTTGTTATCGTTAGGTATTCACAACACAGTATCGGCAGCAGAGCGGGCAGGCCTTAGCGGAACGTTAATAAAAATTCTAACGCCATGACTCTACAAACATTCTCTGATGCGACTACAGGAGCATACCGCGCTGGCGACGGCAGACAAGAGGGCAGGAAAGAAAAACCGCCGGTCCTGTCCACAGCGATTGCGCTTTTGTGGACAGGATCCCGGCGGTCTTAAGAGAGTGAACCGATTATTCGGTTGGTGCTGGCATTTTACCTTCCATCGCCGGACGTTCTGTCAGACGCTTCTCAAAATTCGCATTAAATTGTTTTTTCTGTTCCGGGGTCAGAATGTTGTAGATCTTGTTCTGGGTTTCCAGGTGAGCCAGCATACGGGCTTTGTGCTGCTCGGCCATTTTGTCGATCTGCGCTTCGGCTTTCGCCTTGTCGAAGCTGTCGCTGGCGATGATGTCATGCATGGCACGACGCTCTTCCAGCGGCGGACGCTTCATCTGCTCACGTTCGCTCTTCCGGATATCGCGGATCTGCTGTTTCTGTGCATCCGTCAGGTTGAGATCCTTAAACATCATCATCTCGTTGTGCATACCCGGGCCTTTATGATGCATCATCATTTTGCCTTCAACAGGCGCGGCAGCGGTGGTGGTCGCAGTATCTGCGGCGAACGCCATGCTGGTAGCGCCCAGAGCCAGGGTAGAAGCAACAAACAGTGCAGTAAACTTACGCATAATTTATTTCCTTTCTTTCAGTTATTCTTCGGCGCTATGCCGTGTTGACGAGATTAACTTTAAGGGGTTTATCGTCAATTAGTCAGAGCAACGGTAAAACAATGAAAGTGTAAAAAACAAATTTTCGCCAAATGTGGAGGAAATAAGGATAAAGCGTGGAGAGTTGCAACCAAAAATATTCAATGCGATGATTTTAAAGCGATTTAGCAGAAGTATAACGGAGTAAAGGTGAATAATAAAGCAATTCACCAGGAATATTCTGCAAAACACGTTCACGCGCTTTAATTGCTAAGAAACGGTATTTAACTTCCCCTCCCGGATGATGAGAGGGGAAAGGTTCAGGATATTTTTTCCAGCATCAGCCCGGCACGCAGGCCAAACGCGACGGTTGGGTTAGGGAATAAAACATACTCGGTGGTTTTCTGCACCTCGTAACGTTCCTCACCGTCCTCGGCCAGCAGCGCCCCTTTGCGGAACGGGGTGAAGTTGAGGGTGTGTGCGGCCATGTGGAGCAGGAAGGCGTCGCTGCGGCGCGTGATCTGCTGTACGACCCGGTAACGCTCAACGGTCTGGTGCGTAGGCTCGGGAGCCGACCCGCCCAGCAGCGCCCGCAGGGCGAGATGCGTTGGCGCAAAGCGGGTGAGATCGTTTTCCCCAAACGGCAGCGCTTTCCCCAGCTCCAGCGTACAGGACAACGCACCAAAGTGCTCACAGGTGAAGTGCGTAAAGGTTCCGCCCGGCGACTGGTGAAACACCAGCGCCTCCAGCCCGGCATCTCCCAGCCAGCTCAGGAAATCTTCCTCCCACGGCTGATTGCGCTGCGGCAGCACGCCGAAGCGGACATGGTAGGACGCGCGGATGGCCGTATGCAGATCCAGATGCCAGCGCACGGGACCCGCCGCGGCAAAGAACGCGGTCACCACATTCTCCAGCCACGCCGCCCGCGCCGTTTCGTCACTCTGCGGAAACTGCGACCAGCGCCCGCCGAACATGCGGTTAATGTCGCTCACCAGATACCGTTTATTTTGCGCCAGCGCAGGGGGATTGCCGAGCACCACCAGCACGCGGCACTTCAGGGCAATTTCATTGCGATACAGCGCGCGCAGCAGCAGATCGACAATCTCAACGGGCGCCGTTTCATTCCCGTGAATGCCCGTTGAAAGCAGCAGCGAGAGATCGCTCTTTGCGGTCGGCGTCAGCTCAAGCACCCCGCGCCCCAGCCACCGCCAGCGAAATGAGGGGCCATCCCCCTCTTTCTGTTCCGGCGTTTCATCGGCCAGGGTCAGCGCCAGTAAATTTTCCATACCCACTCCTTTAGCGCTGGAACGGATAAACCGATCCCAGCTGCAGGATTGTCGACAACGCGTCCAGCGCCTCGCGACCTTCGCGCAGAAGCTGCGGGTCAACCAGATCGGCCTGCGTTAGACGGTCGCGATAGTAGCGATCGACCCAGTCATTCAGGCGCGTAAAGAGCGTATCGTTCATCATGACCGCCGGGTTAACCGCCTGCATTTCGTCCTGAGTCAAGACCACGCGCAGACGTAAACAGGCTGGACCACCGCCGTTGGCCATGCTTTCACGCAGGTCAAACACGCGCAGTTCGTCAATCGGGTTATCCGCCTTCACCAGCTCGGTCAGGTAGCGCCATACGCCCTGATGATCCCGGGACTCCTGCGGCAGGACCAGCATCATGCTGCCGTCATCGCGGCTGAGCAGCTGGCTATTGAACAGATACGTTTCAACCGCGTCCTGCACGCTCACCGCCTCCGTTGGCACCTGGACAGGCGTGAAGCCGCGCACGCGCTCATGCAGCGTGGCGAGCAGCTTTTCCTGATGGGCAAACGCCTGCTCGTGGCAGAACAGCACCTGGCGGTTAGAAACGGCAATCACGTCGTTGTGGAACACGCCCTGGTCGATCACATGCGGGTTCTGCTGGGCAAAAATCACTTGGGAAGGATTCACCTGGTTCAGGCGGGCAACCGCCTGGCTGGCCGCCAGCGTCTGACGGGCAGGATAACGGGTTGGCGCGACGTGGCCCCCCTCTTCTCGCCCGTAAATAAACAGCTGCACACCCGGCTCGCCATAATCGCCCCCCAGGCGGTTATGGTTGGCCGCGCCTTCGTCGCCAAACATCGCCACCTGCGGCAGGGCCTGATGCACCGCGAAATGGGCGTCCTGGTTGAAAATGGCGCGCAGCACGCGCTCGGTGGTTTCCGCTTCGGTGGCGCGGTGAAACTTGTTATTCAGGTTCGCCACCGTCAGGTGGACTTTGCCATCCAGCGTATCGGCTGACGGCGCGACGGTGGCCGCGTTGGCGACCCACATCGAAGAGGCGGAGCTTGCCGCCGAGAGCAGATGCGGCGTCTGCGTCCCCGCTTTTTCGACCACCTGCTCATCGGTACCGCTAAAGCCGAGCTGACGCAGTACCGCCACGTTCGGACGCTCCTGCGGCGGGATCACCGCCTGCGGGAAACCGGCATCCGCCAGCGCTTTCATCTTAAGCAGCCCCTGCTTCGCCGCCAGCTTCGGGTTGGAAACCTGAAAACGGTGCTTCGTGGAGGCTTCATTTCCAAAAGAGAGACCGGCGTAGTGGTGCGTCAGCCCCACCAGCCCGTCAAAGTTGACTTCACGCGCTTTCATGACGGTCCCCTCCGGTAAAGTCCAGCCCCGGATTAAGCGTCTCCGGCAGCGTCAGCGCCGGGGTTTCCAGGCTCGCCATCGGCCAGGCACAGTAATCAGCGGCATACCACGCGCTGGCGCGATGGTTCCCCGACGCGCCCACGCCGCCGAACGGCGCGGTGCTCGCGGCCCCGGTCAGCGGTTTATTCCAGTTCACAATCCCGGCGCGCGCTTCCAGCAGCAGTTGGTCAAACTTCTCGCGATGCGGCGAAATCAGCCCGCTCGACAGACCGTAGCGGGTGTTATTGGCCATTGCGATGGCGTCGTCAAAATCGTCATAGCGCCAGACGCACAGCAGCGGACCAAAGACCTCTTCATCCGGCACGTTGCTCGCGCCGCTCATCTCAACGATGCCCGGCGTCAGCAGCGAGGCACCCGGCTGAACCTGCTTCGGCTCGAGCAGGGTTTTCGCGCCGCGCGCGACGTGGTCCTGCCAGGCCTTCAGCACGTTCAGCGCGGCCTGCTCGGAAATCAGCCCGCCGATAAACGGCTGCGGATCGGCATCCCACGCGGCTGGCACCAGACGCGCGCTCACCTCAACCAGACGTTTGAGGAACGCATCCCCCTGCGCGCTCCGTTTCACCAGCAGGCGGCGGGCGCAGGTGCAGCGCTGTCCGGCGGTAATAAAGGCGGACTGAATCGTCAGGTGCACCGCGGCGTCGATATCGTCAGGGTCTTCCACAATCAGCGGGTTGTTGCCGCCCATCTCGAGAGCAAGGATTTTTTCCGGCTGCCCCGCCAGCTGGCGATGCAGCTGATAGCCCGTCCCGGCGCTGCCGGTAAACAGCAGGCCGTCGATATCGCTCAGCGCGCTCAGCGCCTGGCCGGTTTCGCGTCCGCCCTGCACCAGATTCAGCACGCCCGGCGGCAGGCCAGCCTGTTCCCACAGCTTAACCACCGCCTCGCCGGTTAATGGGGTGAGCTCGCTCGGCTTGAAAATCACGGTATTGCCCGCCAGCAGCGCGGGCACAATGTGGCCATTCGGCAGATGCCCCGGGAAGTTGTACGGACCAAACACCGCCAGCACGCCGTGCGGACGGTGGCGCAGCGTGGCCGCGCCGTCCGGCATCTCGGTGTGCTGTTCGCCGGTGCGGGTGTGGTACGCCTTCACCGAAATGGCGACTTTGTTGATCATCGCTGTCACTTCGGTTGCCGCTTCCCAGCGCGGTTTGCTGGTTTCAGACGCGATGATGCGCGTCAGTTCGGCCTTATTGGCCTCCAGCAGCCCGGCAAACTTTTCAACAAGCGCCTGGCGCACGGCGAAAGGCTGTTTTGCCCACGCCGGGAACGCGCGGCGAGCGGCATGGCAGGCTTGTTCCACCTGCGTGGCGCTGGCGTCGTTCCCCTTCCAGAGCACCTCTTTTCCTACCGGATTGGTCTTTACGCGCTGTTCGCCTTCGCCCGTGACCCAGTCACCGTTAATCCATAATGTCATGCTGTTTTCTCCTCAGGGCAGAGACGCACCAGGCGAACCGTATCGCCGGCGTTACATTTCAGGGCATCCAGTTCTGCAGCCGTCAGCACCAGACGTTCACATTTCGGGTTGGTCCGCACCAGCATCGCACGGAAGTTGGCGTAATTTTCGTTTGCCACCAGGCATGCCGGCCAGTCGCCCGGCGCGGGCTGGCCTTCAGAGACCTCAACCAGCCGGCTCTTACGGATCGCGCGTACGCGGTCGATATCGCACTCAAGCGTAGGCCCGCCGTCAAAGATGTCGACATAGTTACGGTAGCGGAAGCCCTCTTTCTCCAGCACCGCGCGGGCAGGCGCGGTTTGCGGATGCACTTCGCCGATCACCGCCTGCGCTTCCGGGCTGAGGAAATGGGTATAGATAGGATGCTTCGGCATCAGTTCGGCAATAAAGGCTTTCTGACCCGTGCCGCAGAGATAGTCCGCCCGGCTGAACTCCATCGAGAAGAAGCGCTCGCCCAGGCTCTCCCAGAACGGTGAATAGCCGGTGTCGTCGATCACGCCGCGCATCTCCGCAACCACCTTTTCGTTAAAGCGATCGCGGAAGGCGGCCATAAACATAAAGCGCGATTTGGAAAGCAGGTAGCCGTTGCCCTCCTTGCGCCACGCCGGGTCGAGGAACAGCGTGCAAAGCTCGCTGGCGCCCGTGTGGTCATTGCAGAGGAACAGCGTCGGCAGCGCGTTATAGACGTTCAGCTCTTTCGAGGCATGAACCATGGTGCCGACGCGGTAGTTGTACCACGGGTCGTTAAGCCCGACGGCCACTTCGATGGCGCAGATCCCGGCCACGGTCCCCGTGTCGGTGTCTTCCAGCACGAACACATACCCCTGTTCGCTTTTTGGCAACGTCCCCTGCCAGGTTTGAAGGGCGCGCTCAATGCGCGCCGACAGCGTTTTTTCATCGGCAGGAAGCGAGGTCAGCCCGCCTCCCGTCTTACCGGCAAGCTGCATGAGCCCGGCGAGATCGCCGCGCTCAACGGGACGGATGACCATCATGATGACACCCCGGATTTCACCTTTTCACACGCCAGCGCAAAGCGGTCCAGACCGGTTTGCACCTCTTCCTCGCTGACAATCAGCGCGGGAGCAAAACGCACGACGTTGGCACCGGCAATCAGCACCATCACGCCCACTTTCGCCGCTTCCTGTGAAATAAGTTTAGCTTTTCCGGCAAACTCAGCGGTGAGCTCGCAGCCGATTAACAGCCCCAGACCACGAATTTCTTTAAACAGGCCAACCTTGCTGTTGATGGCATTCAGGCGCTCAACAAACCAGTCGTGGCGCTGCTTAACGCCCTTCAGCACCTCAGGGGTGTTAATGATGTCGAGCACCTGACCGGCAACAGCGGTGGCCAGCGGGTTGCCGCCGTAGGTGGTGCCGTGGGTGCCGACGGTCATCACGCTGGCGAATTTATCGGTGGTCAGCGTTGCGCCAATCGGGAAGCCGCCGCCCAGCGCTTTGGCGGTCGACAGCACGTCCGGCGTGACGCCGTAGTGCATATAGGCATACAGCTCGCCGGTGCGGCCCACGCCGGTCTGCACTTCGTCGAAAATCAGCACCGCGTTATGACGATCGCACAGCTCGCGCAGCCCCTGCAGGAATTCCTTTTTCGCCGGAAGCACGCCACCCTCACCCTGCATCGGCTCGACGATCACCGCACAGGTGGTGTCGTTAATCAGCTCGCTGGCAGACTGCAGATCGTTATAAATACCGTGACGGATATCCGGCGGCAGCGGTGCGAAATCCTGCGAGTAGGAAGGCTGGCCACCCGCGCTGACGGTAAAGAGCGTCCGTCCGTGGAAGGCATTTTTAAACGCCACGATACCGCTCTTGTGGGTTCCAAACTTATCGTGCGCATATTTGCGCGCCAGCTTCAGCGCCGCTTCGTTGGCTTCCGCCCCCGAGTTACAGAAAAAGACTTTTTCGGCAAACGTCGCGTCGATCAGTTTTTTGGCCAGGCGCAGCGCAGGCTCGTTGGTAAAGCCGTTGCCGGTATGCCAGAACTTCGCCGCCTGGTCATTGAGCGCCTGACGCAGCGCCGGGTGCGCATGCCCCAGCGCGTTCACCGCAATCCCACCGGCAAAGTCGATATACTCTTTACCCTGCTGATCCCACAGGCGCGAGCCTTCCCCACGAACCGGAATAAAAGCCGCCGGAGCGTAAACCGGCATCATCCATTCATCGAAATTTTCACGCGTAATTGACAGAGACATAGCGACCTCATCCGGTAAATAAAAAGTTATTTGAATGTTAAATAATTGAGTGTTTGCACTGTGAATGTAGATTGCAGCCTTCGTGCCAGCCAGCGATAAAAATGCATAAACGGGTTGAGAGGACAGAATATCAATAAGTTACAACATGGAGTTATTCACTGTTAGTGCATAAAAAGTGAATATTTTTACGACAAGCGGCGCTTTGCCGCATGAAAATCAGAAAGAGTATGCACAGGCCAAATATAATTCTGGAATTGTGATCGCTCGCGAAATTTATCGGCCATTTACGCCCTCTTTGGGGGCGAAGCGCGTCAGAATGGTGCAAATATTGCACCACCGGCATTATCTGTTGCAGTTATTGGTCGAAGCCGGTAACAGTTGACGCAAATTCTGCTACCATCCTTGCACTATTCACCTTGCACTGGCAGCGACTATGAAATTTGTCTCTTTTAATATCAACGGCCTGCGTGCCCGCCCTCATCAGCTTGAAGCTATCGTTGAGCAACATCAGCCAGATGTGATCGGCCTGCAGGAGACAAAGGTTCACGACGACATGTTCCCCCTCGAAGAGGTGGCGAAACTCGGCTACAACGTCTTTTATCACGGTCAGAAAGGTCACTATGGCGTCGCGCTGCTGACCAAAGCGCCGCCGGTTTCCGTGCGTCGCGGCTTCCCGGGCGACGGTGAAGAAGCACAGCGTCGTATTATCATGGCGGAAGTCCCTTCTGCGATCGGCAATATCACGGTCATCAACGGCTATTTCCCGCAGGGTGAGAGCCGTGACCATGAGACCAAATTCCCGGCGAAAGCGAAGTTTTATCAGGATCTGCAGGACTACCTGACCACCGAACTCAAAAAAGAGAATCCGGTGCTGATCATGGGCGACATGAATATCAGCCCGACGGATCTCGATATCGGTATTGGCGAAGAGAACCGCAAACGCTGGCTGCGCACCGGCAAATGCTCCTTCCTGCCGGAAGAGCGTGAGTGGATGGAGCGCCTGCTGGGCTGGGGCCTGGTGGATACGTTCCGCAATGCCAACCCGGAAACGCAGGATCGCTTCTCCTGGTTTGACTACCGCTCCAAAGGCTTTGACGACAACCGCGGCCTGCGTATCGATCTGCTGCTGGCCAGTTCCCCGCTGGCCGAGCGCTGCATCGAAACCGGGATCGACTACGACATCCGCAGCATGGAAAAACCGTCTGACCACGCGCCAGTGTGGGCTAAATTCAAGCTGTAATGACGCGTGAACCTTTCAAAAACACTCTTCCTGTGCGCCCTTCTGGGCGCCTTTATTCTGGCGTTTATCATGCTTCCGCCGGGAACCCTCTCCCTGGAAGGGATTAAAACGCACCAGCAGGCATTACTCTCCTATGTCGACCACGCGCCGCTGCGCAGCGCGCTGATCTTCTTTGCGGTCTATGTGGCGGTCTCCGCCCTCTCGATCCCCGGCGCGGCGATCCTGACCCTGCTGGGCGGGACGTTGTTTAGCCTGTGGGAAGGCACTGTGCTGGTCTCGTTTGCCTCCACGCTTGGGGCCACGCTGGCGATGCTCGCCAGCCGCTATCTTTTGCGCGACTGGGTGCAACGGCGGTTTGCCCGGCAGATGAGTACGGTGAATACCGGCATGGCGCGCGACGGCGCGAACTTTCTTTTTGCCCTGCGCCTGATGCCGCTGTTCCCGTTTTTCCTGGTGAATTTGCTGATGGGGCTGACCCGCATGGGAGTATTTCGCTACTGGTGGGTCAGCCAGCTCGCCATGCTGCCCGCCACGATTATCTTTCTGAACGCCGGGCGCGAGCTGGGAAAAGTGACCTCGCTGCGCGATATTTTGTCGCCGGGCATGCTATTCGCCTTTACACTACTGGGGGTATTGCCGCTGGTCACCCGCCGGCTGTTTTCCCGTTTTCTCCCGTCTGCTAAAAAGTGAGGCATTATGCGCCGTGTGCGTTTTTGCGCGTTTCTGACCGGTCTGCTGCTGGCGGCCCCTCTGTATGCCGCCGACGGCTGGCAGTCTATTCAGCAACACGCCAAAGGCCAGACCGTCTGGTTTAACGCCTGGGGCGGCGATCCGGCGGTCAACCGCTATCTGGAGTGGGTCAGCGGCGAGATGCAAACGCACTATGCCATTACCCTTAAAATTGTCCCGCTGGCGGATGCTGACGACGCGGTAAAACGTATTCAGACCGAAGCCGCCGCGGGGCGTAAGACCAACGGCTCCGTCGACCTGCTGTGGGTTAACGGCGAGAACTTCCGCACGCTGAAAGAGGCAAACCTGCTGGAGACCGGATGGGCGCAGACGTTGCCCAACTGGCGCTATGTTGATACCCGCAAGCCCGTTACGGAGGATTTTGCTATCCCCACAGACGGCGCGGAATCGCCGTGGGGCGGCGCGCAGCTGACCTTTATCGCCCGCAAAGCCAGCATGCCGACGCCGCCGACCGATCCTCAGGCGCTGCTGGCGTACGCGCAGCAGCATCCGGGCAAGATCAGCTATCCTCGCCCGCCCGATTTTACCGGCACGGCATTTCTTGAGCAGCTGCTGATGACGCTAACCGCTCACCCGGAGGCGCTGCAAAAGGCCCCCGATAGCACCTTTGCCGAGGTCACGGCCCCGCTCTGGGATTATCTGGACACGCTCCACCCGCTGCTGTGGCGCGAAGGGAAAGATTTTCCCCCTTCTCCTGCTCGGATGGATGCCCTGCTTGCCCGCGGCAGCCTGAATCTGTCGCTGACCTTTAACCCGGCCCATGCGCAGCAGAAAGTGGCGAGCGGCGAACTGCCCGCCGACAGCTATAGCTTTGGTTTTCAGAGCGGGATGCTCGGCAACGTCCATTTTGTGGCGATTCCGGCCAACGCCAGCGCGAGCGCGGGAGCGAAAATAGTCGCCAATTTCCTGCTGTCGCCGCAGGCGCAGATCCGTAAAGCTGACCCGGCCATCTGGGGCGATCCGAGCGTGCTGGATGCGAAAACGCTGCCCGAAGAAGAAGCCAGACAGCTGCTGGCCCACACGACTCAGGGGCTGCCGGAGGTGCTTGCCGAGCCGCAGTCCGCCTGGGTGAACGCGCTGGAGCAGGAATGGCTGCGTCGTTACGGCACCCGCTGAGCGGGCTCGTCCGGCTGGCGATGGCGGTGATTTATCTGCCGATCCTGCCCGCCGGCGCCATGCTGCTTGCCCCGGCGTTTTCGCTGACAAACTGGCAGCAGCTGCTGAACGATCCGCAGCTCCCGCAGGCGGCCGTCGCCACGCTGGTCTCAACGCTCATCGCCACGCTGGGGGCGTTGTTCATTGCTCTTCTCCTCGTCAGCCTTCTCTGGCCCGGTAAACGCTGGCGACGTCTCACAACCCGCCTGCCGTGGCTGCTGGCGATCCCCCATGTGGCGTTCGCCACCGGCGCGTTGCTGCTGTTTGCCGAGGGCGGACTGTTTTATCAGGTCTGCACCGTCTGTTCGCCGCCGTTTGACCGCTACGGCGTCGGGCTGGGGCTGACGCTCGCGGTCAAAGAGAGCGCGTTTGTCCTGTGGGCGATTTATGCCGTACTGCCGGAAAAACGGCTCGCGCAGCAGAAGATCGTCCTGCAGACATTCGGCTACGGCCGTTTTCAGACGCTCAGCTGGCTCATCCTGCCGGCTATCGCGCCCGTCCTCGGGGCAGTCATGCTGGCGGTGCTGGCATGGTCGCTGTCGGTCGTGGACGTGGCGATCGTTCTCGGGCCCGGCAACCCGCCTACCCTGGCCGTGCTGGCCTGGCAGTGGTTAAGCCAGGGCGACGCGCAACAGCAGGCAAAAGGGACGCTGCTGTGCCTGCTTCTCCTTCTGCTGCTGGCCGCGCTTGCCGCTCTGGGATACGGACTCTGGAAGGCATGGGTTCGCACACTTGCGGACCTCACCGGAACGCGTCCCCGGTCGCAGCGCGTCCTGCCTGAGCGGGCACTGAGCGGGTTTCTGCCCGCCTGCGGCGTCCTGTGCGCCGCGGTACTGCTGATGCTGGCGCAACGGGATGACGTTGGCCCGGTGGGAACCAGCCTTTCCTTCGGTCTGCTTTCAGCCCTGATTGCCCTGGTCGTCGGGTTACTCTGGCTGGAATGGGGCCCGCAGCGCGGCACGCTGTGGGTATGGTTACCGCTCGCCCTTCCGGCCCTCCCGCTCGTCACCGGCCAGTATGCCATTGCGTTGCACCTGGGCATCGACGGGCACTACGCCGCCGTGCTCTGGAGCCACCTTCTGTGGGTATTGCCGTGGATGCTGCTGGTACTGCAACCCGCCTGGCGACGGATCGATCCCCGGCTTATCCTCACCGCCAGAACTCTCGGCTGGCGGCGGACAAAAATCTTTTTACTGCTGAAATGCCCGCTGCTGGTGCGCCCTGCGCTACTGGCCTTTGCCACCGGCTTTTCCGTCAGCATGGCGCAATACATGCCGACGCTGTGGCTGGGCGCGGGGCGTTTCGCCACGCTGACCACCGAAACCGTGGCGCTCAGCAGCGGAGGCAGCATCCCGATTCTCGCTAACCGGGCGCTGGGATTACTGCTGGTCACGGGCTCGGTGTTTGGTGCTGCTGCCCTGCTATCCCGGCTCGCGGGCCGCTACCGACAAGGGTTACGTTAATGCTGAAGGTAAAAAATCTCACCATCGAACCGCTTTTCCGCGAGGTCAGTTTTTGCGTGCCCCGCGGGGAGATCGTCACTCTGATGGGGCCGTCCGGCAGCGGAAAGTCGACCCTTTTTGCCTGGATGGTCGGCGCGCTGTCAGACGATTTCCAGGCGCGGGGCGAACTGTGGCTCGACGCGCGTCGCTGCGACGCGCTTCCCGTGGAGTCCCGCGGGCTGGGTATTCTCTTTCAGGACGCGCTGCTGTTCGACCAGTTCAGCGTCGGGCAGAATTTGCTGCTGGCGCTGCCCGAGCGCATCGCCGGGCGCGCGCGGCGGGAGGCGGTCGCGCAGGCGCTGGATTCCGCCGGGCTGAGCGGCCATTACGCCAGCGATCCAGCCACCCTCTCCGGCGGGGAGCGCGCCCGGGTCAGCCTGCTGCGGGCCCTGCTCGCGGAGCCGCAGGCGCTGCTGCTGGATGAGCCGTTCAGCCGCCTCGATAAAGCGTTACGGGCCACGTTTCGGGCATGGGTGTTTGACGCCGTCCGCGCGCGCAATATTCCGGCGGTGCTGGTCACGCACGATGAGGACGATATTCCACCCGGCGGCGAGCTGATTGAGATTTCTCGCTGGCAATAATGTGCTAACGCAATGTTTTCCGATTCGGGAGAGACGACAATGCCCCCCTCTTTTACTGACGTCAGGTTATTCGATGAAACGTGTTTCTCAACTGACCGCGCTGGCCCTGCTCTGCGGCCTCGCTTCCTTTTCCTCGCTGGCGGCTGATATGCCCAACGCCATCACGCTGTCTCAGCTTCAGGCACAGCACGGCACGCCTGTCGACACCCGCGCCAGCGCCTTCTATAACGGCTGGCCGCAGACGCTTAGCGGCCCCTCCGGGCATGAACCCGCCGCGCTCAACCTTGCTGCCGCCTGGCTCAGCGCCATGAGCGACGAGCAGATTGCGCTGTGGGCAAAACAGCATCAGCTCACCCCTGCGACGACCATCGCCCTGTACGGCGACGAGAACGATAACCAGGCGGTGAAAGCCCGCCTGGAGAAAGCCGGGTACCGCCACGTTTCGCTGCTCAGCGATGCTCTGCAGACGCCCGAGCGCCTTCAGCGCCTGCCTCACTTTGAACAGCTTGTTTACCCGCAGTGGATCCACCGGCTCCAGCAGGGTAAACCCGTGGCTGCCGCACCGGCGGGCGACTGGAAAGTGATTGAGGCCGCCTGGGGTGCACCGAAGTTTTACCTGCTGAACCACATTCCCGGCGCGGGCTATATCGACACCAACGAGGTGGAAAGCGAACCGCTGTGGAATAAAGTCTCCGACGACAAGCTGAAAGCGATGCTGGCGAAGCACGGGATCCGTCACGACACCACCGTCATCTTGTATGGCCGCGACGTCTACGCCGCCGCGCGCGTGGCGCAGATTATGCTGTATGCGGGCGTGAAGGATGTGCGTATTCTCGACGGCGGCTGGAAGGCGTGGTCGGATGCAGGCCTGCCGGTTGAGCGCGGTACGCCCGGTAAAGTGACGCCCGCCCCCGATTTCGGCGCGCCGATCCCCGGTCAGCCGCAGCTGATGGTGGATATGGAACAGGCGCGCGGCATGCTGCACCGTCAGGATGCCTCTCTGGTCAGCATACGCTCGTGGCCGGAGTTCATCGGCGAAACCAGCGGCTACAGCTACATCAAGCCAAAAGGTGAAATTGCCGGTGCCCGCTGGGGTCACGCGGGCAGCGATGCCACCCACATGGAGGATTTCCATAACCCGGATGGCACCATGCGCAGCGCTGACGACATCGCCGCCCAGTGGAAGCGCTGGAATATTCTGCCGGAACAGCACGTCGCGTTTTACTGCGGCACCGGCTGGCGGGCGTCTGAAACCTTTATGTACGCCCGGGCGATGGGCTGGAAGAATATCGCCGTCTATGACGGCGGCTGGTACGAATGGAGCAGTCATCCGCAGAACCCGGTGACGACCGGTGAGCGCGGGCCTGAAAGCGCGCGCTAAGGATTAAGTGACTTCAGCGTCACGTAGCCGCTCCAGATGCGCGTTGTGGTGGTCAGCCAGCACAGCGCGCCGAATACCCACGCGAAGAGCGTAAAGTGCGCAGGAAAAAGGGAGCACAGCACAAACAGCATGATGGTCTCCGTCCCTTCCGTTAACCCGCCGATGTAATAAAACGACTTGTGCGCATAGCCGGGGTTGTCGATGTCGTGCTTCGCGGCCAGGGCCGCAAACGCCAGAAAACTGCTGCCGGTCCCGATAAACGCAAACAGCAGCCAGGCGGCCGCCAGCGCATTTTCTGCCGGTGCTGCCAGCGCAAAGCCAAACGGCACCAGGGCGTAGAACAGAAAGTCGAGCGCGATATCGAGAAATCCCCCCGCATCGGTCAGGCCTCTGCGGCGCGCCAGCGCCCCGTCCAGACCGTCCAGCAGGCGGTTAAGCACGATGGCGACCAGCGCCGCCGGATACCAGCCAAGGACCAGAAACGGCAGCGCCAGCACGCCGATGGCAAACCCGGTCAGGGTCAATCCGTCGGGCGTGATGCCCGGCCTGTCCAGCACGGAGACCAGACGATCCAGCGCCGGTTTTATCCGCGGGTGAAGATGGCGATCAAGCATGGGGCGTCTCGTTAAAGGTGGCGCATAGCCCCTGCGCCGGAATATCCAGCGCGGCGTTAAAGCGGGCAGAGAGATTCTGAAAGGCAATGAGCGCCGTCATCTCGGTGATGGCATCTTCCGTAAAGTGGCGCTTCAGCGCCGTTCTGATGGCCTCATCCGCCCGGGGCGGCGTGGCGGTCACCGCCTCGGCGTAGGCCAGCGCCGCGCGCTCCTGCTGCGTGAACAAGGCGGATGCCTGCCAGTCGCTAACGGCCTGCACCTTTTCCAGCGCCCCGCAGCGCTCGGCCAGCCGCAGGCTGTTGGCATCAATACAGAAAGCGCAGTGGCAAAGCTGGGACACCCGCGTCATGAGCAGCGAACGCAGCACGGGTGACAGGCGCGCGCGACGACGCTCCAGAAAACCGACGAACAGCGCCACCAGCCAGAACAGACGCGGCATGCGCCCCCACCAGCGCGTGGGATTCAGCACGGCGCCAAAATGCTTTTTCTGCATCACGGCAATCGGTCTAAGGCTGGCGGGAAGGGATTCGATAGGGGCAACCCAGGCGGTAGTCTCTTTCACCTGATTCTCCTGATTACTGGACTCTGAGAAAGGGCACGATAATATGTCTTTTTTCGCTATCAATTATTGACGACCATGCTGAAAACACTCGATGTCGTTGCCGCCATCATCGAAAAAGACGACAAAATTTTACTGGCGCAGCGCCCTGCCCACGCCGACCAGCCGGGCATGTGGGAATTTGCAGGCGGCAAAGTCGAGGCGGGTGAAACCCAGCCCGAGGCGCTTATCCGCGAGCTGCGCGAAGAGTTGGGTATTGAAGCGCTGCCCGCGCAATACGTGGCAAGCCACCAGCGTGTAGTCTCGCAGCGCTTAATCAACCTGCACGCCTGGCACGTTCCTGCGTTTAGCGGTGCGCTCACGGCGCACTACCACAGCGCGCTGGCATGGTGCACGCCGGAAGAGGCGTTTGGCTACGCCTTAGCCCCCGCGGATATTCCCCTGCTGGAGGCGTTTATTGTTTTACGCGACGCCAGACCAGCGGGTTCGTGCTGATGGCGCGCTCGTCGCGCTGGCACTGCAACAGCACGCCCTCCGCCTTCACGACGGCCCCTTCAGAATAGTTTTGATCCTGGTAGATGCAGCACTGGTTACACGGCTGCGCGCGCTGGCCGCTGGAGCTAAACACCTCCGGCGGCACGTTCACTTCTACATCCGGGCGAATGCGGTCAGCCTGCGCGCCTGCGGTAAAGATCGCACATAACGCGGTAAGTACATAACGGTTCATAGACACATCTTCCTGTTGTTCCCTTGATAATGACTATAACGGTAAACCGGCGCGGAACCTTTAATTTATCTCGTCATCGCTTTTGGTTATGACGCAGCACCTGTCATTAATTTCCCTTTCGTCCTGAATTTCTGCTTGCCACACAAAGCGGTACGGGTGGTATAGTCAAAAAAACAACACAAAACGCATAAGTCATATACAAACATTATTATAAGAGGTTCTTATATCTATGGATCAGACACGCTCTCTGGAAAGTTTCCTTGCCCATGTTCAGCAGCGCGACCCGCACCAAAGCGAGTTCGCCCAGGCCGTGCGTGAAGTGATGACCACCCTGTGGCCCTTCCTTGAACAAAACCCGCGCTATCGCCAGATGTCGTTGCTCGAACGCCTGGTCGAGCCAGAGCGCGTGATCCAGTTCCGCGTGACCTGGGTGGACGATCGCAATCAGGTGCAGGTTAACCGCGCGTGGCGCGTCCAGTTTAACTCCGCCATCGGCCCGTTTAAGGGCGGCATGCGCTTCCATCCGTCCGTGAACCTGTCGATTCTGAAATTCCTCGGCTTCGAGCAGACCTTTAAAAACGCGCTGACCACGCTGCCCATGGGCGGCGGAAAAGGCGGCAGCGATTTCGACCCGAAAGGCAAAAGCGAAGGTGAAGTGATGCGTTTCTGCCAGGCGCTGATGACCGAACTCTACCGTCACCTCGGCCCGGACACCGACGTGCCTGCCGGTGATATCGGCGTGGGCGGACGTGAAGTGGGCTTTATGGCCGGGATGATGAAAAAGCTTTCCAACAACAGCGCCTGCGTCTTTACCGGCAAAGGGCTGTCGTTTGGCGGGAGCCTGATCCGCCCGGAAGCGACCGGGTACGGCCTGGTATACTTCACAGAGGCCATGCTCAAGCGTCACGGCTTAGGCTTCGAAGGCATGCGCGTAGCCGTTTCCGGCTCCGGTAACGTGGCGCAGTACGCGATTGAAAAAGCGATGCAGTTTGGCGCTCGCGTGGTGACCGCCTCTGACTCCAGCGGAACGGTGGTGGATGAAGCGGGCTTCACGGCAGAGAAGCTGGCGCGCCTGTGTGAAATCAAAGCCAGCCGCGATGGACGCGTAGCGGATTACGCCCGGGAGTTTGGCCTGACCTACCTCGAAGGTAAACAGCCGTGGGGCGTGCCGGTGGATATCGCCCTGCCGTGCGCCACGCAGAACGAGCTGGATGCTGAAGCCGCGCGCACGTTGATTAGCAACGGCGTAAAAGCGGTCGCCGAAGGGGCAAACATGCCGACCACGATCGACGCGACGGACCTGTTCCTGGAGGCAGGCGTGCTGTTTGCACCGGGCAAGGCCGCCAACGCGGGCGGCGTGGCAACCTCCGGCCTCGAGATGGCGCAAAACGCCGCGCGTCTCGGCTGGAAGGCGGAGAAAGTGGATGCGCGACTGCACCATATCATGCTGGATATTCACCACGCCTGCGTGGAGTACGGCGGTGAAGCATCGCAAACCAACTACGTGCGCGGGGCGAATATCGCCGGATTCGTCAAGGTAGCGGATGCGATGATTGGGCAGGGTGTGATTTAAGTTTTCGCGGCGTTCTCGCCCTGTAGGCCCGGTAAGGCGTAGCCGCCACCGGGCTTTTTTCAGGCCGCAGAGCTGTCTTTCGCCGGGTGGCGGCTTCGCCTTACCCGGCCTACGGGTTAAGAGGCTGCCGCGCTCTTTTTCTTTTTAAACGGTTTCTTCGCGCCACCACCGGGTGCAACCATCCCTCTGAACGTTTTCACCGGCGTGCTGCGCGCCTGATCGATCAGCTGGTAAAGCGTCCCCACCAGCGGCTGCATAAAGTCCTGATAGCGGCACTGCTTCTCGCTGATCTGCGTCAGCACCGATTCCCAGTGCGCGGTCATGTCCGGCCTGGCGGCCAGCTCCGGCAGGGAGTGAATCAGCGCGCGGCCCGGCTCGGTCGAATGGATATAGCGCCCCTTTTTCTCAAGAAAACCGCGCTTAAAGAGCAGCTCGATAATCCCCGCGCGGGTCGCCTCCGTGCCCAGACCGTCGGTGGCGCGCAGGATCTTCTTCAGATTTTTATCCTGCACGAACCGGGCGATGCCGGTCATCGCCGACAGCAGCGTCGCATCGGTAAAATGGCGCGGCGGCTGGGTCTGGCGTTCCACCACTTCCCCTTTCTCGCACAGCAGCTCGTCGTCTTTGGCCACCACGGGCAGCGGCGTGCCGTCGTTCTCCTCGTCACGCTCTTTGTTGCCGAGCAGCGTGCGCCAGCCTGCTTCCGCGAGGAAACGGGCTTTGGCGATAAACTTCCCTTTTGCGATTTCCAGCTCGATCACGCATTTGCGGAACACCGCGTCCGGGCAGAACTGCATCAGGTACTGGCGGGCGATCAGGTTATAGACCTTCGCTTCGTTGTCGGTCAGGTTGACGCTGCTGGCGCGCGCCGTCGGGATAATCGCGTGGTGGGCGTCCACCTTTTTATCATCCCAGCAGCGGTTATGGGTGTCCGGGTTCACCACCGGCCGCGGCAGCAGATCCGGCGCGTGCACGCCTATGGCGTTCATCACCGAATGACGACCGGCAAAATGCTCTTCCGGCAGGTAGCGGCTATCCGAACGCGGATAGGTGATCAGCTTGTGGGTTTCATAGAGCTTCTGGCAGATATCCAGCACGTTCTGCGCGCTGAGGCCAAAGCGTTTCGCGGCCTCAATCTGCAGGGCCGACAGCGAGAACGGCAGCGGCGCGGGTTCTGATTCCCGTTTATCGTTATAGCTGGTGACGATAGCGGGCTGTCCGGTAATGCGGTTAACCACATGATCCGCCAGCGGACGGTGCAGCAAACGCCCCTCTTCATCCTGATATGACTCGCAGGCATCGCTCGGCTGCCAGACGGCGGTAAAGCGTTCGTCTTTAGGCGTGACGATATGCGCTTTCACTTCAAAGAAATCTTTGGCGACGAAGTTCTCAATCTCTTCATCACGACGCACGACCAGCCCCAGCACCGGCGTCTGCACGCGCCCCACGGAGAGCACGCCCTGATAGCCCGCGTTGCGCCCGAGGATGGTGTAGGCGCGGGTCATGTTTATGCCGTACAGCCAGTCGGCGCGCGCGCGGGCCAGCGCGGATACGCACAGCGGAATAAACTCACTGTTGGCGCGCAGGCGCGAGATCGCACGCTCCACCGCCTGCGGGTTGAGGTCGTTGATCAGGCAGCGCTGCACCTGCTGACGCTTTTCCGGCGCCAGTTCAAGATAGTCCAGCACCTCATCCACCAGCAGCTGTCCTTCCCTGTCCGGGTCACCCGCGTGCACGATTTCATCGGCTTCATGCAGGAAGCGCTTGATCACGTTGAGCTGTTTGGTCACCGAAGGTCGGGGCTGCAGGCGCCATTTTTCCGGCACGATGGGCAGATCGTTTAAATTCCAGCGGGCGTAGCGGCTGTCATAGACATCCGGCTGCGCCTGCTCAAGCAGGTGACCGATACACCAGGTGACCACCTGCCCGTTACCGCATTCGATAAAGCCGTCGCCTTTGCGATGCGGCTTGGGCAGCACATCGGCAATGGCACGGGCCAGGCTCGGCTTTTCGGCAATAAACAACCGCATCGAATTAACGGATCTCAATCATCGGTCGGCCACCGCGCGCGGTTACCAGCTCGCCGATCGCCGTCAGGGTAATGCCGAACTCGGCGGCCGTGGCCTGAACCTCGGCTTCGGATTCCGGCGTGACCGCCAGCAGCAGGCCGCCGGAGGTTTGCGGATCGCACAGCAGGTTGCGCCATTCTTCTGGCATTTCGCCCATCAGGTGACCATAGCTGGCGAAGTTACGCTGGGTACCGCCCGGGACCGCGCCCTGAGCAATATACTCTTCCACGCCCGGTAGCTTCGGCACGTCCTGATACCAGACCTGCGCCTGCACGCCCGCGCCCTGACACACTTCGGAGAGGTGCCCCAGCAGACCAAAACCGGTCACGTCGGTCATCGCCTTCACGCCGTCGATATTGGCGAACGCCGCACCCGCGAGGTTCATCTGGCACATGACTTCGGTTGCCAGCCCTATGTGCTCAGGCTTCAGCAGGGATTTTTTCTCGGCGGTGGTCAGCACACCAATGCCCAGCGGCTTGGTGAGGAACAGCTTGCAGCCCGCCTGCGCGGTGCTGTTGCGCTTCACGCGCTCGGTCGGGACCACGCCGGTAACGGCCAGGCCGAAGATAGGCTCCGGCGCATCGATAGAGTGACCACCGGCCAGCGCAATCCCCGCCTGCTGGCAGGCGAAACGGCCGCCATCAATCACTTCACGGGCCACTTCCGGCGGGATGGTGTTGATCGGCCAGCCCAGAATAGCGATCGCCATAATCGGTTTGCCGCCCATGGCGAAGATATCGCTGATGGCGTTGGTGGCCGCAATACGCCCGAAATCGAACGGGTTGTCGACAATCGGCATAAAGAAGTCGGTGGTGCTGATAATGCTGGTGCCGTTACCCAGGTCATAAACCGCTGCATCGTCACGCGTTTCGTTGCCGACAAGCAGGTTCGGGTCGACAAACTTCGCCTGTTCGCTGTGCAGGATGGTCTCCAGCACTTTCGGGGAAATTTTACAACCGCAACCGGCTCCGTGGCTGTACTGCGTTAAACGAATGGTTTGCTCGCTCATGGACGTCTCCTGTCATCTCAATCGCGCTATGGTAGCGCTCATTCCATAAAGAGGTAAGTATGACTGTCTGAATTCTGCGGCAGATGCTCAGAATCCAGACAGTTTAGCGCGCGCTATCAGAAACGGCTGACGAAAGGCGTGGTGTCCGGCACGCTGATGGTGCTGGAGGCTTTAAGCTGCGGAGTACCGAGATAGAGGAAACCGACAATTTTGTCATGCTCACCGCAGGCAAAACCGTCCCGGACCGCCGGGCTTTCGGTCAGCGCACCGGTGCGCCAGATACCGTTAAAGCCTTGCGCGACGGCGGCCATCTGCATCGCCATCACCGCACAGCCCGCAGACATTTCCTGTTCCCAGACCGGGACTTTATGATCCGCCTGGCATTTTGCCACGACAGCGATGATCATCGGGGCGCGGAACGGGGCATTACGCGCCTTATCGATTCCTTTCTCATCCTGCCCTGCGGCCACCGCCCCCTGCTCCAGCAGTTTACTGAAACGATCGCGACCTTCGCCTTCAATCACAAAGAAGTGCCACGGCTGCAGCGTGCCATGATCGGGGGCACGCATGCCGGCACGCAGAATGTTCTCCAGCTGCTCGCCTGCCGGGGCAGGTTCGGCCAGACGGGAAGCGCTACGGCGGTTAACAAGCAGTTCGAGTGCGTCCATTGGTTAACTCCTTTCTTGAAATTTACTCACAAAATTAACACGACGGCAGATTTTGTTACAGCCTGGCAGGCGATTCCTGCTGACAAGTGGCGGTTGGGTCATTACGATAACCCAACATTACCGTCCAGTGGCGACGGAAACAGTCATTTTCTGGTTAGGGAGAATACATGCGAACCCTTTGGCGAATTATTGCCGGTTTCTTTAAATGGACGTGGCGACTGCTCAACTTCGTCCGCAACCTGGTGATGAACATCTTCTTCATCTTCCTGGTTCTGGTTTGCGCGGGCATCTGGATGCACATCAGTAACGCGAATCAGGCGCAGCATTCAACGCGCGGGGCCCTGTTACTCGATATCACCGGCGTCATCGTTGATAAACCGTCAGCCAGCAACCGTCTGGGTGTGATCAGTCGCCAGCTGTTTGGCGCCACGTCCGACCGCCTGCAGGAAAACTCCCTGTTCGATATCGTCGATGCCATCCGTCAGGCCAAAGATGACCGCAACATCACCGGCATCGTGCTGGATCTGAAAGATTTTGCCGGCGGCGACCAGCCCTCTATGCAGTACATCGGTAAAGCGCTGCGCGAATTCCGCGACAGCGGCAAGCCGGTCATTGCCGTGGGCGACAGCTACAGCCAGGGGCAATATTATCTGGCGAGCTTCGCCAATAAAATCTGGCTCTCCCCACAGGGTACGGTCGATCTGCACGGCTTTGCCACCAACGGCCTGTACTACAAATCGCTGCTCGACAAGCTGAAGGTTACCACCCACGTCTTCCGCGTCGGCACGTACAAATCCGCCGTGGAGCCGTTTATCCGCGACGATATGTCACCTGCCGCCCGCGAAGCGGACAGCCGCTGGATTGGCGAGCTGTGGCAGAACTATCTCGGCACCGTTGCCGCGAACCGTCAGATTACGCCTGAGCAGGTGTTCCCTGGCGCGCAGGGCGTGCTCGAAGGCCTGCGTAAGGTTGACGGCGATACCGCGAAATACGCGCTCGATAACAAACTGGTTGATGCCCTGGGCACCAGCGCCGAGATTGAAAAATCCCTGAGCAAACAGTTTGGCTGGAGCAAAGAGGACAAAAATTACAGCGCCATCAGCATGTATGATTACTCGACGAAGAAACCGGATGAGAACGGGGACAGCGTCGCGGTGGTCTTTGCTAACGGTGCGATCATGGACGGTCAGGAGACTCCGGGGAACGTGGGCGGCGATACCACCGCGTCACAAATCCGCGATGCGCGCCTCGATCCGAAAGTGAAGGCGATTGTCCTGCGGGTCAACAGCCCTGGCGGTAGCGTCAGCGCCTCCGAAGTGATCCGCGCTGAACTGGCCGCGTCCCGCGCCGCCGGTAAGCCGGTCGTCGTCTCAATGGGCGGAATGGCCGCCTCCGGGGGTTACTGGATCTCCACGCCAGCCAACTACATCGTGGCGAACCCAAGCACGCTCACCGGCTCGATTGGCATCTTCGGGGTGATCAACACCGTAGAAAACAGCCTGGATTCTCTGGGCGTGCATACTGACGGCGTAGCGACTTCTCCGCTCGCGGATGTCGCGGTGACCAAATCCCTGCCGCCGGAAGTCTCTGAGATGATGCAGCTCAGCATTGAGAACGGCTATAAACGCTTTATCACCCTGGTCGCCGACTCGCGCAAAAAGACGCCTGAGCAGATCGACCAGATTGCGCAGGGCCACGTCTGGACCGGTCAGGATGCTAAGAGCAACGGACTGGTGGACAGCCTGGGCGACTTCGATGACGCGGTGAAGAAAGCCGCCGAACTGGCGAAGCTGAAGCAGTGGCATATCGAGTATTACCAGGACGAACCGTCGTTCTTCGATATGGTCATGGACAGCATGTCCGGCTCGGTACGCGCCATGCTGCCGGAGGCGCTGCAGGCTTACCTGCCTGCGCCGGTCGCCACGGCGGCAAAAGCGATGAAGGCAGAAAGCGATAAGCTTGCGGCCTTTAACGATCCACAGAGTCGTTACGCGTTTTGCCTGACCTGCGCGAACGTCCGTTAAAAACCGTCCCCTCTTCCTACGAAGAGGGGATTTTTTTCTTTTGAAGAACAAGAACTCACTACCATGCAGAAGAAATCGATTTATGTAGCCTACACTGGCGGTACCATCGGTATGCAGCGCTCTGAAAACGGCTATATCCCCGTCTCCGGCCACCTGCAGCGTCAGCTTGCGCTGATGCCCGAATTCCACCGTCCGGAAATGCCTGACTTCACCATCCACGAATACGAGCCGCTGATGGACTCCTCCGACATGACGCCGGAAGACTGGCAGCACATCGCGGATGATATTAAAGCCCATTACGACCAGTACGACGGCTTCGTGATCCTGCACGGTACCGACACCATGGCATTTACCGCCTCGGCGCTCTCCTTCATGCTGGAGAACCTGAGCAAGCCGGTTATCGTCACCGGATCGCAAATTCCGCTGGCGGAGCTGCGCTCTGACGGGCAGATCAACCTGCTGAACTCCCTGTACGTGGCGGCGAATTACCCGATTAACGAAGTGTCTTTGTTCTTTAACAACCGTCTTTATCGCGGGAACCGCACCACTAAAGCCCACGCCGACGGCTTTGACGCCTTTGCCTCACCCAACCTGCAGCCGCTGCTGGAGGCCGGGATTCATATCCGTCGTCTGGGCACGCCGCCTGCGCCGAACACCGCGGGCGAGCTGATTGTGCATCCGATTACTCCGCAACCGATTGGCGTGGTGACCATTTATCCGGGTATCTCTGCGGACGTGGTGCGTAACTTCCTGCGCCAGCCGGTGAAAGCGCTTATCCTGCGCTCCTACGGCGTGGGTAACGCCCCGCAGAACGGTGAATTCCTGAAAGAGCTTCAGGAGGCCAGCGAGCGCGGAATTGTGGTGGTAAACCTGACCCAGTGTATGTCCGGTAAAGTCAATATGGGCGGCTATGCCACCGGCAACGCGCTGGCGCATGCGGGGGTGATCAGCGGCTTCGATATGACCGTTGAGGCAACGCTGACTAAACTTCACTATTTACTGAGTCAGGATCTGGACATTCAGTCCATTCGCAGCGCGATGATGCAAAACCTGCGCGGCGAACTGACGCCTGACGAATAAGGAGGTCTCATGAAGCAACGCGCCCTGCTCCTGGTCGATTTGCAAAATGATTTCTGCGCGGGCGGTGCGCTGGCCGTCGCCGAAGGTGACAGCACCGTTGACGTGGCCAACACGCTGATTGACTGGTGCAAAGCCCGTGGTGAAGCAGTTGTCGCAAGCCAGGACTGGCACCCGGCAAATCACGGCAGCTTTGCCAGCCAGCACAATGTCGAGCCCTTCACCCAGGGTGAACTCGACGGGCTGGCGCAAACTTTCTGGCCGGATCACTGCGTACAGCAGACGGAAGGCGCGGAGTTACATCCGCTCCTGAACCAGAAAGCCATCGACGCGGTGTTCCATAAAGGTGAAAACCCGGCTATCGACAGCTATAGCGCGTTTTTTGATAACGGGCATCGCCAGAAAACGGCGCTGGACGCCTGGTTACGTCACCATGAAATCACCGAGCTGATTGTACTGGGGCTGGCAACGGACTACTGCGTGAAGTTCACCGTGCTGGATGCGCTTCAGCTTGGCTACACCGTCAGCGTCATCACCGACGGCTGCCGCGGGGTGAACATTCATCCGCAGGACAGCGCTCAGGCGTTTATGGATATGGCTGCGGAAGGCGCGACGCTGTATACGCTCGAAGACTGGCTGGAAACGCAGGCGTAGTCTTTTAAGCCGGGTGGCGGCTGCGCCTTACCCGGCCGACTTCTTTGGTTTTGTAGGCCGGGTAAGCGTCAGCGCCACCCGGCAAAACTCCCCCTCCGATCCCCATAAAGTGAACTCCCTCGCAACCTCAGCGAAGCGGCAATGCTATTCTCTTCAGGCTGTTTTTTCGCCACGCCTTTTCCGTGGCGTGGTTAATTTTATTAAGTCAAAGAGGAACTTGTATGAAACGTTTGCCCTTGCTGGCAGCCTTATCCTTGCTTTGCGCGTCAGTTGCCTCCGCCAGTTCCCTGATGTCCGTGGGCTACTTTAACGGGGGTGGCGACGTCACCGCCGGACCGGGTGGCGATATCAATAAGCTGGACGTTCGCCAGATCACCCACCTGAACTACTCGTTTGGTCTGGTCTATAACGACGAAAAAGACGAAACCAACGCCGCGCTGAAAGATCCGGCGAAGCTGCATCAAATCTGGCTATCGCCAAAAGTGGCGTCCGACCTGGCCTTGATCCCCACCCTGCGTAAGCAAAACCCAAATCTTAAGGTCCTGCTCTCCGTCGGCGGCTGGGGCGCGCGTGGTTTCTCTGGCGCAGCGGCAACCCAAGAGAGTCGCGCGGTGTTCATCCGCTCCGCGCAGGAGATTGTTGAAAAATATGGTCTGGACGGGATCGACCTCGACTGGGAGTATCCGGTCAACGGCGCCTGGGGCCTGGTGGCAAGCCAGCCTGCCGACCGGGATAACTTTACCGCCCTGCTGAAGGAGATGCGCGACGCGTTAGGGCATAAAAAGCTGGTGACCATTGCGGTAGGCGCGAATGCGGAAAGTCCGAAAAGCTGGGTGGATGTGAAAGCCATTGCCCCCCTGCTCGATTACATCAACCTGATGACCTACGACATGGCGTACGGCACGCAGTATTTCAATGCCAACCTGTACGACTCCAGCGCCTGGCCGACGGTGGCCGCCGCGGACAAATACAGCGTCGATTTTGTGGTGAACAACTATCTGGCCGCCGGGCTGAAGCCGCAGCAGATGAATCTCGGGATTGGTTTCTATGGCCGCGTACCGAAACGCGCCGTGGAGCCGGGCATTGACTGGACGAAACCCGATGCGCAAAAAAATCCGGCCACCCAGCCCTACTTCGGGCCGCAGGAAATCGGATTGTTCAAGTCGCTCGGCTACGACCTGACCAAAGATACCTACGTGAAGTACAACGATATCGTCAAAACGCTGCTGAACGATCCGCAGAAACGCTTTACCGAGCACTGGGACGACCAGGCGAAAGTGCCGTGGCTTTCGGTGAAGGGTGCCGATGGCAACGCGCTGTTTGCGATTTCGTATGAGAACCCGCGATCCGTGGCGATCAAAGCGGACTACATCAAAGAGAAAGGTCTCGCCGGGGCGATGTTCTGGGAGTACGGCGCGGATGATGAAAACCAGTTAGCGAAGCAGCTGGCGGCGTCGCTCGGGATCCCGCACTAAAGTGTAGCGTGCCGGGTGGCGCTAGCGCTTACCCGGCCTACATGAGAGCATTATTTGAAAGTCGCAATCGGCTTCGGGGTGATACCAAAGTCCTCTTTCAGCTCACGCTTGCTCTTCATCACCATTTGACCATGGGTGTCGATCGTCATGTGCTGCGCGTCGGTGTTGTTGCGCGCCTGCCACAGCATCACCAGTTGCAGGCTGTTCTCTTTCTGCTCCGGGGTCAGCGCGACGCCATCGGGCCATTTTCCCAACTCTACGGCGGTGACCAGACGCTGATAAATTTCCGGCGTCATCCCGCTAATCATATCTTCAATATTCACAATCCCGCCCTTTCGAAGGAATAATTTGCTGAATCGTTTTTTCAACCCTTGATCTGGTCGCCGTTTTCGTCGTCAGTGAAGCTCATTGAGGCTGAATTCACGCAGAAACGCTCGCCCGTTGGCTGAGGGCCATCCGGGAAGACGTGTCCAAGGTGCGCATCGCAGTTGCCGCAGCGAATTTCGGTGCGCACCATACCGTGCGACGAGTCGGTCAGATAGCGGATAGCCTCATCGCTCACCGGCTCGTAAAAGCTCGGCCAGCCGCAGCCCGAATCAAATTTCGTTTGGGAATTGAACAGCGGAGCATCACAGACCAGGCAGTGGTAGACGCCGTCTCGCTTGTTGTGCAGTAAACGCCCGGTGAACGGCGGTTCCGTCCCGTGGTTTTGCGTCACGTAAAACTGCATTTCTGTGAGGTTTTTTTTCAAATCGTCGGGGTTACGTTGGTTCGACATATGCTTACATCTCGCTGTAGAAACAGACATCTTTTACCCCGCATTCTAACAAAACATTAACACCCTTGCGTGCACTTTTGATCTAAACTTATGTGTCGCGAAAAGGCGGTCAGGCAATTGTGATCATATTCACATTTTTATCCTGCGAGGACTTTAAAATTCCGGGCGCAGCCCCCATGTGGTTGCAAGCTCAAAGGGAAAGTGAGGCGAGTCAGTCGCACAAACGTTAGTCACAGGATTGATTTGTCGCAATGATTGACACGATTCCGCTTGACGCTGCGTAAGGTTTTTGTAATTTTACAGGCAACCTTTTATTCACTAACAAATAGCTGGTGGAATATATGACTATCAAAGTAGGTATCAACGGTTTTGGCCGTATCGGCCGTATTGTTTTCCGTGCTGCTCAGAAACGTTCTGACATCGAAATCGTTGGTATCAACGATCTCCTGGACGCTGAATACATGGCGTACATGCTGAAGTACGACTCAACTCACGGTCGTTTCGACGGCACCGTTGAAGTGAAAGACGGCCACCTGGTTGTAAATGGCAAAACCATCCGCGTTACTGCTGAGAAAGACCCAGCTAACCTGAAATGGAACGAAATTGGTGTTGACGTTGTTGCTGAAGCAACCGGTATCTTCCTGACCGACGAAACTGCACGTAAACACATCACTGCGGGTGCGAAGAAAGTTGTTCTGACGGGTCCTTCCAAAGACAACACCCCAATGTTCGTTCGTGGTGCAAACTTCGAAACTTACGCTGGCCAGGACATCGTTTCCAACGCATCCTGCACCACCAACTGCCTGGCACCGCTGGCTAAAGTTATCAACGACAACTTCGGCATCATCGAAGGTCTGATGACCACCGTTCACGCAACCACCGCTACTCAGAAAACCGTTGATGGCCCGTCTCACAAAGACTGGCGCGGCGGCCGTGGCGCGGCTCAGAACATCATCCCATCCTCTACCGGTGCGGCTAAAGCTGTAGGTAAAGTACTGCCAGAACTGAATGGCAAACTGACTGGTATGGCGTTCCGCGTTCCAACTCCTAACGTATCCGTTGTTGACCTGACCGTTCGTCTGGAAAAAGCTGCTTCTTATGAAGAAATTAAGAAAGCAATCAAAGCTGCTTCCGAAGGCCCAATGAAAGGCGTTCTGGGTTACACCGAAGACGACGTTGTATCTACCGATTTCAACGGCGAAGTGTGCACTTCCGTGTTCGATGCTAAAGCAGGTATCGCACTGAACGACAACTTCGTTAAACTGGTATCCTGGTACGACAACGAAACCGGCTACTCTAACAAAGTACTGGACCTGATCGCTCACATCTCCAAATAAGTTGAGATGAGTGTTTGATCCAAAAAGGCGACTTCGGTCGCCTTTTTTATTTATAAGACAGAGGATTGCTTAATGATTAATAAAATTTTTGCACTTCCGGTAGTCGAACAACTTACCCCTGTGCTCTCCCGCCGCCAGATTGACGGTGCTGACGTTATCGTCGTTGACCATCCGCGCGTTAAGGCCTCCGTGGCGCTGAACGGCGCCCACCTGCTCTCCTGGAAGCCGGAAGGTGAAGTTGAGGGATTGTGGCTCAGTGATGCGACCTCCTTCAAAAAAGGGGCTGCAATCCGTGGTGGCGTACCGATCTGCTGGCCGTGGTTCGGCCCGTCCGCACAGCCGGGTTTGCCTTCTCACGGTTTTGCCCGTAACCAGCAGTGGACCCTTAAAGCGCATAACGAAGACGACAACGGCGCCGTGCTGACCTTTGAGCTGCAGGCAAATGACGAAACCCGCGCTCTGTGGCCGCACGATTTCACCCTGTACGCCCGCTTTAAGCTGGGTAAAACCTGTGAAATCGAACTGGAAGCCCACGGCGAGTTCGAAACCACCTCCGCCCTGCACACCTATTTCAACGTGGGTGACATCAGCGCTGTGAAGGTGAGTGGCCTTGGCGATACCTTTATCGATAAAGTCGACAACGCGAAAGAGGGCAAACTCAGCGACGGCGTTCAGGCGTTTCCTGACCGTACCGACCGCGTCTATCTGCATCCGGAAGCATGCAGCATGATCCACGACGGTGCCCTGAACCGCGGCATTGAGGTAGTACATCACCATCACAGCAACGTGGTGGGCTGGAACCCGGGCCCTGCACTGTCTGTCAGCATGGCCGACGTGCCTGACGACGGTTATAAAACGTTTGTCTGCGTGGAAACGGCCTGCGTGACTACCCCGCAGAAAGCGAGTGAAGAAAAGCCATCTCGTTTAGGTCAGACGATCCGCATTATTAAGCGATAATCTCGCTGCACCACACTAAAGCAAACGGGGCGCAAGCGCCCCGTTTTGATGCACCAATTGCACAATATAAGTGCGCAATCAGAACTTGTAGGTCACACCGACAGAGAAGATGCCTGCCCAGGACTTATCGACCATCGGGCTGTCTTTCACTTCATCGCTCAGACGCTCATAACGGCCAGTACCGTACACGCTCCAGTCGCCAAGGAAGTTATAGCTCGCGGTCAGCTCCAGGTACGGATCCCAGCCGTCATCTGCGCTGTAGCTCTTCAGACCGCTACGACGGGACTCGTTTTTAGAGACGCCATAATAGTAGTCATTGTAGTTCTCGCTGTTGTACTGCACACCGATACCCGGCGTCAGGGTCAGACCACCGTTGGTGTAACGGTACAGCCACGCCAGATCCCAGATAAAGCCGTTGCTGTTATCCAGCGTATCGCCTGCCAGGGCCGTACGCAGGAAGCCATACTGGGTGTTATGCACATAAGAGAGGCCGGCCATCATCGAGCTTTTACGCTTGTCGAGCTGGCGAAGCGCGTGGCTGTCGCTGTCACCCGGCTTGAAGTGCGTAGGATCGTAGTACGCCATGATGGAGAGCTTATCGGCCGTATCGTTCCACAGATAGTAGCCGCCGCCGAGCCCACGGAACCAGACGTTATCGCCTTCATAGGTGATAACCGGCACAGGATAAACATCACGGTCATACTGTTTGTACGGGCTGTTAATGACGCCAACACCCGCGCCAACCGTCCACTGACTTTCCGCCTGTGCGGTGCTTACTGCGGTCGCGGCAAGGATGCCTAATGCCAGAAGTTTGAGTTTGGTCACAATCCATTCTTTCCTGTAGTCAAATAATCAGCGGGTGAAGTGTAACCGCCATTCCCGTACATCCCAAAATTTTTTGCCTGCTAATCAGTCTGATTAACCCATTATTTTTAACTTATCAGATGACAACCGGCTTTCATTTACATGACCGCTGAATGAAAAATGTGCTTTTGCCTTATTACCAGAGTGGAAATTTTTGGATGAGTTATTGATATGTCATTGAAAGTAGATTTTATGGGCATGCAAGTTTTGCAAATGCCATCTACGCTTTAATTTAAGAAGAGTTTTCCTGAACACCCTGCGGTTCTTAGCGTCTGACCTGGCACACAGGTTGCTGCTCTGGCAGTGAGGTGCGAGAGATTCTCTTCCGGGAGCCTCCACTACTCATACGAACGGCTCTTATCCTGTGCTAAAAAACGAAAGGACGGCATGCCATGAATATATTCGATCACTATCGCCAGCGCTATGAAGCTGCCAAGGACGAAGAGTTCACACTGCAGGAGTTTCTTACCATCTGTCGGCAAGATCGCAGTGCCTATGCCAATGCGGCAGAACGGCTATTGATGGCTATTGGTGAGCCAAACATGGTTGACACTGCCCTGGAACCCCGGCTTTCCCGTCTCTTTTCGAATCGGGTGGTCGCCCGATACCCGGCGTTTGAAGAGTTCTATGGCATGGAAGATGCCATAGAGCAGATTGTCTCCTACCTGAAGCATGCCGCTCAGGGTCTGGAAGAGAAGAAACAGATCCTCTATTTACTCGGCCCCGTGGGCGGCGGTAAATCCTCGCTGGCGGAACGCCTGAAGTCGCTGATGCAGCGCGTGCCTATCTATGTCCTGAGCGCCAATGGCGAGCGCAGCCCGGTGAACGACCATCCGCTGTGCTTGTTCAATCCGCAGGAAGATGCGCAGATTCTGGATAAAGAGTACGGCATCCCGCGTCGCTACCTCGGCACCATCATGTCGCCGTGGGCGGCAAAACGCCTGCATGAGTTTGGTGGCGACATCACCAAATTCCGCGTGGTGAAAGTCTGGCCGTCGATCCTGGAACAGATCGCCATCGCTAAAACGGAACCCGGTGATGAGAACAACCAGGATATTTCGGCGCTGGTCGGTAAGGTCGACATCCGCAAGCTGGAAAACTTCGCGCAAAACGACCCGGATGCCTACGGTTACTCTGGCGCGCTGTGCCGGGCTAACCAGGGGATTATGGAATTCGTCGAGATGTTTAAAGCGCCCATCAAGGTGCTGCATCCGCTGCTGACGGCCACTCAGGAAGGAAACTACAACGGGACGGAAGGTATCTCCGCCCTGCCGTTTAACGGGATCATTCTTGCCCACTCGAACGAATCTGAATGGGTGACCTTCCGTAACAACAAAAACAACGAGGCTTTCCTTGACCGCGTGTACATCGTTAAGGTGCCTTACTGCCTGCGGATCTCCGAAGAGATCAAAATTTACGAGAAACTGCTTAACCACAGTGAGCTGGTGCATGCGCCGTGCGCGCCGGGCACGCTGGAAACGCTGTCTCGCTTCTCCATCCTGTCGCGCCTGAAAGAGCCGGAAAACTCCAGCATCTACTCGAAAATGCGCGTCTATGACGGTGAGAGCCTGAAGGATACCGATCCGAAAGCGAAGTCGTATCAGGAGTATCGCGACTACGCCGGGGTTGATGAAGGGATGAACGGTCTGTCCACGCGCTTCGCGTTTAAGATCCTCTCGCGCGTCTTTAACTTCGACCATGCGGAAGTGGCGGCCAACCCGGTGCATCTGTTCTACGTGCTGGAGCAGCAAATCGAGCGCGAGCAGTTCCCGCAGGAGCAGGCTGAACGCTACCTTGAGTTCCTGAAAGGTTATCTGATCCCGAAATACGCCGAGTTCATTGGCAAAGAGATCCAGACGGCCTACCTGGAATCCTATTCAGAATACGGGCAGAACATTTTTGACCGTTATGTCACCTACGCTGACTTCTGGATCCAGGATCAGGAGTACCGCGACCCGGATACCGGCCAGCTGTTTGACCGTGAATCCCTGAACGCGGAGCTGGAAAAAATCGAGAAGCCTGCCGGGATCAGCAACCCGAAAGACTTCCGTAATGAGATTGTTAACTTCGTCCTGCGCGCCAGAGCGCATAACAACGGGCGCAATCCGAACTGGACCAGCTACGAGAAGCTGCGCACGGTCATTGAGAAGAAAATGTTCTCCAATACCGAAGAGCTGCTGCCGGTGATCTCGTTTAACGCCAAAACCTCAACCGATGAACAGAAAAAACACGACGATTTTGTCGACCGTATGATGGAAAAAGGCTACACCCGCAAACAGGTCCGCCTGCTCTGCGAATGGTACCTGCGCGTGCGTAAATCGTCTTAAAACAAGTGCCCGGCGGCGGTTAGCGCCTGCCGGGCCTACAAAATGCAAGTTGGCAAATGCAGTACGGGGGGTATATGACCTGGTTTATTGACCGGCGTCTTAACGGCAAAAACAAGAGCACGGTGAACCGCCAGCGCTTCTTGCGTCGTTATAAAGCGCAAATTAAACAGTCTATCTCCGAGGCCATCAACAAACGCTCGGTGACCGACGTCGACAGCGGCGAGTCTGTCTCCATCCCCACCGATGACATCAGCGAACCGATGTTTCATCAGGGGCGAGGCGGCCTGCGCCATCGCGTACACCCAGGTAATGACCACTTCGTTCAGAACGACAGAATTGAGCGCCCTCAGGGCGGCGGCGGTGGTTCAGGAAGCGGTCAGGGACAGGCCAGCCAGGACGGTGAAGGTCAGGACGAATTTATCTTCCAGATCTCAAAAGATGAATATCTCGACCTGCTGTTCGAAGACCTGGCGCTGCCGAATCTGAAAAAGAATCAGCATCGTCAGCTTAATGAATATAAAACCCACCGCGCGGGCTATACCGCCAACGGCGTGCCCGCCAACATCAGCGTCGTGCGTTCGCTGCAGAACTCGCTGGCGCGACGCACGGCCATGACGGCAGGCAAACGTCGCGAACTGCGCGAGCTGGAGAGCAGCCTGAAGGTGGTGGAAAATACGGAACCGGCGCAACTGCTGGAAGAGGAGCGCCTGCGTAAAGAGATTGCAGAGCTGAGGGCGAAGATCGAACGGGTCCCGTTTATCGACACCTTTGACCTGCGCTACAAGAACTACGAAAAACGCCCTGAGCCCTCCAGCCAGGCGGTGATGTTCTGTCTGATGGACGTGTCCGGCTCGATGGACCAGGCCACGAAGGATATGGCGAAGCGCTTCTATATTCTGCTCTATCTGTTCCTGAGCAGAACCTATAAGAACGTCGAGGTGGTCTATATCCGTCACCATACCCAGGCAAAAGAAGTGGATGAACATGAGTTCTTCTACTCGCAGGAAACCGGGGGCACCATCGTCTCGAGCGCGCTGAAGCTGATGGATGAAGTGGTCAAAGAGCGCTACGACCCGGCACAGTGGAACATTTATGCCGCGCAGGCGTCGGATGGCGATAACTGGGCCGACGACTCGCCGCTGTGTCACGAGATTCTGGCGAAGAAAATTCTGCCGGTCGTGCGTTACTACAGCTATATCGAAATCACCCGTCGTGCGCACCAGACCCTGTGGCGGGAGTATGAGCATCTGCAGTCGATGTTCGATAATTTTGCCATGCAGCATATCCGTGACCAGGATGACATTTATCCGGTGTTCAGGGAGCTGTTCCACAAGCAGTCTGCTACCAGCAACGCATAATCCCACAGCCAGCGAACCCGCTGGCTGTTTTCTTTCGACCCCGTTCATCCCGTGCTAATGTAGACCCCTGCATACTGGATTATCACCGGGAAAATCGTTATGACTGACGACGTTATTGGAACAGGAACCCACCAGCAGCTCATTACCTTACTCACCGAGCAGGGCGCGCGTTTTCGCGTCATGGAGCACGAGGCGGTCGGGAAATGTGAAGCGGTAAGTGAAATTCGCGGAACCGACCTGCGGCAAGGCGCTAAAGCCCTGGTCTGCAAGGTGAAGGGAAACGGCGTAAAGAAACATGTTCTGGCGATCCTTGCCGCCGACCTGCAGGCTGACCTGAGCCAGCTTGCCAGCCATTTTGGCGGGCTAAAGGCCTCCCTCGCCAGCCCGGCCGAAGTCGATGCCCTGACCGCCTGCGTTTTCGGCGCTATCCCGCCCTTTAGCTTCCATCCTGACCTGGCGCTGGTTGCCGACCCGCTGCTGTTCGAGCGCTTTGACGAAATCGCGTTTAACGCTGGCCTGCTGGAGAAATCCGTGATTATGGATACCCAGGATTACCTGCGCATCGCCCGTCCTGAGCTCGTCACCTTCCATAAAGCCTAACTGCAACGGCTGACGCCCTGTCAGCCTTTTCTTCCCAGGAACAGCACGGAGGCAACAAGAATAACGGCAATAGCGAAAAACGATGAGGAGATGATCAGCGTTTCCACAAACATGTGATCGTTCATGATGGCGACCCTTTAGCGATATCTGCTTTCGTTTTAATCCGCGTAAATGACAAGGTTATGACAACGATAAAATCTTTTTAACACTGTTCTCTGCCGCGTTTGCGCGTACAGTAAACAGGACCATTATTCTGGCAAGGATTCCCAATGTTTGACCCTACTCTGCTCATTCTTCTGGCACTCGCCGCGCTCGGCTTTATCAGCCATAACACCACCGTTGCCATCTCGATTCTGGTGCTGATTATTGTGCGCGTGACTCCGTTAAATACCTTTTTCCCGTGGATAGAAAAACAAGGCCTCACCATCGGGATCATCATCTTAACCATCGGGGTAATGGCGCCCATCGCCAGCGGCACGCTTCCCGCCTCCACGCTGCTGCACTCGTTTGTAAACTGGAAATCGCTGGTGGCGATCGCGGTGGGGATTTTTGTGTCATGGCTGGGCGGACGCGGCGTCACGCTGATGAGCAGCCAGCCCTCGCTGGTGGCGGGTCTGCTGGTGGGCACCGTGCTGGGCGTGGCGCTCTTTCGCGGCGTGCCGGTCGGCCCGCTGATTGCGGCAGGCCTTGTCTCGCTGTTTATTGGGAAGTCGTAGTCAGGCTGGCCATATAACGCGCCGGCGTCTGGCCCAGTCCCTTCCTGAACATGGTGATAAACGCGGTGGTCGAGTCATAGCCCAGTGACTGGGCCACCTGCTGCACCGATTTGCCGCTTATTAAATGCTGTAACGCCACAATCAGCTGCAGCTGGTGACGCCAGCGGCGGAAGCTCAGACCGGTCTCCTTCACTACCAGCCGCGCCAGGTTGCGCTCGCTCATGGCGAAGTGGCTCGCCCACTGCGCCAGCGTCTGCCAGGCGGCGGGCTCTTCCGCCATCTTCTCGCTCATCAGCCGGATTTTGGGATGGGGTGACACGGGGAGCTGCAGATGCTCCTGACGCTGGAGCGGCAGCTCGTCAAACAGGACGTCCACCAGACGCGAGGTGGCCGCGAGCTGCAGCTGTTCACGTGATTTTTCCGCGAGCGATAAAATCAGCTCCCGCACCAGGGGGGAGATTTTCAGGGTACAGCAGCGCTCGGGCAGGCTGGCAGCCCCCGGCTCAATGAACAAAAAGCAGAGCTGCGCGCCCGGCGTGGCCCTGTTACTGTGCGGCATCTGGCCAGGGATCCAGACGGCATACTGGGGCGGCACCATCAGCATGGCATTTTCCACTTCACAGGTGATTGCGCCGCCGAGGGCCAGAATCAGCTGCCCCTTACGGTGATGATGAAGCGGAATATATTGTTCCTCCGCCACTACCTGAATGCGAAATGCGACGGCCGCATCGTACTGGCTATCCGGATCGTAGCCTTCCAGTCCCAGACCAATCATCAGTTTGTCCGATATGAGCGATAAACTGTCATTTTAGCCTGATTTCAACCGCTGAGAAAATCGGTATTGTGTGCGCTCGCTTGAACGTATGAGAACATAATGACTACTGCTATTCGCACCTCAGGAAAACACGGCGCGCTGTTGATTGCAGGCATCCTGATGATTGCCACTACGCTTCGCGTCACCTTTACTGGCGCAGCGCCGCTGCTCGATACCATTCGTCTTGATTATGGCTTAAGCACGGCGCAAACCGGTCTGCTGACCACCCTGCCCCTGCTGGCTTTCGCCCTTGTCTCGCCGCTCGCCGCAGGCGTTGCCCGGCGTATCGGCATGGAGCGCAGCCTGTTTATCGCCCTGCTGCTCATTTGCGCCGGGATTGCCGTTCGCTCGCTGCCTTCCGCCGCTTTGCTTTTCATCGGAACGGCGATCGTCGGCTGCGGTATTGCGCTCGGGAACGTGCTGTTACCGGGATTAATTAAGCGTGATTTTCCGGGCCAGGTGGCGAAGCTCACCGGCGCCTATTCCCTGACGATGGGCGTCTCGGCGGCGTTTGGCTCAGCGATGATCGTTCCCCTTGCACAGGGGAGCGCGGGCTGGCATGGCGCGCTGCTGATGCTGATGGCGTTTCCGCTGGTCGCACTGCTGCTCTGGCTGCCGCAGTGGCGTCAGAAACACGTCGCAACGGTAACGGGCGCAGGCGCGCTGCAAAACCGCGCGCTCTGGCGCTCGGCCCTCGCCTGGCAGGTGACGCTCTTTTTAGGAATTAACTCGCTGATCTACTACGTCATCATCGGCTGGCTGCCGGCGATATTGCTGAGCCACGGCTACAGCGAAGCACAGGCCGGTTCGGTGCACGGTCTGTTGCAGCTGGCCACGGCCGTGCCGGGACTCGCCGTTCCGCTGATCCTCCACCGCCTGAAAGATCAGCGAGCGATCGCAGGCTTAGTGGCACTGATGTGCGCGATAAGCGCGGCAGGATTATGGTTTATGCCCGGAATGGCGGTGATGTGGACGCTGATGTTTGGCTTTGGCACAGGGGCAACAATGATCCTCGGCCTGACGTTCATCGGCCTGCGCGCCAGCTCTGCGCACCAGGCGGCGGCGCTCTCCGGAATGGCACAGTCGATTGGCTACCTGCTTGCCGCCTGCGGCCCGCCGCTGATGGGGAAAATTCACGATACCGCAGGAGACTGGCAAATCCCGCTTCTGGGCTGTGCGCTGGCCGCTGTGATAATGGCTATCTGCGGTGTGTTAGCCGGGCGAGACCGGGAGATCGCGCCCCGTTAAATCCTGAGGCAGACCAACGGGTCTGCCTTTTTTACCCGCGCGCTGCGCGCAGCATCGCCTGCACCAGCACGACCGGGCGTCCTTCCAGCGCGGCACGTTCATGCTGGAATAAGGTGATCACGAAGAACGGGTGCGTCACCAGCTCCGCGGCACGAATTTCACCCCGATCGTCCCAGCCCGTCACATGCATATCACCGCTTTCCAGCGCCTGCGCAAACGCCGGCGACACGCCATAGTTACAGTGATACCCCTCTTCAATTTCGGGCTTGCCGTACGCTTTGGCGATCAGCGTATTATTGCGCAGCTCAATGGCATCCGTTTTTTCCACCAGCGAGCAGGTCAGCGGCGCAATCACCATGGTGCCTTCGGTATCCGTCTCAGCGTGTGCCGCATCAGCCCAGCCCAGCACGTTTCGGGCATACTCAATCAGCGCATGCTGGAACCCGCCGCAGGTGCCCAGGAACGGGATGCCGTTCTCACGGGCGTAGCGCGCGGCAATAAAAGCGGCCGCCGTGTTTTTATAGGGGCTGGCAGGAACCAGCCAGATGGCATCGTAGCCCACCAGATCTTCAGCGCTTGTTAGCTCCGTCGTGGCCAGCCAGTCGTAATCGGCGGTGAGGTCAAGCACTGCAGCGGCGTCGTCAATGGCCAGCGGGATAGCCTGATGCGCAATAACATTGGGATTGTAATCGCCAACCAGCGCAATGCGCAGCGTTGTTTTAACCGGGAGGTGTTCCATGAAAGGTTCCTTATGCCAGAGTATTATCAGATAACATAAGGAACCTCAGACTACCGATCTTTTGCAATTATCACAATACCTTAAATTGGGAGGGTGGAATCATGATTCAGTGCAAACGGGTATACGAACAGGCAAGCCCTGACGACGGCTATAGGATACTGGTGGACAGGCTGTGGCCGCGCGGGCTGAAGAAAACGGATCTCGCGTATGACGAATGGTGTAAAGCGCTCACGCCTTCGAATGAACTACGAAAGGCCTTTCACAGCGACACGATTGATTTCACCGCCTTCAGTCAGGCCTATCGGGAAGAGCTGGCGCAGCAGGCTGACGAGGGCGTGCGTCTGGCGACGCTGGCGCGCAGGCAGACCGTCACCCTGCTCTTTGCTGCCAAAAACACGGAGCAAAATCACGCTCTGGTCTTAGCCGACTGGCTGCGCCATCTGTGATCAGCCGATCGCCAGTTCATCCAGAATTTGCGGCGCTTCATCCGGGGTGAGCGGCATCAGATGTTCGGCGCGGACAAACGCAAAGCCGTGCTGGTTGTCAAAGGCGTAGACATCACCCGTCACCAGCCAAAGCGCGCGATCTGCGGTGACCGGTAATTGCGTCATCACGCCGTTGACCGGGTTAACAAAACGCAGGCCAGGCTGGCAAAGGCCAAACAGCTCAACGGATTTACCAATATTGCGACGGCCTGACGCCGTGCGGGCGCCAACGATCATCGCCATGCTGCCCGGTTTTAGCTGAAACATACTTCTCTCACGATAGCAAAAGCCAGGAACTGGCTAAGAATAATCTTAAAGAGAAGTGTATCGCAGGCAATATTACTTTGTCACCTGGCGGGTTGCGGATGTTCGCGACGATAGAGCGTCCATTCATCAATCACTTCGCCGCCCGGTAATTTGCACTCGGTACGCACGCCCTGCGGGCTTTGAACCGGGACCTGTTCCCCGCCTTTCTCCAGACAGTAGACGGAAGCTGGGTTCGCCATACCGATAACGTGCGGCGGTTTCGGTGCATCAGGTGGCGTGGTTGTGGCGGTGCAGGCGGCCAGGGGAAGCGCCAGCGCCAGAAGCAGAAATCTCATCTCATTGATCCTTTTGACGTCATCAGAGTCTAAGGGTAACGGGTCATCGCCACGTTCTCCATGATTTCTCCATTTTAACTGCACTTTTCAGCACTATAGTGTGGCATGTTCTCGATATGACCAGAGAACATCATTCCGTAATCAAGATGTCTTTGCCCCGGTCTCAACAACGGGGCTTTTTTTCTCGCCTGCTGCCCGCCCCCTGCATATATTAAATTTTCTGTATTCATGTTTTACTATGTCTGAAGCCTAAAAAATCAGCATAACATGCAGATGCAGACGTCTTCTGCCTGGGAGTCATTCTACGTCATGTCGGATCTTATCCTCGCTCGCGTTTCAGAAACCCTTGCCACCGAGCAATCCCTTGAAAGCCTTGTTCGCCAGCTGCTGGAGATGCTGGAGATTGTCACCGACATGGAGTCGACCTACCTGACGAAGGTGGATATCGAAGCGCGGCTGCAGCACATTCTCTACGCCCGCAACAGCAAGCAGATGACGATCCCGGAGGGGCTGAGCGTCCCATGGGATGAGACGCTGTGCAAGCGCGCGCTGGATAGTGACACGATATTCAGCAATGACGTGCCCGAGCGTTGGCCCGAGTGTGAAGCAGCGAAAGCACTTGGCATTACCACCTACATGAGTATTCCTGTCCATCTTGCGGATGGTTCACTTTACGGAACGCTCTGTGCCACCAGCACGGCCAGAAAGCCGCTGAGCGAGCGCGGCGAACAGGTCCTGAAGCTCTTCGCCGGGCTGATCGCCCAGTCCATTCAGAAAGAGTCGCTGGTCACCCAGCTTCGCGAAGCCAATGCAGCCCTCATCGCGCACTCCTATACGGATGCCCTTACCGGTTTACCCAACCGTCGCGCCATTTTTGAAGATCTGACCACCCTCTTTTCTCTGGCCCGGCATCTTAAGCGTAACGCCATCATCGCGTTCATCGATCTGGATGATTTCAAACTGATTAACGATCGTTACGGCCACGAGGCTGGCGACCAGTTCCTGATAGAAGTGGGTAAGCGTTTGACGGAAGAGAAACAGCAGGACGATATTATCGGTCGTCTGGGCGGGGATGAATTTCTGGTGGCGTCGCTAAGCCAGCCCCACCAGGACGGGGATAACGCGCAGCTTACGCTGCTCAAAACGCGCCTCAGCGCCTGCATCGCTGGCGAATACTGGCTGGGCAGCGTTCATATTATTTATCCGGGCGCCAGCTTCGGCGTGATCGAAGTGGACCCTGCCGCAACCGATCCTGACAGCGCGTTACGCGCTGCGGATGTCGCGATGTATCAGGATAAGAAAGGAAAAAGCAAATCACGCTTTCTCACTATGGATTAACCCCGTACACTCTACGGCGTTACAGAAACCGAAACAGGTGATGGTATGAGAATAGGGATCCTCTTCCCGGTCGTTATATTTATAACGGCAGTGGTTTTTTTAGCGTGGTTTTTTGTTGGCGGCTACGCGGCGCCGGGGGCATAAATGCGGAAGACAACCGTCATTATGCTGATCGTTGCCATTGCAGCGTTTGCCGGCACGCAGTTTGGCTGGTGGTAAACCCAATACGTAAAAAGGCCGCCATCCGGCAGCCTTTTTCAACGCTTTCAGAACTTAGCTTTTGATCTTTCTGTAGATAAACAGAACAACCAGCGCACCGATCACCGCGACGGCGAAACTGCCGAAGTTAAAGCCATCGACCTTGCCAAAACCGAACAGCGTACTGATCCAGCCGCCGACTACCGCGCCGACAATACCCAGTATTACGGTGACGATAAACCCACCGCCATCTTTGCCCGGCATGATCCACTTCGCCAGAATACCCGCAATAAGCCCAAAGATAATCCAGGATAAAATTCCCATAACTTTCCTCTCTGTATGGTTTTTGTCATTAAATCAACGACACAAAAAAGAATAGCACAGGATTCCAGAAAGGAAATTTGTGATAAGCATCACAGTGAGAGAGTGCGTCATTTTTCATCAACAAAAAGAACGGGCCACATAAACTGTGGGGTTGCATCTTTTGTTGAGAAAGATTATCTTTCTCAATACTGAATAGTTGAGAGAAACACTCAGGTATTCAGTACGACATTGCTCACATTGCTTCCAGTATTTTTTGCCCACTCCTGAGTGGGCTTTTTTTTAGCTCATACCCCAACAAACGCGTACCGGTTACGTCCCGCGCGTTTCGCCTGATAGAGGGCCTGGTCTGCGGCAATAATGATATTTTGCTGGCTGCCCGCGATGTCGACGGCACGGGCGGTAGAAATCCCGACGCTTACCGTCACCCGGCCGAAGGGGCTAAAGGCATGGGCGATTTGCAGCGAGAACACATTGCGAATAATCGTCTGGGCCAGACGAAGCGCCTCCTGAATATCCGTATCCGGCAATATCAGCGCAAACTCCTCTCCGCCGTATCGCGCCACAAGCTGATTATCACGGGTAAGGCTCTCCCTGAGGCTGTTTCCAAGCATAGCCAGACACCGATCCCCTTCCGGATGGCCGTAGTTATCGTTGTATTTTTTGAAGTAGTCCACGTCCACGATCAGTATCGAAATCGGGGCGTCATGCGCGGCACACAGAGCGATGTCCGAGAGGATTTTTTCATCAAAGACGCGGCGATTGTACAGCCCGGTCAACGCATCTTCTGAGGCAATAATCTTCAGCGCTTTGTTATCCCGTGTTTTACGGGACAGGTCGGAATACAGGAAGTAAGACGCGACGATGAGTATCGCCGTGAACACAAAAATGAGTACCGCCAGCTGAATCGCCTGCTTGCGCCAGGGGGCAAGAGCTTCATCAATGCTAACCGCCACGGTGGTGACCAGTCCGTAGCGTCTGTTTTTCTCATAGGCATAAATGCGTTCGATTTTATCAAACCGCGAGATAGAGCTGGCTATCCCCGTATTTTGTACCTTGAGATATTTCCTGAAGAGCGGTGAATCAGAAACAATCGTGCCGATATAGGTATTTTTAAAGGGATACCGGACCAGCAGCACGCCTGATTGCGTCGTTAAGCCGATGACGCCCGAGTGACCGATATTAATCTGCCCATAGAGCGCCAGAAAATTTTCGATACCCAGCGTCACCACCACCACACCGTTAAATGCCCCGGTCTGGGTTTCAAGGCGCCGGCTGATGGTGATAACCCATTTGCCATTGGTTCTGCTTACCACCGGCTCCCCAATAAAAATCGCCTGATTTTTATTTTCTTTGTGATAGATAAAAAACTCTCTGTCCGAGCCTTTGCGTGGCCCCGTAAAACTTTCATGCAGCGCGGTAAAGATATCGCCCTGAGCATTGTAAACAACCACATTATTAATCTGGGTAAGAAGGTTATCCTGATTATTGATCATGTGCTGAATATTGGTCGCCTGCTGCGGGGTCATGCCATAAATTTCGATTATGTCGGAAACGGTAGTAATTAACATTTCACTCTGGCGCATGATCCCTTCAGTATAGACATCAAGGGTATGGCTCAGGTTAGCGACGCTGGTATTAATTTGCTGGATTGACTGCTGTCTGGACGTGGCAATTTGGACAGCAAGCGCCAGCGAGATGATCAATGAGACAATGATGACGGTAATGGTTGTTGTGTAAAAAGTATTTTTCACATGCACGAGCTTTTCCACCTTATCACGCCTGATATCCCTGGCTGACAACTCTTGTCACTGTAACAAAGCTCAGGATAAGAGGAAAATGAATTGCACTTAAGCATACAACAGAAGCTCGTCTTTATTTTGTTTTTCACCGCCTGGTAACCAGCGCTATTCCTGACGTTCAGCAACGCCCGCGTTTTACACCATCACGGTCTCCCTGGGCTTAGATAAAATGACTTTAATAAAATCGATATAGGAGACGGGTTTACCAAAATAATAACCCTGCAGCAGGGTAATCTCATTACGGTTGAGATACTCCAGCTGCTCTTTCGTTTCTACGCCTTCGGCCACGATCCGCAATGAAAGTTTTTTCGCCAGGTCAATAACGCAGTCCAGCAGGATCGTTGAATCCTTCTCCTCTGATACCCGGTTAACAAAGCTTTTATCAATTTTAATATAATCTATGGCAAGCGCATTGAGACATGACAGCCCAGAATACCCTGTACCAAAATCATCCAGTGCTATGACAAAACCGGCGTTATGCAGCGCGTTGAGGTTTTCCACCAGATGAGGATTATCGATCAACGGTTCACGTTCGGTCACCTCAAGCACCAGCTTCACGGCTTTACCCTGAAACCCCTTGCCGAAGATTCGGCAGTCACCGATGAAAGAAGGGGCATTGATGTGTCTGGCGCTGATGTTCACCCCGATATGGAACCCGTCCGGCAGCTTAGGCAGGAGCGGCTTAAGCTGTGTGACCACTTTCGCCATCAAGCCTTTGGTCAGTGGAATAATCAACCCGCTACGTTCAGCTATCGGGATAAAGACGTCCGGCGGGATAAAGCCTGACTTAGGATGCTTCCACCTTGCCAGGACTTCAACACCGTATAACCCGCCGGTATCGCCGTTCACGATCGGCTGGTAATAAGGCACGATCTCTCCCTGCAAAATGGCCTTACGCAAATCGTCTTCAAAGGTGGTACTTTTCCCCTTGTAGCGGCGGATCAAAATGCCCACCGCCACGGATAGCGCGAGAATCAGCAGAATCAGGCTCCATCCCTGTTGCAGTAGCCGCGTCAGGCTAAAAAAGGCGGGCGGTTGCCAGGCCAGACTGAAGGGGAAGTGCGAAGAGGTCGTCAGTGACCCCGCCCACGAGGCCGCTTTCCAGCCGGTCACCTCACCGTTGCGCGTAAACATCCTGTCGCCGACAACCAACCCCAGGTTAACGCTGTTTGATGCGTTCGCGATGACGTCCTGCAAATGCGCATCGCTGACGCTGACGATGACGCGCCCTCCCGCAATGGGCATCTGGAAGACAAGCACCGGGATGCCGTTCACCAGTCGGTTACCGGGCAGCAGCATTAATTTTTGTTCAGGTAACGTCTCCGGATGCACAATCAAAACGCCATTCCCGGGAAGGGAAGTACAGATGATTTTTCCCTGCTGCTGGATCATGATGGCGCGCAGATGCGGTTTTAGCGCGGCTTCTGTCCCCAGCGCCAGCTGCCCGCTGCTGGTACACCCCTGCTCCGCAACGCGCTTCGCCGTGCTGGCCGCACTGACGGCTTCCGACAGAATGTTTTCTATTTTCTGGGTGCTTGCCGTGGCGGTATGAACGTTATTCATTTTCGTCATCTGCCATAACTGCCAGTTAATAATCAGTATGCCGATCAGAAAAAGAAACAAGGCACTGAGAACAGGGATCATCACGTTACGCACGATGTTTTCCTTAATAGAATAAACAAGCATGGAGGATCGGAAAGAAGAACCCGTGGTTTAACCGGCGTTACTTATCACAATAAAAATAGCTTAGCTGAGAATTATCTTAAAAAACTGATGCTTTCGTATGAGTTCACCCGCTCAAATTTGCTCACCCGACGTGACTATCAGGCTTGTGCCTTGCCCTGGCTGTGTTAAGCTTTGTGAAATCAGGGAGCGGACAGGATAACTGGAAAATGAAAAAGCGCATTGCCGTTGCGATCGTTTCAACGCTTCTGGTCATCCTGTCTCTTTATGCGGTCAACGTGGTTATCATCGGCCAGCAAAAAACCAAACAGCTTGAAATATCCCAAACCCTTTTACATTATTCAGAAGATCTGTCCCAAAGCGTGGCGCTGGGCCTCAAAAGCATAACGACGCAAGGATGTGATAAAGACAGCCTTGATAGCTACAGGCAAATAAAGCTTAATAACCTCTATTTCAGCGATATCGGTTTTATCGAAAAGGGAAAAATTGTCTGTACCGCTTTTTGGGGTAAACTCGCGACGCCCGTTCCACTTCCTGCGGAACTGCATAAAACGCCGAGAGGTTTTCTCCTCGCGCAGTTTTCTAGAAAAGATTTTTTCACGGGCAATGCGGCCATTTATAATAATATTATTATCTTCACCTCCCGCTATGCTTACGATAAATTCACCCCGGTGACCGCAAGCTATTCTCTGAGTGCCACCACAAAGGACTTTGGCCGGATCTTTTTTTCGGCTGCCCCCGACCTGCGAGCGCGGAGCTGGCTGCACTCCACGTTGTTCACCCTGACCATTACACAGTGCAGCGCCGTCTGGGATTTATGCGTGATTGTAAAACATCACGATGCGGGACTGGCCTCGTTACCCCCGTTTATCTTGACGCTTCTCGCGATCATTCTCTACTTTATCTGGGTCGCGATAACATTATTTGTCTTCCGTATCCATGAAGACCGTTTTTCGCTGGAACGTACGCTAATCAAAGCCGTGATAACAAATACCTTCAGCGTTAACTATCAGCCCATTATTCGCATTCGCGATCAAAAAATCGTGGGTGTGGAAGTTCTGTCGCGATGGCGCGATCAAAAACACGGAGACGTCTCGCCGGAGCTGTTTATCCCATTAATTAAGAAAATCGGGCTGTATAAAAGATATTATGGCAATGTTATCGGTAAATCGCTCTCAGAAATTGCCCCGCTGGCGATTAAGCATCAGCTGATCGTTTCAATCAACGTTGGGCGGAAAGAAATTGAAGACGGACAGTTTATTAACATTTTGCGTCGCGAGTGCTTAGTCAACAACCTTCCCCTTTCCCTGATGAAGGTCGAGCTTTCTGAGAAAGCCGTTTCCGCGGCGGATATCCTTGAGGGATTCTGCCAGGAACTAAAATCGCTTGGCGTTAAAATTTCAATCGATGATTTCGGCGTGCAAAATTCAAATCTGGCGCGGCTGTCGCAGCTTGAATATGATGAAATCAAAATTGACAAATCGCTGGTGGATGGCATCAGCGAAGATTATAAGCAAAACATCTTTGTTATCTTCAGCGATGCCCTCGCGAAGTTGAATAAAACCCTTGTGTTCGAGGGCGTGGAAAATGAAACTCAGTATCGCTTTATTGCGGACAGATATCCCGACGCGCTGATCCAGGGATGGTATTTTTCAAAAGCACTCACCCGGAGCGAGCTGGCGAAGCGACTCACCGGCGTCGCCCCCTAACCTGAAGCCTGTCCTGCTCGTTTTTTTACACTCGGACGTTTCCATTTTTTCCGCCAAAACATATAGTCGTCATATTCAGACGGTAGATTACCCTGAAGCACATTCTTATTTTGGTTAAAAACGTGAAATTATCCTTAGTTTTTCCAGCAGTACTCTTTTTTCTGATCGTTATTTTCGCGCTGCTTGTCGATAAACCCGCTTCGCCTATTCTGCGGAAAAAATGCATGTGGTCCGATAGCGTGATGCTGAGCTGTATCGCAAAGCATCAGCATAACGGTTTCTAAGGCAGGCTATTCATTTCCCCACTGATTGAGGAAGTTCGCAACATCATCAATGCGACCCGCACGGATCCCGGCTTCTGCGGCCATCTCCTGCTGGGCTTCCTCGCTGATCTCCTCATTATTCGCTAAGCGGGTGAGCAGCAGCTGGAAATAGTGTGCCAGCGCGTCGCGCTCTGATTCCGCGACTTGCTCTGAAGCCTCCGTCGCGTACTCATCGGCAATATCATAATATTTCAGGGGGATATCGTTGTTCATAACAGTCTCGTCTCTGGTCAATAAAGGTAACGTCACGAGTATATCGGACGCATTATCTCAACCAAAGCATTGCTTCAGATGAGTAACGCAAGCAGCGCAGCGAGCGCGGGAATGGCCTGCACGTACAAAATTTTACGGCTGGCGGTGGCTGCGCCAAAAAGCCCGGCGATCAGCACGCAGATCAGGAAGAAGATGGCCACCTGAATCCCGTTTTCGCCGAGCCAGAGGCTCCAGAGCAGACCGGCCGCCAGAAAACCATTATACAGCCCCTGATTCGCCGCCAGCACGCGGGTGTCGCGTGCAAAATCAGGACGCAGATTAAAGGCCTTGTGCCCTGTTTTGGTATTCCACAGGAACATTTCCAGCACAAGAATGTAGAGATGAATAAGTGCAACGACAGTGATAAGGACAGTGGCTAACATCGGGTTGTCTCCCGCGGGCAGAGGCAAAAAAAACGGGAACCCTCAGGCCCCCGCTCTTGTTTAACCCAGAATCTGGATTACATGTTCGCGATAATCGCGTCGCCAAACTCTGAACATTTCAGCAGCTTAGCGCCTTCCATCAGACGTTCGAAATCGTAAGTTACGGTTTTCGCGTTGATTGCGCCTTCCATACCTTTAACGATCAGGTCTGCGGCTTCGAACCATTCCATATGACGCAGCATCATCTCTGCGGAGAGGATGATAGAGCCCGGGTTCACTTTGTCCTGGCCTGCGTATTTTGGTGCAGTACCGTGGGTTGCTTCGAACAGGGCGCACTCGTCACCGATGTTCGCGCCAGGGGCGATACCGATACCGCCAACCTGAGCTGCCAGGGCGTCAGAGATGTAGTCACCGTTCAGGTTCATACAGGCAATCACGTCGTATTCCGCAGGACGCAGCAGGATCTGCTGCAGGAACGCATCGGCGATTACATCTTTAATGACGATCTCTTTGCCGGTGTTCGGGTTTTTGATCTTCTGCCATGGGCCGCCGTCGATCAGCTCACCGCCGAACTCTTCTTTCGCCAACTGGTAGCCCCAGTCTTTGAACGCGCCTTCGGTGAACTTCATGATGTTGCCTTTGTGAACCAGGGTCACAGAGTCACGGTCGTTGGTGATCGCATATTCGATGGCCGCGCGCACCAGACGCTTGGTCCCTTCTTCGGAGCACGGCTTAATGCCGATACCGCAATGCTCAGGGAAGCGAATTTTCTTCACGCCCATCTCTTCGCGCAGGAATTTAATCACTTTCTCTGCATCAGCAGAGTCCGCTTTCCATTCGATACCCGCGTAGATGTCTTCTGAGTTTTCGCGGAAGATGACCATGTCGGTCAGTTCCGGGTGCTTAACCGGGCTTGGGGTGCCCTGATAGTAACGAACCGGACGCAGACAGACGTACAGGTCCAGCTCCTGACGCAGTGCCACGTTCAGGGAACGGATACCGCCGCCAACTGGCGTCGTCAGTGGGCCTTTGATAGCAACGCGGTAGTCGCGGATCAGGTCCAGCGTTTCGGCTGGCAGCCAGACGTCCTGGCCATAAACTTGCGTCGATTTCTCACCGGTGTAAATTTCCATCCAGGAAATTTTACGCTCGCCTTTGTAGGCTTTCTCAACAGCGGCATCAACCACTTTCAGCATTGCCGGGGTAACGTCTACACCGATACCATCACCTTCGATGAATGGAATGATCGGATTGTGAGGAACGTTAATCTTGCCGTTTTGCAGGGTGATCTTTTTACCTTCCGCCGGAACAACTACTTTGCTTTCCATTAACCTCTCCTTCGAGCGCTTCTGGTTGTTACTGATCTTATGTTAATAAATTGTAATGAGCCCTTCGATAGTACCTGATTGTCCGACGCCATGAAAGGTCTTCGTTATTAGGCTATAATGCGGCAATTGATAACGCCTGAAAATACCATGAAGAAAACTTCTTTTACAAAACACCGGGTTGAGCGATTCAGCTCGCGACAAGCCGCCAGACGACCGCAAGAAACCCAGCCAAAGCGGGTGATTCTGTTCAATAAACCCTACGATGTTTTGCCGCAGTTCACCGATGAAGCCGGACGCAGCACGCTTAAGGACTACATCCCGGTTCAGGGGGTCTACGCGGCCGGGCGTCTGGACCGCGACAGCGAAGGCCTGCTGGTCTTGACCAACGACGGCGCGCTGCAGGCGAAACTCACGCAGCCGGGGAAACGCACCGGCAAAATTTACTTCGTCCAGGTAGAAGGCGAGCCGGATGACGAGACGCTGGAAAAATTGCGCAAAGGCGTCACGCTCAACGACGGTCCCACCCTGCCGGCAGGTATTGAACGCGTGAATGAACCGGAGTGGCTGTGGCCGCGTAACCCGCCTATCCGCGAACGCAAATCGATTCCGACAAGCTGGCTCAAAATCACCCTTTATGAAGGCCGCAACCGCCAGGTTCGGCGCATGACCGCACACGTCGGCTTCCCCACCCTGCGCCTGATTCGTTACGCCATGGGCAACTACACCCTGGAAACGCTGGCAAACGGTGAATGGCGGGACGTTACCTCTTAAGGAGTCACTATGTTTAAACCTCATGTCACGGTTGCCTGCGTGGTCCACGCCCGGGGGAAATTCCTTGTTGTCGAAGAGAGCATTAACGGCAAAGCGCTGTGGAATCAGCCTGCCGGGCACCTTGAAGCCAATGAGACCCTCCTGCAGGCGGCAAAACGCGAGCTGTGGGAAGAGACCGGTATTCACGCCGAGCCCCAGCACTTCATTCGTATGCACCAGTGGATTGCCCCCGACCACACGCCGTTCCTGCGTTTTTTATTTGCCGTTGAGCTTAGCGAAACGTGCGCCACTGAACCGCAGGATAACGATATCGACCGCTGTCTGTGGGTCACCGCCGACGAGATCCTGAACGCGCCAAACCTGCGCTCGCCGCTGGTTGCGGAAAGCATCCGCTGCTGGCAGTCAGGCGCACGCTTGTCGCTGGATGTCATCGGCGCATTTAACTGGCCGTTTACAGAGGGTGCCAATGGTGGGGGGGCGTGATAGAATACGCCGCCTTGAAGTTCAATGTCGTGAGTATTCCATGTCAGATAACAGCCAGAAAAAAGTGATCGTCGGCATGTCCGGCGGTGTCGATTCCTCCGTTTCCGCCTACCTGTTACAGCAACAGGGCTATAAGGTGGAGGGCCTGTTCATGAAGAACTGGGAGGAAGATGACGGCGAGGAATACTGCACTGCCGCAGCGGATCTCGCCGATGCGCAGGCCGTGTGCGATAAGCTCGGCATTGAACTGCACACCGTTAACTTTGCCGCAGAATACTGGGACAACGTTTTTGAACTCTTCCTCGAAGAGTACAAAGCGGGCCGTACGCCGAACCCGGATATTCTGTGCAACAAAGAGATCAAATTTAAGGCCTTCCTGGAATTCGCCGCGGAAGATCTGGGCGCAGACTACATTGCGACCGGTCACTACGTGCGTCGCGCTGACGTGAATGGCAAAAGCCAGCTGCTGCGCGGTCTGGACGGCAACAAAGATCAAAGCTACTTCCTCTATACGCTGAGCCACGAGCAAATCGCCCAGAGCCTGTTCCCGGTTGGCGAGCTGGAAAAGCCTCAGGTGCGTAAAATCGCCGAAGAGCTGGACCTGATCACCGCGAAGAAAAAAGACTCCACCGGCATCTGCTTCATCGGCGAGCGCAAATTCCGCGATTTCCTCGGACGTTACCTGCCCGCACAGCCGGGTAAAATTGTCACCGTCGACGGGGAAGAGATTGGCCAGCATCAGGGGCTGATGTACCACACCTTAGGCCAGCGTAAAGGCCTGGGTATCGGCGGGACGAAAGAAGGTAGCGAAGATCCGTGGTACGTGGTCGACAAAGATGTCGAAAACAATATTCTGGTTGTTGCTCAGGGTCACGACCATCCGCGTCTGATGTCCGTTGGCCTGATCGCGCAGCAGCTGCACTGGGTCGATCGTGAGCCGCTGAAAGGCACGCTGCGCTGCACGGTGAAAACACGCTACCGTCAGACCGATATTCCTTGCACCGTTACCGCGCTTGATGACGACCGTATTGACGTGCGCTTCGACGAGCCGGTCGCCGCCGTCACCCCGGGTCAGTCCGCTGTCTTCTACAGCGGCGAAATCTGCCTGGGCGGCGGGATCATTGAACAGCGCCTGCCGCTGCCCGCTGTTTAACAGCGTTTGCACACATAAAGGAGACCGTGTGGCGAAGAACTACTATGACATCACCCTGGCGCTGGCGGGAATTTGCCAGTCAGCCCGTCTGGTGCAACAGCTGGCGCATCAGGGTCATTGCGACGCTGATGCCCTGCACGTTTCACTCAATAGCGTTATCGACCTCAACCCCGGTTCGACCCTGGGCGTGTTCGGTGGCAGTGAAACCAATCTTCGTCTCGGTCTTGAAACCCTGCTTGGCGTGCTTAACGCCAGCAGCCGTCAGGGGTTAAACGCAGAGCTGACCCGCTACACGTTGAGCCTGATGGTGCTGGAGCGTAAGCTGAGCGCAGCAAAAGGCGCGCTTAATACCCTGGGCGATCGCATTGCCGGGTTACAGCGTCAGCTTGACCATTTTGACCTGCAGTCCGACACGCTGCTGAGCGCCATGGCCGGCATTTATGTTGACGTCATCAGCCCGCTGGGCCCACGGATTCAGGTCACCGGCTCCCCTGCCGTGCTGCAAAGCCCGCAGGTACAGGCAAAAGTACGCGCCTCCCTGCTGGCAGGGATCCGTGCCGCCGTGCTGTGGCACCAGGTTGGCGGTGGCCGCCTGCAGCTAATGTTTTCTCGTAATCGCCTGACCACTCAGGCAAAACAAATTCTTGCTCATTGTTAACCTCCCGGAGTTGCGAATTATGGAATTATCCTCACTGACCGCCGTATCCCCTGTCGACGGACGCTACGGCGATAAAGTCAGCGCGCTGCGCGGGATCTTCAGCGAATATGGTTTGCTGAAGTTCCGTGTTCAGGTTGAAGTACGCTGGCTGCAAAAGCTGGCCGCCCAGGCAGCAATCAAGGAAGTTCCTGCTTTTGACGAAAAGGCAAACGATTACCTTGATAAAATCGTTGCCGAGTTTAGCGAACAAGACGCCGCGCGCATTAAAACCATTGAGCGCACCACCAACCACGACGTGAAGGCGGTTGAGTACTTCCTGAAGGAGAAAGTGGAAAGCGTTCCTGCGCTGCACGCCGTGTCTGAGTTCATCCACTTCGCCTGTACCTCCGAAGACATCAACAACCTCTCTCATGCGCTGATGCTCTCCACCGCGCGCAAAGAGGTGGTGCTGCCTTACTGGCGTAAAATCATCGACGCGGTGAAAGCGCTGTCCGTGGAATACCGCGACATTCCGCTGCTCTCCCGTACCCACGGCCAGCCAGCCACCCCATCCACGATGGGTAAAGAGATGGCGAACGTCGCGTACCGTATGGAGCGCCAGTACCGTCAGCTGGAACAGGTTGAAATTCTGGGCAAAATCAACGGCGCGGTCGGTAACTATAACGCCCACATCGCCGCGTATCCGGAAGTGGACTGGCACCAGTTCAGCGAAGAGTTCGTGACCTCGCTGGGCATTCAGTGGAACCCGTACACCACCCAGATTGAGCCACACGACTATATTGCGGAGCTGTTTGACTGTATCGCGCGCTTTAACACCATCCTGATCGACTTCGATCGTGACGTGTGGGGCTACATCGCCCTGAACCACTTCAAGCAGAAAACCATCGCCGGCGAAATCGGCTCTTCCACCATGCCGCACAAAGTGAACCCGATCGACTTCGAAAACTCCGAAGGTAACCTGGGCCTGGCGAACGCTGTGCTGCAGCATATGGCGAGCAAACTGCCGGTATCCCGCTGGCAGCGCGACCTGACCGACTCCACCGTACTGCGTAACCTGGGCGTGGGCATCGGCTACGCGCTGATCGCGTATCAGTCCACGCTGAAAGGCGTGAGCAAGCTGGAAGTGAACCGTGACCGTCTGCTGGATGAACTGGATCACAACTGGGAAGTGCTGGCGGAGCCGATTCAGACCGTGATGCGTCGTTACGGCATCGAAAAACCGTACGAGAAGCTGAAAGAGCTGACCCGCGGCAAACGCGTTGATGCCGAAGGTATGAAGCAGTTTATCGACGGCCTGGCGCTGCCGGAAGAAGAGAAAACCCGCCTGAAGGCGATGACTCCGGCGAACTACATTGGCCGCGCCATCACCATGGTTGACGAGCTGAAGTAATCTCCTCTCCCCCCTTTCCGTCCGGAAAGGGGGTTGCTTTTCCCCGGTTTACTCAATGTTTATCCCCACAGCAACATAATCAGCGTTAAACTATTCATACTATTTATTCTGGGAGAAAAGATGATGCGCGTACTGGTTGTTGAGGATAACGCATTGCTACGCCATCACCTGAAGGTTCAGCTTCAGGAGATGGGACATCAGGTGGACGATGCTGAAGATGCAAAAGAAGCCGATTATTATCTCAATGAACACCTGCCGGATATCGCCATTGTCGATTTAGGGTTGCCTGACGAGGACGGCCTGTCGTTGATTCGCCGCTGGCGCAGCCACGATGTTTCCCTGCCGGTTCTGGTGCTGACCGCTCGTGAAGGCTGGCAGGATAAGGTTGAAGTGCTCAGCGCGGGCGCAGATGATTACGTCACTAAGCCGTTCCATATTGAAGAGGTGGCGGCCCGCATGCAGGCGCTGCTCCGTCGCAACAGCGGGCTGGCGTCGCAGGTTATTTCCATCCCGCCTTTCCAGGTCGATCTCTCCCGCCGCGAGCTCTCAATTAACGATGAAGTCATCAAGCTGACCGCATTCGAATATACGATTATGGAAACGCTGATCCGCAACAGCGGCAAGGTGGTGAGTAAAGATTCTTTAATGCTTCAGCTCTACCCTGACGCTGAACTGCGCGAGAGCCATACCATTGACGTGCTGATGGGACGACTGCGTAAGAAAATTCAGGCCCAGTACCCGCAGGATGTGATTACCACCGTCCGCGGTCAGGGCTACCTGTTTGAATTACGCTAAATGAGACGGATTTTGCGTCATCTTCTACCCCTCTCACTGCGGGTTCGTTTTTTACTGGCAACGGCTGCGGTGGTGCTGGTGCTGTCGCTCTCCTACGGCATGGTCGCCCTGGTGGGGTACAGCGTCAGCTTCGATAAAACGACCTTTCGTCTCTTACGCGGCGAAAGCAATCTGTTTTATACCCTTGCGAAATGGGAAGACAACCGAATCACCGTCGAAATGCCGGAAAACCTTAATCAGCAAAGCCCCACCCTCGCCCTGATTTACAACGAAAAGGGAAAGCTGCTGTGGGCGCAACGCGACATTCCGTGGCTGGTCAAAAGCATTCGTCCGGAGTGGCTTAAAACCAACGGGTTTCACGAAATTGAAGCCGATCTCAACACCACCAGCTCGCTGATCCGTGAAGATCGTTCCCTGCAGCAAAAGCTGAACGAGATCCGCGCCGACGACGCCGAAACGGAGATGACGCACTCCGTTGCGATTAACCTTTATCCGGCGACGCTAAACATGCCGCAGCTGACCATCGTGGTGATCGACACCATTCCGGTCGAGCTGAAGCGTTCTTATATGGTCTGGAGCTGGTTCATCTACGTTCTGGCGGCAAATCTGCTGCTGGTGATCCCGCTGCTGTGGATAGCGGCGTGGTGGAGCCTGCGCCCCATTGAATCACTGGCGAAAGAGGTTCGCGAACTGGAAGAACATCATCGCGAAAAGCTTAATCCGGAAACCACCCGCGAGCTCACTAGCCTGGTGCGTAACCTCAACCGCCTGCTGAAAAGTGAACGCGAACGCTATGATAAATACCGTACGACGCTTACCGATCTGACGCACAGCCTGAAAACCCCGCTCGCGGTGATGCAAAGCACCCTGCGTTCCATGCGCAGTTCGAAGCTGAGCGTCGACGATGCCGAGCCGGTGATGCTGGAGCAGATCAGCCGTATTTCTCAGCAAATTGGCTATTACCTCCACCGCGCCAGCATGCGTTCCGGCAGCGCCCTGCTGAGCCGCGAGCTGCATCCGGTCGCCCCGCTTCTGGATAACCTCACGTCCGCCCTCAACAAGGTGTATCAGCGTAAAGGGGTGAATATCAGCCTCGATATCTCGCCAGAGATAAGCTTTGTGGGTGAAAAAAATGACTTCATGGAAGTGATGGGCAACCTACTGGATAACGCCTGCAAATACTGTCTGGAGTTCGTGGAAGTGTCGGCGCGGCAGACGGATAACGAACTGCATATCATCGTGGAGGATGATGGCCCGGGGATCCCGCGCAATAAACGTGATGTGGTGTTCGATCGCGGTCAGCGCGCCGATACGCTACGTCCTGGCCAGGGCGTTGGATTAGCCGTCGCCCGGGAGATTGTCGACCAGTATGACGGGAAAATCGAAACCAGCGAAAGTTTGCTGGGCGGCGCGCGAATGGAGGTCATTTTTGGTCGCCAGCAGCCCACATCGAACGATAGTTAACCCGTTATGTGAAAAATGCGAGGATCTCGCAGCCGGGGGGCTGAGCTTCCGTTATAATCCGAGTCAGTAAGAGCCTGCGGAATAAAAAAATATGGATTATCACTTAACGCTTAACTGGCCCGAGTTTATTGAACGTTACTGGCAAAAACGCCCGGTCGTTCTGAAACGCGGGTTCAGCAATTTTGTCGACCCTATCTCGCCTGACGAGCTGGCCGGTCTGGCCATGGAAAACGAAGTCGACAGCCGCCTGGTCAGCCACCAGGACGGGAAATGGCAGGTTAGCCACGGTCCTTTCGAAAGCTACGATCATCTCGGTGAAAACAACTGGTCGCTGCTGGTACAGGCTGTAAACCACTGGCATGAGCCGACGGCCGCATTAATGCGTCCGTTCCGCGCCCTGCCCGACTGGCGCATGGACGATCTGATGATCTCCTTCTCCGTGCCGGGCGGTGGCGTCGGTCCGCATCTGGACCAGTACGACGTGTTTATTATTCAGGGTACGGGCCGCCGCCGCTGGCGCGTGGGCGAAAAAGTGCCGATGAAGCAGCACTGTCCGCATCCGGACCTGCTTCAGGTTGATCCGTTTGAAGGGATTATCGACGAAGAGCTGGAGCCGGGCGACATTCTCTACATCCCGCCGGGATTCCCTCACGAAGGTTACTCCCTGGAGAATTCCCTCAACTACTCCGTCGGGTTCCGCGCGCCAAGCGGCCGCGAGATGATCAGCGGATTTGCCGACTATGTTCTGCAGCGCGAGCTGGGCAGCTATCGTTACAGCGATCCCGACGTGCCTGCGCGTGAGCACCCGGCAGACATCCTGCCTGAGGAGCTGGATAAGCTGCGCGGCATGATGCTGGATCTGATTAACGAGCCGGAACATTTCCGTCAGTGGTTTGGCGAGTTTATTAGCCAGTCCCGCCACGAGCTGGACGTTGCGCCTCCGGAGCCGCCGTATCAGGCGGACGAGATTTACGATGCGCTTCAGCAAGGCGACAAGCTGACGCGCCTGGGCGGGTTGCGCGTGCTGCGCATTGGTGAGGATGTGTTCGTCAACGGCGAGAAGCTGGACTCTCCACACCGTCCGGCACTGGAAGCGATTGCCAGCCATCTGGTGCTGACTGCCGATACCTTTGGCGATGCGCTGGAAGACCCGTCCTTCCTCGCGATGCTGGCCGCGCTGGTCAACAGCGGGTACTGGTTCTTTGAGGACTGAGTCGCTTTAATGCCCGGTGGCGCTGCGCTTACCGGGCCTACGGGATCGAGCTTTTGTAGGCCGGGTAAGGCGTAGCCGCCACCCGGCTTTTCACTTCCGCTCCCCCGCGGCAAAATCCTCAATCTCTCCTGCCCAATCCACCGGATACAACCCTTCAGCCACGTCCCGATGAAACGTTGAAAACGGCCAGTCGCTGACTTTACTGACATAGCCATGCTTCAGCGGATTGATATAAATGTAATCCACATGCCGCCGGTAGTCCTCTTCGTTGCGGATAGTGTGCTCCCAGAATCGTGGCTGCCAGATATAGCGCATGTCGATGCTGCGGCTGAATGTCTTTTTGATATCCCGCCAGCGGGCGGAAAAATCACTGTCCCCGTCCGGTAGGCTCCAGATACAGTGCATATGTTCAGGCAAAATAACCCACGCGTTGATGGTGAAGGGCTTCGCACGCTTAACCGTTGAGGTGGCGGAACGCAGGCTATCGATATGGCGGGTAAGCAAATCGCTCTGACGGTTTTGCAGGTTAACGGTGAAAAACCAGGTGCCACCGGGGACGTAATGGCGACGGTAGTTTGACATGGGCACTCCTTGCCTCATTGCCGGGTGGCGGCTTTGCCTTACCCGGCCTACATTCGGATCGTAGGCCCGGTAAGCGCAGCGCCACCGGGCATTTTTTAGCGTTTAGCGGTCAACTCAGCTATCCGCACTATCACCTTCACCGCCTTTTCCATCCCTTCCAGCGTCACAAACTCATGTTTACCGTGGTAGTTATAGCCACCGGTAAACAGGTTCGGGCACGGTAGTCCCATAAACGACAGCTGAGAACCGTCGGTACCGCCGCGAATCGGTTTTAATACCGGTTCAATATCGCAGTCGCGCATCGCCTGCTGGGCGATATCGAGAATATGCGGATGCGCCATCACCTTCTCGCGCATATTGTAATAGCTGTCTTCGATGATGAGCTCGATATAGCAGTCAGGATGCAGGCCCTTGCCCACCTTCTTGGCGATCTCCATCATCTTGCGCTTGCGCGCCTCAAAGGCTTTACGGTCAAAATCGCGGATGATGTAGTGCATCTGCGCGCTGTCCACGGTGCCTTTGATGCTGGTCAGGTGATAGAAACCTTCATACCCTTCGGTCTGTTCGGGGCTCTCTTCCGCCGGGACTTCTGCATGAATACGCGACGCCAGCGACAGCGCGTTGACCATGACGCCTTTGGCAGAGCCTGGGTGAACGTTGTTCCCGACAATTTTGATCGTGACTGACGCGGCATTGAAGTTTTCATACTCCAGCTCACCGACGCCGCCACCGTCGACGGTGTAGGCCCACTGGGCGTTAAAGGCGTCCACGTCGAAGTGCTTCGCGCCCTTGCCGACCTCTTCATCCGGCGTAAAGGCCACGCGGATATCGCCGTGCGGAATATCGTTGCCCTTCAGCACCGCCAGCGCCGTCATGATCTCCGCGATGCCCGCTTTGTCATCCGCCCCCAGCAGCGTTTTACCATCGGTGGTGATCAGCGTCTGACCGAGCAGCTGGTGCAGCACCGGGAACATCACGGGCGAGAGCACTTCGTCGCCAATGCCCAGCGCAATGTCGCCGCCGCGGTAGTTTTCAACAATCTGCGGGTTCACATGTTTACCGCTAAAATCCGGAGAGGTGTCGACATGGGAGATAAAGCCAATCGCCGGGATATCCCCGTCGACATTCGCCGGCAGCGTTCCCATCACAGTGCCTTTCTCGCTTAACGTGACGTTGACCAGCCCCATGGCGTCAAGCTGCTCTTTAAGCAGGTTTAATAGCTTCCACTGGCCTTCGGTGCTCGGCACCTGGCGAACACCCGGCTTAGATTGGGTATCCAGCGAAACGTACTGTAAAAAACGCTCAAGTAATTTATCCATGCAGTCACCCTCACTTTTTGTGACAACATTATCATTAAGCATCAAAACGCAAATATTGCGTCAGGTCACTTTTATCCCGCAAACGAGAATATTTTACGTTTATATCGTTGTGCGTTAGTAAATGTAGCTTATGAATCAGTGACAAGGATTGGCGATTGCGGGGGATTGCCGTAGAATGTCCGCCCTCATTACGAGTCACCAAGGTGGTTACACACAAACCCCGCTTCAGTCTGCTGCCTGAGGCGTCTATATGGGACAGCGCAAAAATTGAATACACAATCCCGTTCACGTTCACCGCTGGTGCAACTGGAACGAATTCGTAAAAGTTTTGATGGCAAAGACGTCATATCCGACCTCACTCTCACCATCAATGACGGTGAGTTTCTGACGCTGCTTGGCCCCTCCGGCTGCGGCAAAACAACCGTACTGCGCCTTATCGCCGGGCTGGAGAGCGTCGATAACGGCCATATCCATCTTGAAAGTCAGGACATCACCCAGGTTCCCGCCGAAGACCGCCACGTCAACACTGTCTTTCAGAGCTATGCCCTCTTCCCGCACATGACCGTGTTTGAAAACGTGGCGTTTGGCCTGCGGATGCAAAAAACCCCGGCGAATGAAATCGAACCGCGCGTCACCGAAGCCCTGCGCATGGTGCAGCTCGAGACGTTTGCCCAGCGAAAACCGCATCAGCTTTCCGGCGGCCAGCAGCAGCGCGTGGCCATCGCCCGCGCCGTGGTCAACAAGCCGCGTCTGCTCCTGCTGGATGAATCCCTCTCCGCGCTGGATTACAAGCTGCGCAAGCAGATGCAGAACGAGCTTAAAGCCCTGCAGCGCAAGCTCGGCATTACCTTTGTCTTCGTCACCCACGACCAGGAAGAAGCCCTGACCATGTCCGACCGCATCGTGGTGATGCGCGACGGCAAAATCGAGCAGGACGGCACGCCGCGTGAAATCTACGAAGAGCCGAAAAATCTGTTTGTCGCCAGCTTCATTGGTGAGATCAATATCTTCGACGCCACGGTGATTGAGCGCCTGGACGACCAGCGCGTTCGCGCGTGCGTCGAAGGACGCGAGTGCGTCATCACGGTGAATTTCCCCGTCGAAAAGGGACAAAAGCTCAACGTTCTGCTGCGCCCGGAAGATCTGCGCGTCGATGAAATTCACGGCAATACCGAGGCCGAAGGGTTAATCGGCTATATCCGCGAGCGCAACTACAAAGGGATGACGCTGGAGTCTGTCGTCGAGCTGGAGAACGGCAAAATGGTGATGGTCAGCGAGTTCTTTAACGAGGACGACCCGGACTTCGACCACTCTCTCGACCAGAAAATGGTTATCAACTGGGTAGAAAGCTGGGAGGTTGTACTGGCTGATGAAGAACACAAGTAAGTTCCAGAATGTGGTGATTGCCACGATCGTCGGTTGGCTTGTGTTGTTTGTCTTTTTACCCAACCTGATGATCATCGCCACCAGCTTCCTGACCCGTGACGACGCAAAATTCGTTTCGCTGGTTTTTACGCTGGACAACTACGCGCGCCTGCTCGATCCGCTCTATTTTGACGTGCTGCTGCATTCGCTCAATATGGCGCTGATTGCCACCATTGCCTGCCTGGTGCTGGGTTATCCGTTCGCATGGTTCCTCGCGGGTCTGCCGCAAAAGGTGCGTCCGCTGCTGTTGTTTCTGCTGATTGTGCCGTTCTGGACCAACTCGCTGATTCGCATCTACGGGCTGAAAATCTTCCTCAGCACCAAAGGCTACCTCAATGAATTTCTGCTGTGGCTGGGGGTGATTGATACGCCGATCCGCATCATGTTTACCCCGAGCGCGGTGATTGTGGGTCTGGTCTATATCCTGCTGCCGTTTATGGTGATGCCGCTCTACTCCAGCATTGAAAAGCTGGATAAACCGCTGCTGGAAGCGGCAAAAGATCTGGGTGCCAGCAAGTTCCAGACCTTTATCCGCATTATCATTCCGCTGACCATGCCCGGCATTATCGCGGGCTGTCTGTTGGTCATGCTTCCGGCCATGGGGCTGTTCTACGTTTCGGACCTGATGGGTGGCGCGAAAAACCTGCTGATTGGGAATGTGATCAAGAGTCAGTTCCTCAACATTCGCGACTGGCCGTTCGGCTCCGCCACCAGCATTACGTTGACGGTGGTGATGGGTCTGATGCTGCTGGTTTACTGGCGCGCCTCACGGCTGCTGAACAAGAAGGTGGAACTCGAATGATCGGTCGACTGCTTCGCGGCGGTTTTATGACCGCCATTTACGCTTACCTGTATATCCCGATCATTATTTTGATCGTGAACTCGTTTAACAGCTCGCGCTTTGGGATTAACTGGCAGGGCTTTACCACCGACTGGTACAGCCTGCTGATGAACAATGACAGCCTGCTGCAGGCCGCGCAGCACTCGCTGACGATGGCGATCTTCTCCGCCACCTTCGCCACGCTGATTGGATCCCTGACCGCCGTGGCGCTCTACCGCTATCGCTTTCGCGGTAAGCCGTTCGTCAGCGGCATGCTGTTTGTGGTGATGATGTCGCCGGACATCGTGATGGCGATTTCGCTGCTGGTGCTGTTCATGCTGCTGGGCGTACAGCTTGGCTTCTGGTCGCTGCTGTTCTCGCATATCACCTTCTGCCTGCCGTTTGTGGTGGTGACCGTCTTTGCGCGTCTTAAAGGGTTCGACGTGCGCATGCTGGAGGCGGCGAAAGATCTGGGTGCCAGCGAGATGACCATCCTGCGTAAAATCATTCTGCCGCTGGCGATGCCTGCCGTGGCGGCCGGATGGCTGCTTAGCTTCACCCTGTCGATGGATGACGTGGTAGTCTCCTCCTTCGTGACCGGGCCGAGCTATGAAATTCTGCCGTTGAAGATCTATTCAATGGTGAAAGTCGGCGTCTCACCTGAGGTGAACGCGCTGGCGACCATTCTGCTGGTGTTTTCGCTGGTTCTGGTGATCGCCAGCCAGGTTATTGCTCGTGATAAAACAAAATCTCAGGGGACAATGAAATGAAAAAAATGCTCGCCGCTGCGGCGCTGGTGCTTGGCATGGGTGCCGCGCACGCTGATGACAGCAAAACGCTCTACTTCTACAACTGGACCGAATACGTGCCGCCGGGCCTGCTGGAGCAGTTCACCAAGGAGACGGGCATCAAGGTGATCTACTCGACCTACGAGTCGAATGAAACCATGTACGCCAAGCTCAAAACCTACAAAGATGGCGCGTACGATCTGGTGGTTCCGTCCACCTATTTTGTCGACAAAATGCGCAAAGAAGGCATGATCCAGAAGATCGACAAAACGAAGCTAACCCATTTTTCAAACCTCGATCCGGAGATGCTCAACAAGCCGTTTGACCCAAATAACGACTACTCCATTCCGTATATCTGGGGGGCAACCGCGATTGGCGTTAACAGCGAGGCCGTCGATCCGAAATCGGTGACAAGCTGGGCCGATCTGTGGAAACCGCAATACAAAGGCAGCCTGCTGTTGACCGACGACGCGCGCGAAGTCTTCCAGGTGGCGCTGCGCAAGCTTGGCTACTCTGGCAACACGACGGATCCTAAAGAGATTGAAGCGGCATATGCCGAGCTGAAAAAGCTGATGCCTAACGTGGCGGCATTCAACTCTGATAACCCGGCAAACCCGTATATGGAAGGCGAAGTAAACCTGGGGATGGTGTGGAACGGCTCCGCGTATGTGGCCCGCCAGGCCGGTACGCCGCTTGAGGTAGTCTGGCCAAAAGAAGGCGGGATCTTCTGGATGGACAGCCTCTCCATTCCGGCTAACGCGAAAAATGTGGATGGGGCGCTGAAGCTGATTAACTTCCTGCTGCGCCCGGACGTGGCGAAACAGGTTGCCGAGACGATTGGCTACCCGACGCCAAACCTGGCCGCACGCAAGCTGCTGAAGCCTGAAGTGGCTAACGATAAGTCGCTCTACCCGGATGCGGAAACCATCAGCAAAGGTGAGTGGCAGAACGATGTCGGCGACGCCAGCCGCCTCTATGAAGAGTATTACCAGAAGTTAAAAGCGGGCCGCTAACCGGTATCGCGCTCTTCCTCACGCCGCCTGCGCGGCGTGAGGAAGGATTAACTGACCGTATTCTCTCCAGCCCAGAGCGTCGCCTTTCGCATCGCCTCAACCACCTCTTCATCTGACAGGCCCAGCGCCTGACGAACCCGGGTCGCCTCGTCCCACCGCTGCTGTTCATAGTAACGGCAGAGGTTAATCATGTCGGCTAACCGTCCCTCCTGGTGGCACAGCGCGTTGCTCACGCTCTGCGGTACCGCAATTTGCTTCATCAGCTCTGCCATCGGAAGCTCCAGGAGGGTATCGAGCAGAGAAAACAGGCCGCACATGAACGCATTTTCAGCCAGAGTAGGTTCGTTCATCGTCTCAGCTAGCAGTTCGCAGAATTTGCCGCGCATCATACTCAGCGGGTAAAGCTCGCTGACGGTGTCATTGCCCGCACTGGCGAGGACCACGACGGCAACAAACCGTCGGAGCTGGTTTTCGCCAAGATACCTGAGCACCTCGCTCAGGGTTAACTTGCTGAAATTACAGGCGCCGACATGCTTAAACGCCGTATGCTTCATATAGCGCATGATTTTATAAGAGAGCGTGAGATCGGTTTTTATCAACGACTCGATGATTCGAAAATCAGGTTTATTGCGTCCAACCTCCATTTGCAGCCGAAAAATCGCCAGCTGATTTTGCGACAGCCGTTTATATTTAATGACCTCCGGACGGCAGAAAAAATAGCCCTGAAAAAGGGAAAATCCCTCGTCTCTGTATTGGTTGAATTCCTCTTTAGTCTCAATTTTTTCAGCAAGATATTTAATATGACCGGTCAGATGTTTACGTACTTTCAGATACTCTTTAATTTGCGCTAAGGTATAATTTCTGACGTCAAATTTCAGGATTGAAATATAGGGTAAAAAAACATCCCATTCTGGCGCAAGGGTGAAATCATCAAGCGCAAACTGATAGCCGTACGCATTCATCTCCCTGACGGCCTGCAGCAGTTCGGCCCCCGGCACAGCATCTTCAAGGATTTCAATCACCACGCTCTCTTTATCAAGCGCTTCTCCACTGCGGTCAATAACCATCCTTGAAGGGAAATTAATAAACGACGTATGTGCCCCGGCAATGCGCTGGGACGGCACACATAAGAACTGATCTGATATCATCCTGGACGTGGCATATTCTGCCGACACATCCGGAAAACGATTTGTCATCCCGTCTCTGAAAAGCAGCTCATAGGCTACGGTATTCATTTCAGGGTTAAAAATGGGTTGTCGCGCGATAAATCCGTACATATCCCATCCTCCTCTACCACTTAATATTTATTAGCATCCTCTTTCTACACGATGATAACGAGCATTATCGAGCGCTATTTTGATTGAATGCACAAAATAAAAGCATCCACACTAATTAACAGGATTTAATATTCTGGAATTTAAATTAAATATATCCGGCGCTCTACAGAAAGAGAACGAAATATCCGATAAGTACTGTGTGCCTGCCCGACATGCACGACATTACGGGAGATGAGAATGAAAGACGCCATGGTCCGAAGACAAAAAATAAGAGTCAAGACGTTGATGCTATTGTCCATTTTCCTCACCGTGACGGTGGGCTTTACGGCAACGATCGGGTTTATGATGTGGCAATGGATGGCGCAGCAAGAGGTGCTGGCCAAAAACCATATCCGCCAGATAGCCGAGGTACACGCTTTACAGGTCAGCAAACAGCTGGATTCTGCCCTGACTGCCGCCCGGGATATGGGCAACAGCGCCCTCGCGTTGCGCGAAGCGGGCATTTCCGACCGCCAGAGCCTGAACCAGCTGCTCGTCCACTACCTCTCGGCTCACCCGTCGTTTCTCTCCATGTCGATGGCCTTTGAGCCCAACGCGTTTGACGATAAAGATGCCGTCTTTGCCGGTCAGAGCGGTGAAGATCCTGCCGGGCGCTACGCCCGCTACGTCGACCGCGATGCCACCGGCAAACCGACATTGCACCTGCTGACGGACATCGAAACGCCCGGCAGCGGTGATTACTATCTGTTGCCGAAACAGCGGCATAAAGATGTGATCATCGAACCCTATATTTACCCCTACAACGGCGTGGACGTGATGCTCACCTCAATTGCCGCCCCCATCATGCGTGACGGTCATTTTCTGGGCTCAGTCACCTCTGACTTCTCGCTCGCCACGCTGCAGTCCATGATTGGCGCCATTAAACCGTGGAACGGCACAGGCTACGCCCTGCTCCTGTCTGCGGGCAATAACGTGGTGTCCAGCCCGGACAAAGGTGCGGCAGGCAAGCCTTACGCGGGTCACATTGCAGGACATGACGTCACTCGGGTAAACGATCCGCTGCTGAAAGAAGAGGTGTTTATCACCTGGCAGGCGATCGCCGTCGGCAATAGCCAGACGCCGTGGAAACTCGCCATCATCACCCCGGTCAGCGAAGTGATGGCCGAAGCGCGCGCATTTTTACTGAAGGCCATCGTCATGATGGTGTTAAGCATCGTTGCGGTTAGCCTGGTGATGGCCCAGATCTTTACCCGCAAGGTTGATCGTCCGGTGGGGGGAGAACCTTCCGAGGCCGCCGGGATCGCCCTGGCCGTCGCCCGCGGGGATCTGAACAACACCATCCCGGTGCGATCCGGGGATACCCACAGCATTTTTTATGCCCTGCACACCATGCAGACGCAGCTCAAGCGCATCGTCGACAACATCAGCGAAGCCAGCCACTCCGTGCACGGCGGGACCAGCGAAATTTCGGCGGGCAACCTTGACCTCGCCTCGCGTACCGAGGAACAGGCGGCGGCGATTGTTGAAACCGCTGCCAGCATGGAAGAGATTTCGGTTACGGTGAAGAACAATGCCGACAACGCCCACAAGGCGACCACTCTGACCGATCGCGCCGCGAGCCTTGCCGGGCATGGCGAAACGCTGGTGAACGACGTGGTCGTGGTGATCGGCGAGATTGATGAGAGCGCGCGCAAGATCGGTGAGATTAACAGTATCGTCGACGGCATCGCCTTCCAGACCAATATTCTGGCGCTGAATGCGGCCGTTGAAGCGGCGCGCGCAGGTGAACAGGGACGCGGTTTCGCGGTAGTCGCAGGTGAAGTGCGCAATCTTGCCCAGCGAAGCGCTAACGCGGCCAAAGAGATCTCTCAGCTGATTGCCGAGTCCTCAGGCCGCGTCAGCAAAGGCGTCGAGCTGGTCAATGAAACTGGCGTGATGATGAAACAGGTGATTGAGGCGGTGTCGCACGTGCATCTGGTCATCAACGACATTGTTCAGGCGCTGGACGAACAGAATCGGGGGATTAGCCAGGTCAGTACCGCCGTCAACCAGATGGACAGCACCACCCAGCAGAACGCTTCACTGGTTCAGCAGATCTCAGCGGCGGCGCTCTCGCTGGACGAGCAGGCTAAATCGCTGGAGAAGACGCTGGCGTTCTTTCATTCTTAAATAAAAAGGCACCCGCCCGGCGGGTGCCTTTTCACGCGATGAGCGTTACAGCCCTTTCAGCAGCTTGTCGACAAATTCCGGAACAACCGTGCTTGCCAGGCCGTAGTGTTTTTCTTCAAACTCGCTGCCCACCTGGCTCGGCTCAAGATTGAGTTCAACCGTATGCGCACCGTGCAGCCGCGCTTCGTGGACAAACCCCGCCGCCGGATAAACATGGCCGGATGTGCCGATGGCGATAAACACGTCGGCCATCGCCAGCGCGCTGTAGATCTCATCCATTCCCAGCGGCATTTCGCCGAACCAGACCACGTGCGGACGCAGGCGCGACGGGAACTGGCAGCAGTGGCACTTATCCTCCGGCAGCACGTCCTCTTTCCAGTCCAGCACCTGACCGCTCCAGGCGCAGCGAACCTTGAGCAGCTCACCGTGCATATGGATGATGTTCCTGTTACCGGCTCGCTCATGCAGGTTGTCGATATTCTGCGTCACCAGCAGAAAACGATCGCCCAGCGCCTCTTCCAGCTTCGCCAGCGCCAGATGCGCGGCATTCGGCGCGACGTCAGGCTGCTGAAGCTGACGACGGCGGGCGTTGTAAAACGCCTGCACGAGATCCGGGTCGCGGGCAAAGCCTTCCGGCGTGGCGACATCCTCCACGCGGTGCTCTTCCCACAGCCCGTCCGCCGCGCGGAAGGTTCGAATTCCTGACTCGGCGGAGATCCCCGCCCCGGTCAGCACCACCACTCTGGGTTTATCCATCGCTTCTGGCATCATTCTGTCTCTAAAAAAGATCCGCTGGCGCAAGCGCTCACGCAAGCGGCGTTTATTTTTGCGAAAACGGCTGAGTCGACCCTGGCGACGCGACAGCATAGAAACCTCGTAAACTAATCGGTGAGATGAAGGAATGCGGCTCCGCGCATGCCTCCTGCGTCCCCGTGTCGCGCGCGTTCAATACGCGGCACGCGGGCAACCGGCAATAAGTGTCGGGGCAAACGCCCGGACAACCGTTCCGTAATCGCGGTAAAGTTTGAGAGCCCTCCCCCGATCACCAGCAGATCCGGGTCGACGATGGTGAGAATATTGCCCAGACACACCGCCAGCAGATCCAGATAGCGCTCGACGTGCTCACGCGCCTGCGCATCCCCTTGCTCCCACAGGGTAATGATTTGAGGGGCCTCAAGTTTCTGATGATAGAAGTGTTCGTAAAGCCATGCAAACCCGCGGCCTGACAGGTAGTTCTCAATACAGCCGTGCTGCCCGCAGCCGCAGCGGGTCAGCGGGAAATCACGGCCGACGACCTCCAGCGCATCCACCGGCAGGCGGATATGACCAAACTCGCCGGTGATGTAGCTGCGGCCGGTGATGGGCTTACCGTTGATGACGATTCCTCCGCCGACGCCGGTACCGAGGATCAGCCCCATCACCAGCGGATATTGACGGAACTCATCATCCCAGGCTTCGGAGAGCGCAAAGCAGTTGGCGTCGTTATCTAAACGCACGTCGCGTTCAAGGAGCGCGGAGAGATCGGCGCGCAGCGGTTTACCGCTGGCGGCAGGCACGTTGGCCGCGTAAAGCGTACCGTCGTCGGTTTCGGGCATGCCCGGAATACCAATGCCGACGCTGCCTTTCACGCCAAAGCGTTCATCGGCCTGCGCCACCAGCGCGGCAATGGCGGTTAAAAATTCGTCGTAGCTGTCGCGCGGCGTGGGAACGCGGGTTTCCCACTGCAGTTTGAGGTCTTTATCAAACACGCCGAGCGCAATCTTGGTGCCGCCAATATCAAATCCATAATACATAACGCATTCCTCTTTCGATCTGGCGACCCGAAAGCCGCTAGATCGTGACGTAATTACTGGCCACTTAATACCCTCGCCGGATCAATTCGGCTTGCGCGACGCGCCGGATACCAGCTTGCCAGCAGACTCAGTAAAAGTGCTGTAAGCAGCACATAAAAAACATCCAGCCAGTGCAGTTCTGACGGCAGGAAGTCAATAAAATAGATATCACCCGACAGGAACTGGTGACCAATAAGCTTTTCAATCCCGTTGATAATCGGCGTTAGCTGCAGGGAAACCACCACGCCAATCACCACGCCGCACAGGCTGCCGAACAGTCCTGCCAGCAAACCGTACCAGACGAAAATGGCGCGAATAAGACCGTCCTTTGCCCCCAAGGTACGCAGCACGGCGATGTCGCCGCTCTTGTCTTTGACCGCCATCACCAGCGTCGAGACGATATTAAAGCACGCGACACCGATCACCAGCACCATCGCCAGATACATAATGGCGCGGATCATCTGGATATCACGGTACATATAGCCGTAAGTGCCGATCCAGCTTTTGATGTAGACATAGTTATTGGTCACGCTGCCCGCGTCGCGCACCAGTTTGTTAGCGTTAAAGACGTCGTTCACCTTAATGGCAATGCCCGTCACGCTGTCGCCCATGTCGAGATACTGGCGTGCATCCTCCATCGGCACCATCGCAAAGCTGTGGTCAAGCTGACCGCTCAGCTGAAGAATACCGGTAACGTGCAGGCGCACGCGCTTTGGCTGCTGCAGTTTGTGATCGGCGCTGGCATTCGGGATCATGATTGACACCCAGTCGCCCTGCTTCACCTTCAGGGCATCAGCAACGCCTTTACCCATGATGATCTTCTGCTCGCCCGCCCTGAAGTTGGCCCACGCGCCGTTCTGCACGTAGTTCGGCAGCGCGCTGAGGCGCGCTTCCTGCGCCGGGTTCACCCCTTTCACCTGAATGGCGCGCAGGTTCACCCCGCTCTCCACCAGCCCGGTAAAGTTAATGTAGGGCGCAGCCGCGGCGATGCCCGGCACTTTTTCAACTTTGGTGAGCGCATCGCTCCAGTTCGTCCACGGCTGGTTAACCGGTTCGATCTCCCCGTGCGGCACCACCGCCAGAATGCGGTTATTCAGCTCGCGCTCGAAACCGTTCATGGCGCTCAGGCCGACAATCAGCACCGCCACACCCAGCGCAATACCGATGGTCGAGATAACGGAGATCAGCGACACCATGCCGCCGCGACGGCGGCCGCGGCTAAAACGTAAACCGATGAGTAACGATAACGGTGACGCCATTACTCTGCTCCCATCAGGGTCAGTTCCGCGTTCAGATGGCCGTCGCGCATCTCAAGCTGGCGCCCCATGCGTTTTGCCAGCTGCAGATCGTGGGTCACCACCAGAAACGCGGTGCCCTGCGAGGCGTTCAGCTCGCCCAGAAGCTGGAAAATACTGTCCGCGTTGCGCGCGTCCAGGTTACCGGTAGGCTCATCCGCCAGCACCAGACGCGGGTTGTTGACCAGCGCACGGGCAATCGCCACGCGCTGACGCTCGCCGCCGGACAGCTCCGACGGACGGTGGTTTCCGCGATGGCCCAGCCCTACCGCTTTCAGCATGTCGCTGGCGCGGGCGTTAATCTCAGCCGGTTTCTTTTTGCCAATCAGCAGCGGCATCGCCACGTTTTCCAGCGCCGTGAAGTCCGGCAGCAGGTGGTGGAACTGGTAGATAAAGCCCAGCTCGCGGTTACGCAGCTCGGCCTTCGCTGCTGAGGACATTTTGCTCATCGGCTGGCCGGAGAAAATCACGTCGCCGTTGGTTGGGGTATCCAGCCCGCCCAGCAGGTGCAGCAGCGTACTTTTGCCCGAGCCGGAGCTGCCGACAATCGCCATCATCTCGCCTTCGCCCACGCTAAAGCTCACATTGTGCAGCACGTCGGTTTGCACAGTGCCTTCCTGATAGCGTTTGGACAGGTTGTCGCATTGCAACAGGATCTTATTCATAACGTAAAGCCTCAGCGGGTTGAGTGGCGGCAGCGCGCCAGGAAGGATAAAGCGTAGAAAGCAGCGCAATGGCCATCGCGGCCAGCGCAATACCGACCACCTGCAGCGGCTCGATGGCCACCGGCAGCGCCGCGCCGTCAAGCAGCGCGCCGATGATCGGCATTAAATTGTTGAGCTGGCTGGCAAGCAGCGCACCCAGCACCGCCCCGAGCAGCGCGCCGATGATACCGGCGCTGGCCCCCTGCACCATAAACACGGCCATGATCTGCCGCGGCGTCAGCCCCTGGGTTTGCAGGATAGCGACCTCGCCCTGCTTCTCCATCACCATCAGCCCCAGCGAGGTGATGATGTTAAAAGCAGCCACGGCGACGATCAGGCTCAGCAGCAGCCCCATCATGTTTTTCTCCATCCGCACGGCCTGGAACAGCTCGCCTTTACGCTCGCGCCAGTCCTGCCATTTGGTGCCGTCCGGCAATTTTTGCTGGCTGAGGGTATCGACCTTCAGCGGCGCGTCGAGCCACAGGCGCCAGCCGGTGATATTGCCGGCCGGGTAGCGCATCAGGCGTGACGCGTCCTGAATGTTAACCAGCATCTGGTAGCCATCGACTTCGCTGTTGGCGGCAAAGGTCCCAATCACGGTGAACAGGCGCTGGCTTGGCAGGCGCCCCATCGGCGTAAACTGGCTGGCTGAAGGCACCATCACGCGGAGCTGGTCGCCGCGGTTAACGCCAAGCTGGCCGGCAAGCTGCTCACCCAGAATCACATTGTATTTTCCGGCTTCCAGATCGGTCTGCTTCACGTTAACGAGATACGGCGTGAGCGGATCTTTTTGTGCCGGGTCAATACCCAGCATCACGCCGACCGCCACGCTGCGGGCGCTTTGCAGCACCACGTCGCCGGTGGTCAGTGGCGCAACGCGCGTGACGCCCTGTAACTTCGCCGCGCTTTCCGGCAGCTGCTGTGGGTTAACCGAACCGTTAGTGGATGAGAGTACGGCCTGCGGCATCAGCCCCAGGATGTTGTTTTGCAGCTCGCGCTCGAAGCCATTCATGACGGAAAGCACCGTCACCAGTGCCATCACGCCAAGCGTAATGCCAATAGTCGAAAGCCAGGAGACAAAGCGACCGAAGCGGTCCGCGGCGCGCCCACGCATGTAGCGTAAGCCTATGAAGAGTGCGACAGGTTGATACATGAAGTCCGTCTGTTTGCTGATAGCAGACCCACGAGTATATAAGCGAATCCGTTAAGCGTAAATGACTGAAACCGTAAGCTTTGGTAATCATTTTTCCGAAAAATTCAGATAAATCAGGGTACTAATATCTGAAACCGCACCTCGTAACCTCCACCTTTTCCGAAAAACCTCCTGATACAGACTGTTACCCATTACAGCCCGGTTTCGTTTAACAACAATTGCTCGTTCGTCTATGGCAATAAGGTAGTTGCGAACAATGAAGCAAAAAGCATTATGGATTAACCAGATAAAAGGGCTGTGTATCTGCCTGGTGGTTATCTACCATTCAGTTATCACGTTTTATCCGCACCTGATCGGGCTGCAACACCCGCTCTCTGGCCTTCTCGCCAAATGCTGGATCTATTTTAATCTCTATCTCGCCCCCTTCCGTATGCCGGTCTTTTTCTTTATCTCCGGCTATCTGATCCGTCGTTATATTGACGAGGTGGACTGGCGAACCAGCCTCGACAAGCGAATCTGGAGCATTGTCTGGGTTCTGGCGCTGTGGGGGATTCTGCAATGGCAGGCGCTGACCCACCTGAACGCCTGGCTGGCGCCCGATCGCGAGGTTACCACCTCGTCGAACGCGGCCTACGCCGATTCGCTCCTGGGATTTGTGCAAGGGATGCTCACCGCCAGCACCAGCCTGTGGTATCTGTATGCCCTGGTGGTCTACTTCACGTTGTGTAAACTGCTGAGCCGCTGGAAGCTGCCGATGCTGGGACTGCTGGCGCTGGCAAGCATCGCGATCAACTTCCTGCCGCTGCCGTGGTGGGGAATGAACAGCGTGGTCCGCAACATGATCTACTACAGCCTCGGGGCGTGGTATGGCGCTGAGCTGATGGCATGGATGAAAAATCTAAACCTGCGCCGCACCTGGCTGGCAACGGGCGCTTTCGCCGCCGTCTCCGTGGTGCTGTTGTTTGCTAACGTTCCGCTGCTGCTCTCCTTGCTGTCGATTGTGCTGATCATGAAGCTGTTCTACAGCGTTGAGCAGCGCTATGCCGTTCACCCTGACAACCTGCTGAACGTGATTGGCTCCAATACCATTGCGATTTATACCACCCACCGCATCCTCATTGAGGCCTTTAGCCTGTTCCTGATTGGCGAGATGAATGCCGCGTACTGGCCGCTCTGGGCTGAACTCACCTTAATTCTGGTCTACCCGTTTGCCAGCCTGCTTATCTGTACCCTGGCCGGGCTGGGGGTGCGTAAACTCTCCACCGCGCTGTTCGGGGACATTTTCTTTTCTCCGCCTTCGACGCTTACGCTCTCGCCGACCACCCGTTAATGCCCTCTCCGCCCCCTTTCGGGGGCGTATAACCCCGCCGTGCGGTTACGATTTGCTTATGTAAAACGATCGAGGATAATAAAGACATTGCGTATCAGTGATATGCCCCAATACTGTTGGTATATCCATAAGAGACTCTGACATAGCCATGCCTGAACACTATCGTTATTCCTTGCCTGTCAAAGCGGGCGACCAGCGCCAGCTGGGTGAACTCACGGGCGCAGCGTGCGCCACGCTGGTGGCGGAAATTGCTGAGCGTCATCCTGGCCCGGTGATCCTGGTTGCCCCGGATATGCAAAACGCCCTGCGCCTGCACGATGAAATTCGCCAGTTCACCGATAATCTGGTGTTCAGCCTGGCCGACTGGGAAACGCTGCCCTATGACAGCTTCTCTCCGCACCAGGAGATCATCTCCTCGCGCCTGTCGACGCTGTATCAACTCCCGACCATGCAGCGCGGCGTGCTGATTGTGCCGGTAAACACCCTGATGCAACGCGTCTGTCCGCACAGCTACCTGCACGGTCACGCGCTGGTAATGAAAAAAGGTCAGCGCCTGTCCCGTGATGCCCTGCGGGCGCAGCTTGACGGCGCCGGGTATCGCCACGTCGATCAGGTGATGGAGCACGGGGAATATGCGACCCGCGGCGCGCTGCTCGACCTTTACCCGATGGGCAGCGACCAGCCGTATCGTCTGGACTTTTTCGATGATGAAATCGACAGCCTGCGCGTCTTCGACGCCGATACGCAGCGCACGCTGGAGGAAGTGGAGTCCATCAATTTACTGCCCGCGCATGAGTTCCCGACGGACAAAACCGCTATCGAACTGTTCCGCAGCCAGTGGCGCGATAAGTTCGAGGTGAAGCGCGACGCGGAACATATTTATCAACAGGTCAGCAAAGGCACGCTGCCTGCCGGGATTGAATACTGGCAGCCGCTGTTCTTCAGCGAGCCGTTGCCTGCCCTGTTCAGCTACTTCCCGGCGAATACGCTGATTGTTAACACCGGGGATATCGACGCCAGCGCCAGCCGCTTTGAAAGCGAAACCCGTGCTCGCTTCGAAAACCGGGGCGTTGACCCGATGCGTCCGCTGCTGCCGCCGGAGGCGCTGTGGCTGCGTACCGACGAGCTCAACGCCGAGCTGAAGCGCTGGCCGCGCATGCAGCTGAAAACCGATTCGCTTGCCGATAGGGCCGCCAACACCAACCTCGCCTTCCGGACGCTGCCGGACCTGGCCGTCCAGGCGCAGCAGAAATCCCCGCTGGATAATCTGCGCAAGTTCCTGGAGTCCTTTACCGGCCCGGTGGTGTTCTCCGTTGAGAGTGAAGGCCGTCGCGAAGCGTTAGGTGAGCTGCTGGGACGTATTAAGGTGGCCCCGAAGCGCATCCTGCGCCTGAGCGAAGCGACCGGAAACGGCCGTTACCTGATGATTGGCGCCGCCGAGCATGGGTTCATCGACACGCTCAACAACCTGGCGCTGATTTGCGAAAGCGACCTGCTGGGCGAGCGCGTCGCGCGTCGTCGTCAGGACAGTCGTCGAACCATCAACCCGGACACGCTGATCCGCAACCTGGCCGAGCTGCATCCGGGCCAGCCGATTGTGCACCTGGAGCATGGCGTTGGGCGCTATCAGGGCATGACCACGCTCGAGGCGGGCGGCATTAAAGGTGAATACCTGATGCTGACCTACGCCAACGACGCCAAACTGTATGTCCCGGTGTCGTCCCTGCATCTGATCAGCCGCTACGCGGGCGGTGCCGAAGAGAACGCGCCGCTGCACAAGCTGGGCGGCGACGCCTGGGCGCGCGCGCGCCAGAAGGCCGCGGAAAAAGTGCGCGACGTGGCCGCCGAGCTGCTGGATATCTACGCCCAGCGCGCGGCCAAAGAGGGCTTCGCCTTTAAGCATGATAAGGAACAGTATCAGCTCTTCTGCGACAGCTTCCCGTTTGAAACCACGCCGGATCAGGCTCAGGCTATTAACGCCGTGCTGAGCGACATGTGCCAGCCGCTGGCGATGGACCGTTTAGTGTGCGGCGACGTCGGCTTCGGCAAAACCGAAGTGGCGATGCGCGCCGCCTTCCTTGCGGTGGAAAACAACAAGCAGGTGGCGGTGCTGGTGCCAACCACCCTGCTCGCTCAGCAGCACTTCGACAACTTCCGCGACCGCTTCGCCAACTGGCCGGTACGCATCGAGATGCTGTCACGTTTTCGCAGCACCAAAGAGCAGACGCAGATCCTGGAGCAGGCCAGCGAAGGCAAAATTGACATTCTGATCGGTACCCACAAGCTGCTGCAAAACGACGTGAAGTGGAAAGATCTGGGGCTGCTGATCGTCGACGAAGAGCACCGCTTCGGGGTGCGTCATAAGGAACGCATCAAAGCGATGCGCGCCGACGTCGATATCCTGACCCTGACCGCGACGCCGATCCCGCGAACCCTGAACATGGCAATGAGCGGCATGCGCGATCTGTCGATTATTGCCACGCCGCCGGCGCGCCGTCTGGCGGTAAAAACCTTCGTCCGCGAATACGATAATCTGGTGGTGCGTGAGGCCATTCTGCGTGAAGTGCTGCGCGGGGGTCAGGTCTATTACCTGTACAACGACGTGGAAAACATCCAGAAAGCGGCCGACAGGCTGGCGGAGCTGGTGCCGGAAGCGCGCATTGCTATCGGTCACGGGCAGATGCGCGAGCGCGAGCTGGAACGGGTGATGAACGACTTCCACCATCAGCGCTTTAACGTGCTGGTGTGTACCACCATCATCGAAACCGGGATCGACATTCCGACGGCGAACACCATCATTATTGAACGTGCGGATCACTTTGGCCTGGCGCAGCTTCACCAGCTGCGTGGCCGCGTCGGGCGTTCGCACCATCAGGCCTACGCCTGGCTGCTGACGCCGCACCCGAAAGCGATGACCACCGACGCGCAAAAGCGTCTGGAAGCCATCGCCTCGCTGGAAGACCTCGGCGCAGGCTTCGCGCTGGCCACGCACGACCTTGAGATCCGCGGTGCCGGTGAACTGCTGGGTGAGGACCAGAGCGGCTCGATGGAGACCATCGGCTTCTCGCTCTATATGGAACTGCTGGAAAACGCGGTTGATGCCCTGAAGACCGGGCGCGAGCCGTCGCTGGAAGATCTCACCAGCCAGCAGACCGAGGTCGAGTTGCGTATGCCTTCCCTGCTGCCGGATGATTTCATTCCAGATGTAAATACCCGACTGTCGTTCTACAAGCGCATCGCCAGTGCGAAGACGGAAAACGAGCTGGAAGAGATTAAGGTTGAGCTGATCGACCGCTTTGGTCTGCTGCCCGATGCGGCGCGAAATCTGCTGGATATCGCGCGCCTGCGCCAGCAGGCGCAGAAGCTGGGCATTCGCAAGCTTGAAGGCAACGAAAAAGGCGGCGTGATTGAGTTCGCCGAGAAGAACCACGTCAACCCGATGTGGCTCATCGGTCTGCTGCAAAAACAGCCGCAGCATTTCCGTCTGGATGGCCCAACGCGTCTCAAATTTACCCAGGAGCTGACGGAGCGCAAAACCCGCATGGACTGGGTGCGTAGCTTTATGCGCCAGCTGGAAGAGAACGCGATCGCCTGACCCCCTTCCCCCGTTAGCCCAGCGCTAACGGGGGACAATTTACAAACTCTTTGCACTTCACCCGATCTTCCCGACACACCCATTCGCCATAATTATCGTTAACGCCTTATAAAACAATAACCTTATCATTTACATGGATTATAGTGATGATGACCTCTTCGCGTATGACTCGCTGGTTAACCCTGTTTGCGCTGGCAGCCACCGTTGCGGTTGCGCTTCCCGCTCGCGCAAATACCTGGCCCCTTCCTCCGCCCGGCAGCAAGGTGGTGGGGGAAAACCGCTTTCATGTGGTTGAAAATAATGGCGGTTCGCTGGAAGCCATTGCCAAAAAATATAACGTTGGTTTTCTGGCCCTGCTGCAGGCGAACCCTGGCGTCGACCCCTACGTCCCGCGCGCGGGCAGCGTATTGACTATCCCGTTACAGACTATCCTGCCGGACGCTCCGCGTGAGGGGATCGTCATAAATCTGGCGGAGCTGCGTCTGTACTATTACCCGCCGGGTAAAAATGAGGTGACCGTCTACCCGATTGGTATTGGTCAGCTGGGCGGCGACACCCTGACGCCGACGATGGTCACCACCGTCTCGGATAAACGCGCGAATCCAACCTGGACACCAACGGCCAATATTCGTGCACGGTATAAAGCTCAGGGCATCGATCTTCCAGCCGTGGTGCCAGCAGGCCCGGATAACCCGATGGGTCACCACGCGATCCGTCTGGCGGCCTACGGCGGCGTTTACCTGCTGCACGGCACGAATGCGGACTTTGGCATCGGCATGCGCGTCAGCTCCGGCTGCATTCGTCTGCGCGATGACGATATCAAAACGCTGTTTAACGTCGTTACGCCAGGTACCAAAGTGAATATCATCAATACGCCGATCAAGGTTTCTGAGGAGCCGGGCGGCGTGCGGCTGGTTGAAATTCATCAGCCGCTATCGAAAAACATTGGCGATGACCCGCAGACGCTGCCCATTAACCTGAATGCCGCGATGGTAAGCTTTAAAACGAATGCGAATACCAACAGCGAGGTGATGGAGCGCGCAATGGAGGCCCGCTCAGGCATGCCGACCGACGTCACCCGGCATCAGGATGTCATCCAGCAATCGATGTAAATCATAAGTAAAAGACCACCTTCTTAGAAGGTGGCTTTCTAGAATGCCCCCTGTAAGGGGGGCTATTGTTTCCTTCCTGTTTCTACTCTAGCAATTCCATCTGCTGTTCGTGCGTTTGT
>NZ_VDAS01000024.1:0-78560 GCF_019584165.1 Enterobacter sp. EC_64
AACAAACGCACGAACAGCAGATGGAATTGCTAGAGTAGAAACAGGAAGGAAACAATAGCCCCCCTTACAGGGGGCATTCTAGAAAGCCACCTTCTAAGAAGGTGGTCTTTTACTTTGTGTTACGGCTGCGTCGCCGTCTCGTGCAGCAGACGCCAGGTTATTTTGTCACCTTCCTGATTAAGCACCGCGGTTGACCAGCGCACGTTAACGGGCAGGTCTGGCCGGGTTTGCGTCTCCCGGTAGTGAAGCACTGCACCCCGTTCGCCGCTCTGGATCGTGGTTAATTCGTCAATGACGATTTTCAGCCCGGGACGGCTTCCGCGCTGTTTTTCCAGAAAACTGGCCAGGCCGTTATAGTCGACCTGCACACCGCCCGGCGGGATCATCAGAAAATCGCGCTGGAAACGGGCGAGCAGCGCGTCGGCCTCGCCTTCACCTTTGCCTAACCATGCTTCAAGCGCAATGTGGAGGTCGATAATGTCGTGTTCGAAAGGCGTCATGAATTCTCCTGTCGCAGCGGGTTTAGCACCTGCGTATTGTTAAGACGAAAAACGTACGGTACAGGCAGCAAGGTCATGCCTCCGGCAAAAATAAACATCCCGTGCCAGGCGGCGTGTGGCGTCAGCCACGCCTGCGCCAGGTTCAGCACCTGCGCCAGCAGCAGGGCACCGGCAAAAAAGCTCAATTGACGATTGAGATTCCACAGCGCGCTGGCATCCGGCATCTCGTCCCGGCGCGTTGTCAGAAACGCGCTGCTCTGAGCCGTGCTGCTGCACAGGCTTCCCCCGGCGCCCATCAGGGCAAACGCGACGGCAGGCAACAGCGTAGCCGAACTGACGTCAATCAAAAGCAGAATGCCCGTCGCCTGCAACAGGCAGCCGATGACGATCAGGGGGCGGGGGCCGATACGGTTAAAATAACGTCCCGTTGCCGTGATGGCGATAAACGATGCCACAGACCACGGCAGCATGAGCATGCCCGTAGCGGCTGGGCTCATGTTCGCCACGTTCTGAAGATAAAACATGCCCGTGACGTTCACCCCAATAAATACGCCAGGAACGCAGATATAGACAAGCATGGAAAAACGCAAAAGCGGGTCCGCGAGCAATGACAGGTTTAGCAGTCTGGCCGCGTTCATCGCAGGCATTTCGTGTTTAAGCCACAGGCAGGCCAGAACAAAGGTCACGATAGCGACCGGTAGCGTGGCGAAAAAGATCCATCGCCAGCTTAGCGTCTGTACCAGCAGTCCCCCGATAGCCGGGGAGCAGGCCGGGGCAAGCAGCGCGACCAGCATCACCGCCGAGGAGAGTCTGGCACGCTCGTGAGGCTTATACTGTTGCCAGGTCAGCGCCTGTCCAACGGGGATCAGTAAGCCTCCTCCCACGCCCTGAAGCACTCGCCAGGCGATCAGACTTTCAAGCGTTGCAGACAGGCCCGCCGCTGCGGAGGCTGCGCTGAACAGAAAAAGCGAAAGCAGGATGACGCGCTTTGGTCCGATGCGGCGCGAGAGCAGGCTGCTGAACGGGATCGCCAGCGTCAGGCCGGCAATGTAGCCGTTACTGACCCAGGCAAGGGCAGAAGGCGTGGTGTTAAAGGCGTGAGCCATCGCCGGAAAGGCGACGCTGGCAATAAACATGTTGATCAAATCAAGAAAAAAGCCCAGCAGATAGACAACGGCAACTTGGCTGCGATACGTCATGGTGGATCCTCCGGTGAGGTGGCGTATCGTATCGGCTCGGGAAGCACGGATAAACCTGACAAAGCGCGATATACTGTCAAAAATATTTTGACAGTAAAGGGCGTGATGATGATTAACCTACAGCGGACGCAGATGTTTATCGCGGTGGCCGACACCGGCAGTTTTACGGCCGCCGCCGAGGCGATGGGGCTGACAAAAGCGGTGGTTAGCTTCAATATCCGCCAGCTTGAAGATGAGCTGGGCGTTACGCTGCTGCTGCGCTCCACCCGCCGCCTGACGCTAACCGAGGCGGGCGTGCTTTTTCATCAGCGCAGCGTGGCGCTTCTGAAGGAGGCCGAACGGCTGCAGGATGATGTCCGTGCGAACCATGCGGGACTCACCGGCGAGCTGCGGATCACGACCACGTCTGAATATGGCGCCCGGGTCGTGGTGCCGCTGCTGGCCAGGTTTAGCCAGCAGCACACGGATCTTCGCGTCCGACATGTTTCATCGTCACTGCACGCAGACCTTATCTCGGAGCGCTTTGACGTGGCCATCCGGCTGGGAACGCTTGTTGATTCGCGCAACCACGCCGCACTGATTTCTCACTTTCCTATTCTCCCCGTCGCGACGCCCGAGTGGCTTGCGAGAAACCCGATCGAATCGCTTGCACAGCTGGCGCAGGCCGACTGGATTATCCACGAGCGCTTAGCCTCGCCGCTGCGCTGGCAGGTGAAAGATGCCCGCGGTGCGCCTGACATGCTGGAGATAAAAAAAGCGCCGCGTTTGTTTGCCGACAGCGCTCAGGCCCTTATGGCTTTTGCGCTCGCAGGCGGTGGGGTGGCGTTACTGCCGGAATGGCTGGTGCGCGATGCGCTTGATGCGGGAACGCTGGTGACGATTTTACCGGAGTATACCTTTGCGCGGCAGCGGATCTATGCGGTCTATCCTGATGCCCGGCATGTGCCCGCAAAAGTGCGCACCTTTATCGATTTTATGCGCACCAGCGTGAGTTAATCGTGCATCATCTTTTTGATGAGCGCAGAGAACTGCTCCCGCTCGGCCTTGTTAAGGCGTCCTAAAAAGGCTTCATCAACCTCATTGCCTACCGGCTTACACTCTGCAAGCAGGGCCTCACCTTCTGGCGTGAGGAAGACAAAGCGACGGCGCTTATCCGCAGGGTCGTGCTCGCGTTTGACCAGTCCGCGCGCCTCCATGCGGCTCAGCATTTCCGCCAGGGTCGCTTTCGTGCTGACCGCGACTTCAGTCAATGCCACCTGTTCAATGCCCGGATGCTCGGCAATCGAGCGCATCACCGCATACTGCGGCTTGGTCAGTTCCGGCAGGGCATGTTGCCACTTCGCGGTATGCTGTTGAAAAAGTTGACGTAACAGGTGGAACGCCTCTTGTCTTAGTTCCATGAACACTCCGACAGAAAAAATCACCCTCTATGATAGCCGCTAAAGTCCAGGATGATAATGCGGCATTTTTTAGCATTCTGTGTGATCGTGTACGAACAATCTTGTCAGAAAAACAATCCGGGAGTAGTTTACCTCTAATGTTCGTACACGAACAAATTGATTGAGGTGATGAATGAGATTGATCGTGGGAATGACGGGGGCGACGGGTGCTCCGCTGGGCGTGGCGCTGCTGCAGGCGCTGCGGGAAATGCCGGAAGTAGAGACGCATCTGGTGATGTCGAAGTGGGCAAAAACCACCATTGAGCTGGAAACGCCTTACACCGCCCAGGACGTTGCTGCCCTGGCTGACGTCGTCCACAGCCCGGCTGACCAGGCCGCCACCATCTCCTCCGGCTCGTTTCGTACCGACGGCATGATCGTCATTCCCTGCAGCATGAAAACGCTGGCCGGGATCCGCGCGGGCTATGCCGAAGGGCTGGTGGGCCGTGCGGCGGATGTGGTGCTGAAAGAGGGGCGTAAGCTGGTGCTGGTGCCCCGTGAAACGCCGCTCAGCACCATTCATCTGGAGAACATGCTGGCGCTCTCCCGCATGGGCGTGGCGATGGTGCCGCCCATGCCTGCGTACTACAACCACCCGCAAACCGCCGATGACATTACCCAGCATATTGTGACCCGCGTGCTCGACCAGTTTGGCCTGGAGCATAAAAAGGCGCGCCGCTGGAACGGGTTGCGGGAGGCGAAACATTTTTCACAGGAGAATAAAGATGGCATTTGATGATCTGAGAAGCTTCCTGCAGGCGCTCGATGAGCAAGGGCAACTGCTGAGAATTGAGGAAGAGGTAAACGCCGAGCCGGATCTGGCGGCGGCAGCCAACGCGACAGGCCGCATCGGTGACGGCGCACCCGCGCTGTGGTTCGACAACATTCGCGGCTTTACCGATGCCCGCGTGGTGATGAACACCATCGGCTCCTGGCAAAATCACGCTATTTCGATGGGGCTGCTTGCGAACACGCCGGTGAAAAAGCAGATCGACGAGTTTATTCGCCGCTGGGATAAATTCCCGATTGCGCCAGAGCGCCGCGCCAACCCGGCCTGGGCGCAGAATACGGTGGACGGTGAAGACATTAACCTGTTCGACATCCTGCCGCTGTTCCGCCTGAACGACGGGGACGGTGGTTTTTATCTCGACAAAGCGTGCGTTGTCTCGCGCGATCCGCTCGACCCGGATAACTTCGGCAAGCAGAACGTTGGCATCTACCGCATGGAAGTGAAGGGCAAGCGCAAGCTCGGCCTGCAGCCGGTGCCGATGCACGATATCGCTCTGCATCTGCACAAAGCGGAAGAACGCGGCGAAGACCTGCCGATTGCGATTACGCTGGGCAACGACCCGATCATCACCCTGATGGGCGCGACGCCGCTGAAATACGATCAGTCGGAATATGAAATGGCCGGTGCGCTCCGTGAAAGCCCGTACCCGATTGCCACCGCGCCGCTGACCGGCTTTGACGTGCCTTGGGGTTCTGAAGTGATCCTGGAAGGGGTGATTGAAGGCCGTAAGCGCGAAATTGAAGGGCCGTTCGGCGAGTTTACCGGCCACTACTCCGGTGGCCGTAACATGACGGTTGTGCGTATCGACAAAGTTTCTTACCGCACCAAACCGATTTTCGAATCCCTTTACCTCGGCATGCCGTGGACCGAGATTGATTATCTGATGGGGCCAGCCACCTGCGTGCCGCTCTACCAGCAGCTGAAAGCGGAGTTCCCGGAAGTGCAGGCGGTAAACGCGATGTACACCCACGGTCTGCTGGCGATCATCTCCACCAAAAAGCGTTACGGCGGCTTCGCCCGCGCGGTTGGCTTGCGCGCCATGACCACGCCGCACGGCCTGGGATACGTGAAGATGGTGATCATGGTGGATGAGGATGTCGACCCGTTCAACCTTCCGCAGGTGATGTGGGCGCTGTCATCGAAGGTCAACCCGGCAGGCGATCTGGTGCAGCTGCCGAACATGTCGGTGCTTGAACTCGATCCGGGATCCAGCCCGGCGGGCATTACCGACAAACTGATTATTGATGCGACCACGCCTGTCGCACCGGACACCCGGGGCCACTATAGCCAGCCGGTTCAGGATCTGCCTGAAACCAAAGCCTGGGCTGAAAAACTGACCGCGATGCTGGCTGCACGCCAATAAGGAGGAAAAGATGATTTGTCCACGTTGTGCCGATGAGCATATTGAAGTGATGGCGACGTCACCGGTGAAAGGGGTCTGGACCGTTTACCAGTGCCAGCATTGTCTGTATACCTGGCGCGATACCGAACCGCTGCGTCGTACCAGCCGCGAGCACTACCCGGAAGCGTTCCGCATGACGCAGAAGGATATTGACGAGGCGCCGCAGGTGCCGACAATCCCGCCGCTGCTCTAAAAAAAAAGCCCGGTGGCGCTGCGCTTACCGGGCCTACGGTTTTGTAGGTCGGGTAAGGCGAAGCCGCCACCCGACAAAACAGACCGCAGAGAACTAAACCAGACTCTTCAACCGATAAATCCACTCCAGCGCCTGACGCGGCGTCAGGGAATCCGGATCGAGATTTTCCAGCGCTTCCACTGCAGGCGATGTCTCTTCCGCTGGCACCAGCAGCGACATCTGCGTACCATCGATCTGCGTCGCCGCCGCATTCGGTGACAGGCTTTCCAGCTCACGCAGTTTCTGACGCGCGCGCTTGATCACCTCTTTCGGTACACCGGCCAGCGCCGCAACGGCCAGACCATAGCTCTTGCTTGCCGCGCCATCCTGCACCGTGTGCATAAAGGCGATGGTGTCGCCGTGCTCCAGCGCATCAAGGTGGACGTTAGCCACGCCTTCCATTTTCTCCGGCAACTGCGTCAACTCGAAGTAGTGGGTGGCGAACAGCGTCATGGCCTTGATTTTATTCGCGAGGCTTTCCGCACAGGCCCAGGCCAGCGACAGACCATCGTAGGTTGACGTTCCGCGTCCGACTTCGTCCATCAGCACCAGGCTGTGCTCCGTCGCGTTATGCAGAATGTTAGCCGTTTCAGTCATTTCGACCATGAAGGTTGAGCGGCCGCTCGCCAGATCGTCCGCAGCCCCGACGCGGGTAAAGATACGGTCGATGGGGCCAATCTCCACGTTTTGCGCCGGAACGTAGCTGCCGATATAGGCAAGCAGGGCAATCAGCGCCGTCTGACGCATATAGGTACTCTTACCGCCCATGTTCGGACCGGTAATGATCAGCATTCTTCGCTGGGGCGACAGGCTCAGCGGGTTGGCGATGAACGGTTCGTTCAGCACCCGCTCGACCACCGGGTGACGGCCTTCAGTGATGCGAATGCCGGGCTTGTCGGTAAAGGTCGGGCAGGTGTAGTTCAGCGTTTCCGCGCGTTCGGCCAGGTTCACCAGCACGTCAAGTTCCGCCAGCGCGCTGGCGCTCAGCTGCAGGTCGGCCAGGTGTGGCATCAGCATGTCAAACAGCTCTTCATAGAGCTGTTTTTCCAGCGCCAGCGCTTTGCCTTTCGAGGTGAGAACTTTGTCCTCGTACTCTTTCAGCTCGGGAATGATGTAGCGTTCAGCGTTTTTCAACGTCTGGCGGCGCACGTAGTGAATCGGCGCCAGGTGGCTCTGCCCGCGGCTGATTTGAATGTAGTAACCGTGAACCGCGTTATACCCCACCTTCAGGGTGTCGAGACCAAGACGCTCGCGCTCGCGGATCTCCAGCTTATCAAGGTAGTCCGTCGCGCCGTCGGCCAGCGCGCGCCATTCGTCCAGCTCCTCGTTGTAGCCCGGGGCAATCACGCCGCCATCACGTACGAGAACCGGAGGCGCATCAATAATGGCGCGTTCAAGCAGCTCGCGGAGTTCGGTAAATTCGCCCATGGTTTCGCGGAGTTTCTGTACCGGCGCGCTGTCAACGTCACTCAGCTGCGCACGCAGTTCCGGCAGCTGCTGGAAAGCATGACGCATCCGCGCCAGATCGCGCGGTCGCGCCGTGCGCAGCGCCAGACGGGCCAGGATACGTTCCAGATCGCCCACCTGACGCAGGACCGGCTGCAGCTCGGTATAGCGATCCTGCAGGGCGGCAATCGTCTGCTGACGGCAAACCAGCGTAGCGGTATCGCGAATCGGCATATGCAGCCAGCGTTTCAGCATACGGCTGCCCATTGGCGTTACCGTATTGTCGAGGACCGACGCGAGCGTATTTTCTACGCCGCCCGCCAGGTTCTGGGTGATCTCCAGGTTACGGCGCGTGGCGGCATCCATGATGATGCTGTCCTGCTGGCGCTCCATGGTGATAGAGCGGATATGCGGCAGGGCGGTGCGCTGGGTATCTTTTACGTACTGCAGGAGGCAACCTGCCGCACACAGCCCGCGCGGGGCATTTTCAACGCCAAAGCCAATCAGATCGCGGGTGCCAAACTGCAGATTCAGCTGCTGGCGCGCGGTATCAATTTCGAATTCCCACAGTGGACGGCGGCGCAGCCCGCGACGACCTTCAATCAGCGCCATTTCGGCGAAATCTTCGGCGTAGAGCAGTTCTGCCGGGTTGGTGCGCTGCAGTTCGGCAGCCATCGTTTCACGATCGGCCGGTTCACTCAGACGAAAACGCCCGGAGCTGATGTCCAGCGTCGCGTAGCCAAAGCCTTTGCCGTCCTGCCACAGCGCGGCCAGCAGGTTATCCTGGCGCTCCTGAAGCAGGGCTTCATCACTGATGGTGCCCGGCGTGACGATGCGCACGACCTTGCGTTCCACCGGACCTTTTGAGGTTGCGGGGTCGCCGATCTGTTCGCAGATGGCAACAGACTCACCCTGATTCACCAGTTTCGCCAGGTAGTTTTCTACCGCGTGGTGCGGAATACCGGCCATTGGAATGGGTTCACCAGCCGATGCGCCCCGTTTGGTCAGCGAGATGTCGAGCAGCTGCGATGCGCGTTTGGCATCGTCATAAAACAGCTCGTAAAAATCGCCCATACGATAGAACAGCAGGATTTCCGGATGCTGTGCCTTCAGCTTCAGATACTGCTGCATCATCGGCGTATGTGCGTCGAAATTGTCGAGTGTGCTCATGGAGTTATGATGTCCATTTCTTTGAATATAAACCGTTTTGAGCGGCTCAGTGGCCGTTTGTTCCTTCTATTGTCGCATGAAAAAAAGGTACGGCGCAGAAAAATGTCGCCGCTTTACGAGGCATCTTCCGACATGAGCTCAATGACGATTTTTCCATGCTCCACACCCACTCGCACCCGGGAGTGGGTGGTAAACCCTGCCTTTTCAAGCCAGTCACCTTTTAAGCTCAGCGCCGCATGCACGCTGTAGCGCTTCGGTATCTTGGTATTGCGGTCTTCATGGCGCTTTCTGAAATATCCCACTGTTAAATGGCGATAGGGTTTGTTGATAGCGAGTTCTTGCATAGGGTCTCCCGACAACACGGATAAAAGTCATTACTGATGCCTGTATAAAATACCAGTGATGGTTGGGCCTTGCAGGGCTAAAACTGGAATCAGGCTTCAGAAAACGACATGCAATAACTGAAATCCCGCATTGAAAGGTGTATTATTTTTGCACTTTATTGTTCGGTAAGTCGCTATGTCCGGTAAACGAATTTCACGCGAAAAAGAGACCATCGCGAAAATGATCGCGCTGTATCAGAAGCAGTGTCCTCAGGCCTCTGTGGAAGAGGGGCACTATCAGGCGCTAAATGCCTATGCCGATAAGCGTCTGGATAAATGCGTTTTCGGGGAGGAAAAGCCCGCCTGTAAACAGTGTCCGGTCCACTGCTACCAGCCTGCAAAACGCGAAGAGATGAAGCAGATTATGCGCTGGGCAGGCCCGCGAATGCTCTGGCGTCACCCCATTCTGACCGTCCGCCATCTGATGGATGACCGTCGTCCCGTACCGGAACTGCCGGAAAAGTATCGTCCGAAAAAGTGACCGGTTCAGCTTCTGAGCGGGCGGCAAATCACGTTAAGGGCCAGCGCGCTGCAGAGCGGGAAGAGGGCCAGCAGCAGCCAGGGGAGCATCGCCTGCGTTGAGGGCACCAGCGCGCGATCCAGCAGGCTGCCAAACAGCAAATTTCCGGCCAGTACCGCAATGCCTCCGGCGGTGGCGAGTGCGCCGTAGTGCGCCCCCAGCGTGGACTCCTCGGCAAACCGGGGGACCAGGTCCTTAGCTGAGGGTACCAGCAGCATCTGTCCCAGCGTCAACAGCGTCACGAAACAGACCGACGGCAGCAGGCGAAGCCAGCCCTCAGGCGGTGCCGTCGGCGCAAACATTGCCACGCTTGCAAAGGCGGCGGAGAGGAATAAAAAGCCCACCGGCAGGATCCTCACCGCGCCCACGCGCCGGGCGAATCGCGCCAGCGGCAGCTGTAAAGCAACAATCAGTACAGAGGCCAGCATAAAAAGCGGGCCGAGATCTTTCTCGTTACCGCCGGCGCGCTGGATCTCTACCGGCAGCGCCAGATAGAGCTGGTTATAGCTTAAAAGCCACGAGCTATAGGCAATGATAAAGGCGACAAAGCGGGGCTGGCGAAAGGTCGTCCACCAGGGAACGAGTTTTAGCGTCCGCGCAGCGTGGCGTGACGCGGGCAGGCAAAAGTAGAGAACCACCAGCGCAACGAGAAAGACGCCAGCGCCCGCCAGCGCCACCTGGCGAAAGCCCAGGCCGGTGAGCAGGGCGCCGGCAACCGGGCCCAGTACCGCACCGAGTTCCCCGCAGACCGCAAACAGCGCGAACCACTCCGCCCGGCTTCGTTTACCTTTCGCCTCGCTGTGCGTGCCCGCTTTCGCCAGCAATGCCTCAATAGAGGGAGAAAACAGCGCGCCGCCCACCCCCGTCAGGCACGCGCCCAGAATAATCGGCCACAGCGATTCACCAAGCGCCAGCAGCAGATACCCCGTGACGCGAATAATGCACCCGCTCAGGATAACGATTTTCGCGCCAAACCGGTCCGAGAGCGCGCCGCCGACGATAAACATCCCCTGCTGAGAGAACGTGCGCAGGCCGAGGATCAGCCCGATCAGCCCGCCGGAGAGCAGCATATCGTCGCGCAGGAATATCGCCAGGAAGGGGACAACGGCGTAAAAGCCGATGTTAAAAACAAACTGGCTACACAGTAAAACGGGCGGCCAGAGCGTGGTGGCAGGGCGTAGGGGCATCGTTGGTCACTCGCCCCTAAACGATAAAGTGAATGTGTTTTTTGCCATGGAACGGCGAGATCTCGATTTTGGTTTTGACCCGGAAGACGTCCCAGAGCAACGACTCGGACAGGATGTCCTGCGGTGTCCCCGTCGCCACAATGTGCCCTTTCTGCATCACAATCAGCGAGTCGCAGAACATCGAGGCGTGGTTGAGATCGTGGATAGCGACAATGCTGGTGACCGGTAATTCGCTGATCAACTGCATCAGCTGCATCTGATGATGAATGTCCAGGTGGTTTGTTGGTTCATCCAGCAGGATTTCCGTCGGGGTCTGGGCCAGCGCGCGGGCAATGTGGACGCGCTGGCGCTCACCGCCGGAGAGGCTCAGCCACCCCTGGTCGCTTTTATCCAGCATATCCACGCGCTGCAGAGCGGCGGTGACGGTTTCGTCATCGTGCGTGCTCCAGTTGGAAAAGGCGGAGTGGTGCGGAATCCGCCCAAGTTTGACCACGTCGCGCACGCGCATGTTGGCGTCAGTCATGCCGTGCTGCTCCACGAAGGCGACCCGGCGGGCCAGCTGCTTTTTGGCAATACGAGAGATGTCCTGGCCGTCCAGCGTCACACAGCCCGCATCCGGGCGACGCAGCCCCGCGAGGATACGTAAAAGAGACGATTTACCGCAGCCGTTAGGGCCAAGCAGTCCTACCGTTTCGCCCCGGGAAACCTTTAGCGAGACGTCATTAACGATGACTTTTTTGCCGACCTTCCAGGTAATATTTTCAGCGCAGATGCTCATCACTTATTCCTTGAGCGGTAGATAATCACGGCAAAGAACGGAACGCCAACCAGCGCGGTGACCACGCCGACGGGCAGGCTTTGCGGCGCAATCAGCATGCGCGAGGCAATGTCTGCCAGCACCATCAGGATCGCGCCTGCCAGCGCGCTGGCAATCAGCAGCGTGCGGTGCAGCGGCCCGAAGAGGAAACGCATGACGTGCGGCACCACCAGCCCGACAAAGCCGATTGAGCCCGCCATGCTGACGATGGTTGCGGTAATCAGCGCGGTGGTGGTAAAGAGCGCCAGGCGCACCCAGGGGACTGCAATGCCCAGCGACGCTGCGGCGTCATCGCCGAACGTAAAGGCATCCAGCGCCCGGGAATAGTAGAGGCACACGGCTAACCCAATCAGCACCACGACCAGTGCCAGCTGGAATTCAGGCCAGCGTACGCCGCTGAAGCTGCCCAGCAGCCAGAACATTACGTCGCGCGCCTGCTGGGCACTGGCGGAGGTGCTAATGGTGTAGGCGGTAATGGCGTTAAAAAGCTGCGAGGCGGCGACGCCTGCCAGAATCGTACGTTCATTCCCGCCGCGCGCCCCGTTCGTCAGAAACGCGACAAACGCAAACGCGGCGAACGCCCCGGCAAAGGCCCCGGCAGAGAGCGAAACCGCACCGGTGCCGATCCCCAACACGACGACAGAAACCGCCCCGGTCGATGCGCCCGCGGACACGCCGAGCACGTAGGGTTCCGCCAGCGCGTTCTTCAGCAGGCTCTGCAATACGGCCCCGCAGATGGCCAGACCTGCGCCGCAGCAGGCCGCCACCAGCGCGCGGCTCAGGCGGAAGTCCCAGATCACGCTCTCATAGATGCGAGTGAGCGGAACATCGGTGAGCCCCATTTTATTGCTGATGGCGTAAAACACGTTATCCAGCGGGATGGACAGCTCGCCGACGCTGACGCTCAGCGCGATAACCAGAAATAGCAGGACAAAGGCGAGCAAACACGAGGTCGTCAGAACCAGGCTCTGCCTGGCCTGAAGGACAGCGGTGGTCATCAGTTCAGCCCCAGTTTTCTGAGCTGTTCGCCAACCTGCTCAGCCCCGTAAATCGTGCGAATTGTCGGGTTCATGGCCTGACCGTCCATCACCACGATATGGCCTTTTTTCACCGCGTCCAGCTGGCTGACGGCCGGATCGCTTTTCAGGAATTTGATTTTCTCTTCCGCGTTATCCAGCGCCCAGCGGTTGCGATCCAGGCTCGAGACCACAATCACATCCGGATTGGCGGCAATAATGCTTTCCCAGCCCACGGTTGGCCATTCGGTCTCTGAGGTGATGGCGTTATGCCCGCCCATCAGGCTGGCGATAAACCCGGAGGGGCTATTTTTACCGCCTACGTAGGCGTCCGCAGAAGGGGAGGAGCTTGAGAACCAGAAAACAAAGGAGAGATCTTTTTTGTTCTTGCCGAATTCCTTACGCAAGTCGGCCTCACGTTTTTTGAAATCGGCAATCACGGCCTGACCGCGGTCTTCAACGTTAAAGATTTTGGCGAAATCCTCAATCTCCTGATAGAGATACGTCATATCCCACAGTTTCTGGCGGCTGCCGTACATATCGCCGGTGGCTTTTTTGGTCGCACACATGCCCGGGGACACGTAGCTGTTCACGCCCAGGGTCATCAGATCGTCGCGTTTTGCGACCTTGCTTTCTGGCCCCAGCAGCAGCGGTGACTGCGCGGGGACAAAGTCGGGATTTTGCGCAAGCACGGATTCAAGGGTAGGGATTTCGACCGTCAGGGTTTTGATTTTTGCGTTCTGTTCCGCCAGCTGCGGCAGCACTTTCGTCGGCCAGAAGGCGCTGGCCTTCACCTTATCTTCCAGCCCCAGCAGGAGCAGAATTTCGACGGTATTCTGACCCAGAGCCACGACGCGTTCCGGCGCTTTGGTGAATGTCTCTTTATAGCCACAGTTTTCAATCGTCAGAGGATATGTGGTTGCCAGAGCAGAACTGACCGACGCAACCGCCAGGCCTAACGCGCAGATGACCTTCTTCATGAAACGCTACCCTTGATTAATATTATTATTGATGCAAATGAAACTCATTATTAAGGCGGAATTTTATACAGAGGAAACGATTTTGTGTCAATGAGGGACAATTGCGCAGGGTAACGAAAGGCGGTGCCAGAAAAACACCGCCGGATTGGGGGCTTAAACCAGGCTCTCTTTATCGATCCCGAGACGCTTCATGCGCGACAGCAGGGTAGTGCGTTTTAACCCTAAACGCTGGGCGGCACCTTTTGGCCCGGCAACCACGCCGTTGGTCTCTTTGAGTACGCGCATAATGAGCTGATATTCATCTTCTCCCTCTTTCGCCGTCTCGGCGGCGGGCACGGTCACGTCAGGCAGCGTCACTTCAGGCAGGGAGAGCTGCAGCACATTGCCGCGCGTCAGCAGCACCGCACGCTCGATGACGTTTTCCAGCTCGCGCACGTTGCCGGGCCACTCCATCGATGAAAGGGTACGTAACGTCTCGGCAGGAATGCTGTCGATGTTTCGCCCCATCCGACGCGCGATCTTGGCGGTAAACGCTTTGACCAGCAGGGGAATATCTTCCGGGCGCTCGCGCAGCGGCGGCAGGAAGATCGGGAAGACGTTCAGGCGATAGTAGAGATCGCTGCGAAACTCGCGGTCGGCGACCATTTTTTTCAGGTCGCGGTTGGTGGCGGCAATCAGCCGCACGTCAGTCTGGATAAGCTTGTTGCTGCCAAGACGTTCAAACTCCTGCTCCTGCAGGACGCGCAGCAGTTTCGGCTGTAGCTCCAGCGGCATATCGCCCACTTCGTCGAGAAACAGCGAGCTCTTGTCCGCCAGCTCAAAACGGCCCAGCCGCTGGCTGCTGGCCCCGGTGAATGCACCGCGCTCGTGGCCGAACAGGTCGCTTTCCAGCAGGCCTGCGGGCATCGCCGCGCAGTTCATCTTCACCATCCGACGGCTGTTGCGGTTGCTCAGGTTGTGGATGGCGCGGGCAATCAGCTCTTTACCCGTACCGGTTTCGCCAAGGATCAGCACCGTGCTGTCGCTTTGCGCCACCATCTCAACCTGCTTGAGCACGCTGTACATGGCGTCGCTGCGCCCGATGATTTCACCAAACTCGCTGTCCACGTTGTTGAGCTGTTCGGTCAGGGCAAGGTTCTCATCCACCAGCCGCTCTTTCAGGCGGTGGATCTCCTGATAGGCGAGGGCGTTATCCAGCGCGATGGAGATACGCTCGGCGATCTGGCGCAGCAGCTTCAGGTTGGCGGTGGTAAACACGGCTTCATCACACTGCGCCAGCTTCAGCACCCCCAGCATGGTGTTGCCGGACATCAGGGGAAGCAGGCACAGGGTCTGTATCTTGTTGCCCCAGGTGTTAAACAGCATCCGCTCGTACGGTGCCACCGGGTCCTGCTCGCTCAGGTTGAGCAGCAGGATCTCTTTGCTTTTAAATACCCGCTCAGACAGGGTGCCCGCTTCGTCCACTTCGCTCTGCTCGTGCGCCGGGTTGGCTTCATCCAGATAATGCGTGGAGTAGATGTTCAGCTTGCCCTTGCGATGGCCGCGCAGCGCGATGCTGATGGCATCGATTTTGAAATAGTGGTGGATCTCTTTCGACACTTCACTGACCAGCTCGTCCATATCAAGGCGCGACAGCACGGCGTTGGTGATGGCGACCAGAATGCGGAAGTTGTCGCGCTCGCGGCTCAGCAGGTCGTAATCCACGTTATTGGTCACGCGGCTTTGGATCTGCTCCGCGACGACGGCCACAATCTGGGTAAAGGTGTGCAGACGCTCGTATTCCGCCTCGCTCCAGGGCTGGTCGGTCGTGCGAATAAACTCGCAGCCACCAAAAATATGTCCCTCCGCCGCGAGCGGCAGCATGCTGTAGTGGCCGAACGGCTGGTAGAGGTTGCTCTCCGCGAGCCGCGGCCACGCCGTGCGGAACTCCTCAAAGTTGCAGTGCAGCGCTTCCGGACGGGAGAGAATACGGCGCACCGGGCCATGCGCGAGATACGTTTCGTCTTCGTACTCAAACGTTTTGCCATTATCGCGCGTTGAGTAGTAGCTCGCGCGGTGCGTTCCGCTATGCCACAGTACAATCGCCGCGCTGTCGGCCAGCGCTGATTGCCTGACCAGCCGCGTCAGGGCATCGCTCAGCGCGCCGAGATCGGGCTGCTGTAAAAGTGTGCGCGTGATATCAAACAGGCCCTGCTGTCCAAGATCGCTCATCGGTGTATACGGCATTATTGCTTTCCAATAGAAACTGGCAAAAAAGAGACATTCAGTGCTGACCGCTTATGGCGCGGCTCTAGCAAATTCGGGGTAACGGTTCCGCGTGCGGCAGGTCCAGCGTGCGCTTCACGCCGTAAAGTCCGGTCAGGCGCACCCCCTTGCGCTCAACCACTTCGCCGATGATGGCGGCCTCTTTCCCTAATGGATGCGCGCGCAGCTCTGCAAGAACGGCTTCCGCCGCCGCGCGTTCCACGCCGATCACCAGCTTGCCTTCGTTAGCAAAGTTCAGTGGGTCAAGTCCCAATAGTTCGCACAGCCCGCGCACGGCAGCTTTTACAGGCAGGCCACGCTCGGTCAGTTCAATTCCGCACCCGCTGCTTGCGGCGAATTCGTGAACCACCGCATTCACCCCGCCGCGGGTGGCATCGCGCAAGGCCTTCACGCCGGGAATAGCACACAGCGTCTGAATCAGCGGGGTGAGCACCGCGCAGTCGCTGCGCAGTTCACCGTCCAGCCCTAAGCCTTCGCGCAGGTTAAGGATAGTCGCTCCGTGGCAGCCCAGCGTGCCGGTTACCAGCAGCACGTCGCCCGCGCTAAGCCGCTGTGCGCCCCAGTGAATGTTGGCGGGGATAGCCCCCATTCCGGCGGTGTTGATAAACAGCTTATCGGCCGCACCGCGCTGGACCACTTTGGTGTCCCCGGTGACGATAGCGATACCCGCCTCGCGCGCGGTGTGTGCCATGCTGTTCACCACCGCCGTGAGCGTCTCCATCGGCAGCCCCTCTTCGAGGATGAATCCGCAGGAGAGGTAGCGGGGAATGGCGCCGCTGACGGCCACGTCGTTGGCCGTGCCGCAGACGGCGAGCTTGCCGATATCGCCGCCGGGAAAGAACAGCGGATCGATGACATAGCTGTCGGTGGAGAAGGCCAGCCGGTCGCCCTGGGCGGTGAGGGTGGCGAGGTCAATGCGCGCCTGGTCTTCCTGCTCGGCGAGCCAGGGGTTGTTAAAGGCCTCCATGAACAGCCGGTTAATCAGCTGCTGCATCGCCTGTCCACCGCTTCCGTGCGCCATTTCCACCGTGTTCATGCTTCACACTCCTGGTTGCGATATTGATACCACGCGGCGCATGCCCCTTCGGAGGAGACCATCAGCGCGCCAAACGCCGTTTGCGGGTTACAGGTATTGCCAAATAACGGGCACTGATGCGGTTTGCATTTGCCGGTGAGCACCTCGCCGCAGCGGGCCCGGGGATCGTCGCAAACCTGCTGCGGCTGCGGGCGGAAATGCGCTTCGGCATCGAACGCGCGATAGGCTGGCGTCAGGCGCACGCCGGATTCGGCAATCAGCCCCAGTCCTCGCCACTCGCTGTCGCCTTCGACGCTGAACACCTCCGCAATGGCACGCTGAGCCCGTTCATTGCCGGCATCCGGCACCACGCGGCGGTACTGGTTTTCGACCGCGCTCAGGGCCGCTATTTTCTGCTCAACCAGCATGGTGACACCTTGCAGTAGATCAAGTGGTTCGAAACCAGCGACCACTAACGGACGATTGTACTGTTCAGCGATAAAACCATAGGCGTCTGTGCCAATCACCATGCTGACGTGGCCCGGTGCCAGAAAGGCGTCAATGCCGTTGCCTGGCGCTTCCAGCAGGCTGCGCAGGGTGGGGATAAGCGTAATGTGCTGGCAGAAGAAGAAAAAGTTATCGACGCCGCGCGCTTTCGCCTGCTGCAGCGTGATGGCCGTCGCGGGCATGGTGGTTTCAAACCCCAGGCCAAAAAATACCACCTTGCGCGCGGGGTTATCCGCTGCCAGCGTCAGGGCATCCATCGGCGAATAGACGATCCGGATGTCGGCCCCGCGCGCTTTCGCCTGCAGCAGCGAGCCGTTTTTCCCCGGCACGCGCATCGCGTCGCCAAAGGTGCAGAATATGACGTCGGGCCGGCTGGCAATCTCGATACAGCTGTCGATGCGTCCCATTGGCAGCACGCAGACCGGGCAGCCGGGGCCGTGGATAAACTCAATATTCTCCGGCAGCAGCTGGTCGAGGCCAAATTTAAAGATCGCGTGCGTGTGCCCGCCGCACACCTCCATGATCCGCAGCGGCCTTTCTTTGGTGTAGTCCAGCAGCGCCGCGCGCGTTTTGAGGTGTCCGATAAGCTGCAGCACCTGCTCCGGCGCGCGGTATTCATCAACGTAACGCATGATTACCGCTCCTCGCCGTACAGCAGCGCGCCGACGTCCGGCTCCACGTCGAACATGTTTTGCAACGCATCCAGCGTGTCGCGGGCTTCCGCTTCGTTAATCACGCTCATGGCAAACCCCACGTGGACCAGCACCCACTGGCCGAGACGCGACGCGCCCGTTTCATCGGTGCTGCCCACCAGCGTCAGGTCTACATCACGCAGGATGCCGCAAACCTCGACTTTGGCCTGATTACCGTTGAGGGAATGGATTTGTCCCGGTACGCCTATGCACATCTTTCGTTCTCCAGCCAGCGTAACCAGCCGTCCATGCCGTCGCCGCGCGTGGCGGAGACCAGCAGGATCTCAATCTCCGGGTTCACCTCGCGGGCATATGCCAGGCACTTATCCACGTCGAAATTCAGGTACGGCAGCAGGTCGACTTTGTTCAGCAGCATCAGGGATGCCGCGGCGAACATGTGGGGGTATTTCAGCGGCTTGTCTTCGCCTTCGGTCACCGAAAGCACCGCCACCTTGTGTCGTTCACCCAGATCGAAGCTCGCCGGGCAGACCAGGTTGCCGACGTTTTCAATAAACAGGATGCCGTTATCCGCCAGCGGCAGGCGCGGGGCGGCGTCGGCAACCATCTGCGCATCCAGGTGGCAGCCTTTGCCGGTGTTAACCTGAATTGCCGGGGTGCCGGTTTCGCGGATGCGCGCCGCGTCGTTTACCGTTTGCTGGTCGCCCTCGATCACCGCGCAGGAGACGCGCCCGTTGAGGCGTTTGAGCGTTTCGGTCAGCAGCGTGGTTTTACCGGATCCGGGGCTGGAGACCAGGTTCAGCGCCAGCTGTTTGCGGGTGGCAAAGCGGGCGCGGTTGCGGGCGGCGATCTGGTTATTTTTGTCCAGCACGTTGATTTCCACGTCCAGCATCTGGCGCTGGCTCATGCCCGGCGCGTGGGTACCCGCTTCGCCGTGGCCGTAATGCAGGTCGCCCGCGTCGGAACGCTGCGGCGCAAAGGTAATGCCGGTCAGGGCTGCCGCAGGGCGCGGGGCAGGGGAAAAGGGCGCGGAGCGAAACGCGGAGTGGGGGCGGTGCTCATCCCCTTCTATATACAGGTTGCCTTCGGCGCAACCGCAGGTACTACACATACTTTACTCCTTCTCGATTTCGAGGCGTTGGATCTGCATGCCGTCATCCGCCACGATGCGCAGCCCGGTGCTCTGACACTGCGGACAGCGCTGTACCTTTGATGAGAGCAGGGTGACGTACTGCTGACACTGTTCGCACCAGCACTCCGCCTGGTGCTCCTCAATATGCAGTTCGCAGCCTTCCGCCAGCGTGCCGCGGCACACCAGCTCAAAACAGAAGGTCAGGGCGCTGGTCTCGACGCAGGAAAACGCCCCGACCTTCAGCCAGACGCCGGTGACGCGTTTCGCGTGGTTTCGCACAGCCTGCTGTTCGATAAGTTCCAGAGCCCGCTGGCAGAGGGTGATTTCGTGCATGACGCCTCCTCAATGAATTGCCCCGGTAATGCAATAACAGTGCCAGCTTGATTTTTGTTAAGGCGTGTCGATGTCACCGCTGTCGAAATGACACGTCGACACCGCGATGTTGACAGCGAATTTTTAATTAAATCCATTGAAAATCATAAGCATAAAAACTGGCATGGAATCTGCTTAACAGCCGCTATCTCCATTAAACGGATACCTTTTATGACTATTTGGGAAATCAGCGAAAAAGCGGAATACATCGCGCAGCGTCATCAGCAGTTACAGGACCAGTGGCACCTTTACTGCAACTCTCTGGTTCAGGGCATTACCTTGTCGAAAGCGCGTCTTCACCACGCGATGAGCTGTGCGGCGCAGGGCGATATGCGCTTTGTCCTCTTCGGCCATTTCATCATCAACGTCACCCTGGCGGATAACTTCAACAGCCACACTATCGAGTACTACCTCGAGACAAAAGACGGTGAAAAACAGTGTATTGCAACGGCGCAGCTGATGGCTGACGGCATGGTGGACGGCCACGTCAGCAACCGCGATCGCCAGCAGGTACTGGAGCACTATCTGGAAAAAATCGCCCCGGTTTATAACGGCCTGTACACCGCCGTTGAACACGATCTCCCGGTCAACCTGAAGCAGCTGATGGACGGAAATACTTCAGCGAACGTGGCCTGACCCCCAGTGTGTCGAGAAGTGTCGACAAGACAGTTTTTCGTCAAAAATGACTATCACCAGAGGATAACCCGGTGAACCGTTTTGTAATTGCTGACTCGACGGTCTGTATTGGCTGTCGAACCTGTGAGGCGGCGTGTTCGGAAACGCATCGCCTGCATGGGCTACAGTCCATGCCGCGCCTGCACGTCATGCGTAATGAAAAAGAGTCTGCCCCGCAGCTCTGCCATCACTGTGAAGATGCCCCCTGCGCGGGTGTCTGTCCTGTGAACGCCATCACCCGCGTGGATGGCGCAGTCCAGCTGAACGAAAGCCTGTGCGTAAGCTGCAAGCTGTGCGGCATTGCCTGCCCGTTCGGTGCGATTGAATTCTCCGGCAGCCGCCCGCTGCATATTCCGGCCAATGCCAATTCGCCTAAAGCCCCGCCCGCGCCTCCGGCGCCTGCACGCGTCAGCACGCTGCTGGACTGGGTGCCCGGCATCCGTGCCGTGGCGGTGAAGTGCGACCTGTGCAGCTTCGATGAACAGGGCCCGGCCTGCGTGCGCACCTGTCCAACCAAAGCGCTGATTCTGGTGAACATTCGCGACATCGCCCGCACCAGCAAGCGCAAGCGCGAGCTGACCATTAATACCGACGTCGGCGATCTTTCGCTTCTGCAGGCGCTCAACGAGGGGGTGAAATGAACGCGATTACGATGATTACCAGCGCCGTGGCGTACTTTGCCGCCGCCGCCGTGCTGGCGTGGCTTCTGTCATTCCATAAAACCCTGAGCGGCTGGATCGCCGGGATCGGCGGGGCGGTCGGCAGCCTGATGACGCTGGCGGCGGGTGGGGTTGTCCTGCTCGGCGGGCAGTCCGCAGAGGCCGTGATGCCGCTGATTCGCCACACCGTTGCGATTACGCCGCTGAACGCCATCTGGCTGGTGACCTTTGGCCTGTGCGGGCTGTTTATCAGCCTGTTCAATATCGACTGGCACCGCCATCCGCACGCCAAAGCCAACGGCCTGCTGGTGAACCTGCTGATGGCGACGGCGGTCTGCACCGTGATCGCCAGCAACCTCGGCGCGCTGGTGGTGATGGCGGAGATCATGGCGCTCTGCGGCGTGTTCCTGACCGGCTGCAGCGCCTCCGGGAAAGTGTGGTTTGCGCTGGGACGCCTCGGGACGCTGCTGCTGGCGCTGGCCTGCTGGCGGGTGTGGCAGCGTTTCGGCACGCTGGAGTTCGCTGCGCTTAACGGGCATCCGCTGGGCAATGACGTCTGGCTGCTGGGCGTGATCGGCTTTGGCCTGCTGGCCGGGATTATCCCGCTGCACGGCTGGGTGCCGCAGGCGCATGCGAATGCTTCCGCGCCCGCCGCCGCGCTGTTTTCTGTGGTGGTGATGAAGGTCGGTCTGTTCGGGATTCTGGCGATGACGCTGACCGGCGGCCAGCCGCCGCTGTGGTGGGGCGTGGTGCTGCTGATTGCGGGCATGATCACCGCCTTCATCGGCGGCCTGTACGCGCTGATGGAGCACAATATCCAGCGCCTGCTGGCGTACCACACGCTGGAGAATATCGGCATCATCCTGCTCGGCATGGGCGCGGGCGTGACCGGGCTGGCGCTTAATCAACCGGCGCTGATTGCCGCCGGCTTTATCGGCGGTCTGTATCACCTGATTAACCACAGCCTGTTTAAAAGCACCCTGTTCCTCGGGGCGGGCAGCGTCTGGTTCCGCACCGGCCATCGGGATATCGAAAAGCTCGGTGGGATTGGCAAAAAAATGCCGGTGATTTCGCTGGCGATGCTGGTCGGGCTGATGGCGATGGCCGCGCTGCCGCCGCTGAACGGCTTTGCCGGGGAGTGGGTGATCTATCAGTCCTTCTTCGCCCTCGGTCAGAGCGAGGCGTTTATCGCCCGTCTGCTGGGGCCGCTGCTGGCGGTCGGGCTGGCGATTACCGGGGCGCTGGCCGTGATGTGCATGGCGAAAGTCTATGGCGTGACCTTCCTTGGCGCACCGCGTACGCGTGAGGCTGAGAACGCCTGCTGCGCACCGGTACTGATGGGCGTAAGCGTGGTCGCGCTGGCGCTGTGCTGCATCGCGGGCGGGGTTGCCGCGCCGTGGCTGCTGCCGCTGCTGGGCCACGCCATTCCGCTGCCGCTTGAGACGGCGCACACCGTCGTTTCCCAGCCGATGATTGCACTGCTGCTGATTGCCGCGCCGCTGCTGCCGTTCGTGCTGATGCTGTTCTTCAAACGCGACCGGCTCACCTCCCGCTCGCGCGGTGCCGCGTGGGCCTGCGGCTACGAACACGAACAGTCGATGGTCATCACCGCCCACGGTTTTGCTATGCCGGTGAAAGAGAACTTCGCCGCCGTGCTGAAGCTGCGCCACTGGCTGAACCCGGTGGGCTGGGTACCCGGCTGGCAGAACGCTGCCGCGCCCGCGCTGTTCCGCCGTCTGGCGCTGATCGAGCTGGCGGTGCTGGTAGTGATTGTGATTTCACGAGGAGCCTGACATGAGTCTGTTACTGGCAATTCTTCAGGCGCTGGTGCTGTTCGCCGCCGCGCCGCTGCTGTCGGGCATCACGCGCGTGGCGCGTGCCCGGATGCACAACCGTCGCGGGCCTGGCGTACTTCAGGAGTACCGCGATCTCTTCAAGCTGCTTTCTCGCCAGAGCGTGGCCCCGGATGCCGCAGGCTGGGTCTTCCGCCTGACGCCGTTTGTGATGGTGGGCGTGATGCTCACCGTCGCCACCGCGCTGCCGGTGGTGACGGTGGCTTCGCCCCTGCCCGTGCTTGGCGATCTGATTACCCTTATCTACCTCTTCGCCATCGCCCGCTTCTTCTTTGCGATTGCGGGCCTGGACACCGGTAGCCCGTTTACCGGCATCGGTGCCAGCCGCGAGGCAATGCTCGGCGTGCTGGTTGAGCCGATCCTGCTGCTGGGGCTGTGGGTCGCCGCGCAGGTTGCGGGTTCCACGCACATCAGCTTTATCACCGACACCGTTTACCACTGGCCAGTTGCCCGCTCCCTTCCGCTGGTGCTGGCGCTGTGCGCCTGCGCGTTCGCCACGTTTATCGAGATGGGCAAGCTGCCGTTCGATCTGGCCGAAGCCGAGCAGGAGCTGCAGGAAGGGCCGCTCACCGAATACAGCGGCTACGGCTTTGCGGTGCTGAAGTGGGGCATCAGCCTCAAACAGCTGGTGGTGCTGCAGATGTTTGTCGGCGTCTTCTTCCCCTGGGGGCAGATGACGCACTTCTCCGCGGGCGGTCTGCTGCTGGCCGTCGTGGTTGCCGCCCTCAAGCTGCTGGTCGGCGTGCTGGTGATTGCCCTGTTCGAAAACAGCATGGCGCGCCTGCGTTTTGTGGAAACGTCCCGCATCACCTGGGCCGGGTTTGGTTTTGCATTTTTAGCGTTCGTCTCCTTGCTGGTGGCGTGATTAAAGAGAGTATTTATGTCTGAAGAAAAGAAAGGTCAGCAGTATCTCGCCGCGTTGCATCAGGCTTTCCCGGGCGTGGTGCTGGAGGAGTCCTGGCAAACCAAAGACCAGATCACCGTCACCATTAAGGTGAACTATCTGCCGGAAGTGGTGGAGTTTCTCTACTACCAGCAGGGCGGCTGGCTGTCGGTGCTGTTCGGTAACGACGAGCGCCAGCTGTGCGGCAGTTACGCGGTGTACTACGTGATGTCGATGGAGCAGGGCGAGAAGTGCTGGATCACCGTGCGCGTCGAGGTCGACCCGAATAAACCGGAATACCCGTCCGTCACGCCGCGCGTGCCCGCCGCCGTCTGGGGTGAGCGCGAAGTGCGCGATATGTATGGCCTGGTGCCGGTTGGCCTGCCGGACGAGCGCCGTCTGGTGCTGCCGGACGACTGGCCGGACGAACTCTATCCGCTGCGCAAAGACAGCATGGACTACCGCCAGCGCCCGGCGCCGACTACCGACAGCGAAACCTACGAGTTCATCAACGAGCTGGGCAGCAAGAAGAATAACGTGGTGCCGATCGGCCCGCTGCACGTCACCTCTGACGAACCGGGCCACTTCCGCCTGTTCGTTGACGGCGAAAACATTATCGACGCCGACTACCGCCTGTTCTACGTCCACCGCGGCATGGAGAAGCTGGCGGAGACCCGCATGGGCTACAACGAAGTGACGTTTCTTTCTGACCGCGTGTGCGGCATCTGCGGCTTCGCCCACAGCACCGCCTACACCACCTCGGTAGAGAACGGCATGGGGATCGTGGTGCCGGAACGCGCGCAGATGATCCGCGCCATCCTGCTGGAGGTGGAGCGCCTGCACTCGCACCTGCTGAACCTCGGCCTGGCCTGCCACTTCGTCGGCTTTGACTCCGGGTTTATGCAGTTCTTCCGCGTGCGCGAAGCGTCGATGAAGATGGCGGAGATCCTCACCGGGGCGCGCAAAACCTACGGCCTGAACCTGATCGGCGGCATCCGCCGCGACCTGCTGAAAAACGACATGATCCAGACCCGCCAGCTGGCGCAGCAGATGCGCCGCGACGTGCAGGAGCTGGTGGATATGCTGCTCAGCACGCCCAACATCGAGCAGCGCACCGTCGGCATTGGCCGTCTTGACCCGGAAATCGCCCGCGACTTCAGCAACGTCGGCCCGATGGTGCGCGCCAGCGGCCACGCCCGCGACACCCGCGCCGATCACCCGTTCGTCGGCTATGGCCTGCTGCCGATGACCGTGCACAGCGAGCAGGGCTGCGACGTCATTTCCCGCCTGAAGGTGCGCATCAACGAGGTGTTCACCGCGCTGAACATGATCGACTTCGGTCTGGACAACCTGCCGGGCGGCCCGCTGATGGTGGAAGGCTTCACCTACATTCCAAACCGCTTTGCCCTCGGCTTTGCCGAAGCGCCGCGCGGGGACGACATCCACTGGAGCATGACCGGCGACAACCAGAAGCTCTACCGCTGGCGCTGCCGTGCGGCGACCTACGCCAACTGGCCAACCCTGCGCTATATGCTGCGTGGCAACACGGTCTCCGACGCGCCGCTGATCATCGGCAGCCTCGACCCGTGCTACTCCTGCACCGACCGCATGACCGTCGTGGACGTGCGCAAGAAAAAAAGCCAGGTGGTGCCGTACAAAGAGCTTGAGCGCTACAGCATCGAGCGTAAGAACTCGCCGCTGAAATAAGGACTCGCCATGTTTACCTTTATCAAAAAAGTGATCAAAACCGGCACGCAGACCAGCCGCTATCCGCTGGAGCCGATGCCGGTCGACAAAAACTTTCGCGGCAAGCCGGAGCACAACCCGCAGCAGTGCATCGGCTGCGCGGCCTGCGTCAACGCCTGTCCGTCGAACGCCCTGACGGTGGAAACGGATCTCAAAACCGGCGAGCTGGCCTGGCAGTTTAACCTTGGACGCTGCATCTTCTGCGGCCGCTGTGAGGAGGTCTGCCCGACGGTCGCCATTCGCCTGTCTCAGGAGTACGAGCTGGCGGTGTGGAAGAAAGAGGATTTCCTGCAGCAGTCGCGCTTTGACCTGTGCCACTGCCGGGTCTGCCAGCGCCCGTTCGCCGTGCAAAAAGAGATCGATTACGCCATCGCGCTGCTGCAGCACAACGGCGACGCGCGCGCGGAACACCACCGCGAAAGCTTCGAAACCTGCCCGGCGTGCAAGCGTCAGAAATGCCTGCTGCCGTCCGACCGCATTGATATCACCCGCCACATGAGAGAGGCCAGCTGATGGAAAACCTACTGGGCCCGCGCGACGCGAACGGCATTCCGGTGCCGATGACGGTGGACGAATCCATCGCCAGCATGAAGGCGTCGCTGCTGAAAAAAATCAAACGCTCGGCCTACGTCTACCGCGTGGACTGCGGCGGCTGCAACGGCTGCGAGATTGAGATCTTCGCTACGCTGTCGCCGCTGTTTGACGCGGAGCGCTTCGGCATCAAGGTGGTGCCGTCCCCGCGTCATGCGGACATCCTGCTGTTCACCGGGGCCGTCACCCGCGCCATGCGCTCGCCCGCGCTGCGCGCCTGGCAGTCCGCGCCGGACCCGAAAATCTGCATCTCGTACGGCGCCTGCGGCAACAGCGGCGGCATCTTCCATGACCTCTACTGCGTCTGGGGCGGCACCGACAAAATCGTGCCGGTGGACGTCTACATTCCGGGCTGCCCGCCGACGCCCGCCGCCACGCTGTACGGCTTTGCGATGGCGCTCGGCCTGCTGGAGCAGAAAATCCACGCCCGCGAGCCGGGCGAACTCGACAACCAGCCGGCCGCCATTCTGCACCCGGACATGGTGCAGCCGCTGCGGGTGAAGGTTGACCGCACGGCGCGCAGGCTGGCGGGGTACCGCTACGGGCGCCAGATTGCCGATGATTATCTGCGCCTGCTGAGCCAGGGTGACCACCAGGTCGCACGCTGGCTGGAGGCGGAAAACGATCCGCGCCTCAATGAGATTGTGGCGAACCTGAACAGCATCGTCGACGAGGCGCGTATTCGATGAGTGAAACGGTGGTGTTCAGCCAGCTGAGCCGTAAGTTTATTGATGAGAACGATGCCACGCCGGATGCGGCGCAGCAGGTGGTCTATTACAGCCTGGCGATTGGGCATCACCTCGGGGTAATTGACTGCCTGGAGGCCGCGCTGAGCTGCCCCTGGCCGGAATACCTGGCGTGGATTGCCACGCTGGAGGAGGGCAGCACGGCGCGGCGCAAAATGGAAGGCGTGCCGAAGTACGGTGAGATCGTGATCGATGTGAACCACATTGCCATGCTCGCCAACGCCTTTGACGCGGCGCTGGGCAGGCAAACCCCCGAGCAGCAGACTTGGAGCAAAACGCTGCTCGGCATGCTGCATGATATTCATCAGGAGAGCGCCATCTACCTGATGGTGAGGAGATTACGTGACTGACGTTTTACTGTGTGTCGGCAACAGCATGATGGGCGACGACGGCGCGGGTCCGCTGCTCGCAGAGATGTGTGCCGCGAACCCGCAGGGCGATTGGGTGGTGATTGACGGCGGCAGCGCGCCGGAAAACGACGTGGTGGCCATCCGCGAGCTGCGTCCGGACAGGCTGTTGATCGTCGATGCCACCGATATGGGGCTCAACCCCGGCGAGATCCGCCTGATTGACCCGGACGACATCGCCGAGATGTTTATGATGACCACCCACAATATGCCGCTGAACTACCTCGTGGATCAGATCAAAGGTGACGTGGGCGAGGTGCTGTTTTTGGGCATTCAGCCGGATATTGTCGGGTTTTATTACCCGATGACGCCGCCGGTGAAAGAGGCGGTGGACGTGGTGTATTCACGGCTTGCCGGGTGGGTTGGGGATGGAGGTTTTTCTCAGCTCTGAGCAGCGCCCGGTGGCGCTACGCTTACCGGGCCTACGGTTTTGTAGGCCGGGTAAGGCGAAGCCGCCACCCGGCAAAACAGGCTACTCGAGATCCGCCCCGTTACTCGCAATCACCTTCTTATACCATCCGAACGATTTCTTGCGTTTCCGTTCCAGCGTGCCGTTCCCGGCGTCGTCGCGGTCAACGTACACAAACCCGTAGCGCTTGCTCATCTCACCGGTTGAGGCCGAGACCAGGTCAATGCAGCCCCAGGTGGTGTAGCCCATCAGCGGCACGCCGTCCTCAATCGCATCCCCCATTGCGCGGATGTGCTCGCGCAGGTAGCTGATGCGGTAGTCGTCGTTAATCTCGCCGTTTTCATCAACGACGTCTTTCGCTCCCAGGCCGTTCTCCACCAGGAACAGCGGCTTCTGGTAGCGGTCGTACATCATGTTCATGGTGATGCGCAGCCCGAGCGGGTCGATACCCCAGCCCCATTCGCTCACCTGGATGTGCGGGTTGCGCAGGGACTTCACGATGTTCGCCGCGCTGGTGTTGCCCGCGTTCATGTCCGCCGAGGCGCAGCGCGAGGCGTAGTAGCTAAACGAGACAAAATCGACGGTATTTTTCAGCAGTTCGTCATCGCCCGGGTCTTTCACAATCACGACGCCTTTCTCGCGGAACACGCGGGCAGAATAGGCCGGATAGCGGCCGCGCGCCTGCACGTCGATAAAGAACAGGTTCTCGCGGTCTTTCTCCAGCGCCATCCACACGTCTTCCGGCTTGCAGGAGTAGGGGTAGAAGTTACCGCCCGCCAGCATGCAGCCCACCTGGTTTTCCGGGTTTACCTCGTGGGCAATTTTGGTCGCCAGCGCGCTCGCCACCAGCTCGTGGTGCGCGGCCTGGTATTTCACCTGGTCTTCGTTTTCGCCTTCCTCAAACACCAGTCCCGCGCCGGAAAACGGGCTGTGCAGCATGATGTTGATTTCGTTGAAGGTCAGCCAGTATTTCACCAGCCCGTTAAATTCTTCAAAGCAGGTGCGGGCGTAGCGGGCGAAGAAATCGACCATCTTGCGGTTGCGCCAGGAGCCGTACTCCGTCACCAGGTGCATCGGCACGTCAAAGTGGCAGAGGGTCACCAGCGGCTCGATGTTGTACTTTTTGCACTCCTCGAACACCGCGCGGTAAAAGGCAATGCCTTCTTTGTTCGGCAGCGGCTCGTCGCCGTTCGGATAGAGGCGGCTCCAGGCGATCGAGGTGCGGAACACCGTAAAGCCCATCTCCGCCATCAGGGCGATGTCCTCTTTATAGCGATGGTAAAAATCAATCGCCTCGTGGCTCGGGTAGAACTCGTCGTCACGCAGCGAGAAACGCTTTTCCTTACCGAGCTTCACCGCCAGGCGGTTCGCGCCGTGGGGGATCATATCGACCGTCGTCAGCCCTTTGCCGCCTTCACGGTAAGCCCCTTCGCTCTGGTTGGCGGCAAGCGCGCCGCCCCATAAAAATCCTTGTGGAAAAACAGACATTCTTACCTCGCTTTCAATTTATGCTTTTGCTGCGTTGTTCTGTACCGGTGCGGTCTGCAGGGCGCGCGCTTTTTCAGCCTCGTCTTCGACCGGAATATCCTCAAAGCCCAGTATCAGGGTCAGAATAAACGACAGCACCACTGCCAGACCCATCACGCCAAACACCCAGACGATGGTCATTGGGTTGGCCGGGTCGAAGAACTGCACGCTGGTGAACAGCCCCGGTGCCGCCATCGAATGGCTGGCAAGACCGGCTATGCCCGCCACCGCGCCGCAGATAAAGCCGCTGATCAGGCTGGCAATCAGCGGGCGTTTCAGACGGATCGCGACGCCGTACAGCGCCGGTTCAGAGATCCCCGCCATGATGGCGGAGGCCGCCGCCGCCAGCGCCGTCTGGCGCAGCTCCGGGTTTTTCGTTTTCCACGCCACCGCCAGCGACGAACCGCCGAGCGACAGGTTGGCGCCAATTTCCGACGGCATCACCATCCCTTCCTTGCCCGTTTCGGCAATGGTCTGAATGATGGTCGGCGTAAAGACGCGGTGCATCCCGGTCATCACCAGCAGCGGCCACAATGCGCCCATGATCGCCACGGAGAGCCAGCCCAGGTAGCCGTGAATGGTGTAGACCAGCGCGGAGATGGCGCTACCGATCCAGATCCCCAGCGGGCCAATCAGCACGATGGCGAGCGGGGCGGCAATCAGCACGATCAGCATCGGCTTGAGGAAGTTTTTCGTCACCGCCGGGGTGATGCGATCCACCCAGCGTTCGATGTACGACAGGCACCAGGTCATCACCAGCGCGGGGATGACGGTGTAGGTGTATTTCACCGCCGTCACCGGGATAAAGGCGAACTCAACGTGCTCGCCCTGCGCGGCTTTCGCCATCAGCTCGATAAAGCTCGGGTGCACCAGCACGCCCGCAATGGCTATCGCCAGCGACATGTTGGTTTTGAATTTTACCGCCGCCGAGGCCGCCACCATCAGCGGCAGGAAGAAGAACGCGCCGTCGCCGATGACGGTCAAAATGGTGAGCGTCGGTGCGCCTTTGGGCAGCACGCCGGTCATCTCGAGGATCATCGCCAGCAGCTTGACCATCGAGCCGCCGATGATCGCCGGGATCAGCGGGGACATGGTGCCGATCAGCGCGTCGAGGATCCCGGCGCCAATGCGGCGAAGCGTCAGCTTTTGCGGGCCTTCCGGCACCGCGGGCTGCAGGTCAGCGGGCAGCAGGCTTACCACCTCGCGGTACGCCTGAGAGACGGTATTGCCAATAATCACCTGGCACTGGTTGTCGTTACGCACCACGCCGAGCACGCCGCTGATGCTTTTCAGGCGCGCGGCGTCGGTGAGGGTTTCGTCTTTCAGAACGAAACGCAGTCGCGTCATGCAGTGGGTGACGGCGACGATATTCTCTTTGCCGCCCAGCGCGCTGATAACGTCGTTCGCCAGCGCAGCGTAATTTTTGGCCATCGGATGTGATCCTGTTATCGTTGTGTGAAATGTAGGAAACCGGTTCCACATAATCATCATGAGTTTTTATGAATGAAACAAGATCGCTTTTTGACCATTTTTTCGTTTCGTGATGAATGTCGCAATGAGGTGCCGAAAGCGTGATGTCGCCGCTGCGACAATTTTTCTGCAGTGCAGTACACTGCCCGCATGAGTTTCGGATGGAAAAAAAACATGACCACGATGCTGGAAGTGGCGAAGCGGGCAGGCGTTTCGAAAGCGACGGTGTCCCGGGTGCTGTCGGGTAATGGCTACGTCAGCCAGGAGACCAAAGACCGGGTGTTTCAGGCCATTGAAGAGAGCGGCTATCGCCCAAATTTGCTGGCGCGCAACCTGGCGACCAAACGCACCCAGACGCTGGGCCTGGTGGTGACGAACACCCTTTATCACGGCGTCTACTTTAGCGAACTGCTGTTTCACGCCGCGCGCATGACCGAAGAGAAAGGGCGACAGCTGATCCTCGCGGACGGCAAGCACAGCGCCGATGAGGAGCGCGAGGCGATCCAGTATCTGCTGGATATGCGCTGCGACGCGGTGATCATCTATCCGCGTTTTCTGAGCGTGGATGAGATGGATGCGATCGTCGAGAAGTGCGAGCAGCCCATTATGGTGCTCAACCGCCGCCTGCGGAAAAACAGCAGCCACAGCGTCTGGTCCGATCATAAAGCCTCCAGCCAGGACGCGGTGTCACAGCTGATTGCGAAAGGGCATCGGGAGATCGCCTTTATCACCGGCTCGATGGATTCCCCCACCGGGGTCGAGCGTCTCTCCGGCTACAAGGACGCGCTGGCGCAGCACGGTATTCCGCTGCGCGAGGGGCTGATCGCACAGGGGAAGTGGAACCCCGCCAGCGGTGCGGCGGCGGTGTCCGACCTGCTTGCGCGCGGTGAGCGCTTTACGGCGCTGGTGGCGAGCAATGACGATATGGCCATCGGTGCCCTGAAGCAGCTGCACGACAGCGGCGTGGCCACGCCGGACGCGGTGTCGGTGATCGGTTTCGACGATGTGGCCATCGCGCCCTACATCGTGCCGTCGCTCTCCAGCGTACGCATTCCGGTAACGGAGATGATTCAGGAGACCATCAGCCGCCTGATCTTCATGCTCGACGGCGGCGAGTTTAAATATCAGCAAACCTTCTCCGGCGAGCTTGTCCTGCGCGACTCGGTTATTGACGGCCCACACCGCTGATGTCGACAGCTGTCATCGTCATAAGTGACGATGACAGCGCCGCTGCGATTTTTAAAGTTCTATAAAATCAATGTGTTAATTATTGGCACGGTTTATGAATATCTCCGCGCATAACTGTAATGCTGGAGAAGCAGATGAACCGTTTTATTATGGCCGATGCCAGTAAGTGTATTGGTTGCCGTACCTGTGAAGTGGCGTGCGTGGTTTCCCATCAGGCGGAGCAGGACTGTGCGTCGCTCACCCCTGACACCTTCCTGCCGCGCATCCACGTCATCAAAGGCGTGAATATTTCCACCGCCGCCATCTGTCGCCAGTGCGAAGACGCTCCGTGCGCGAACGTCTGCCCGAACGGGGCGATTAAACGCGAGAAAGGCTTTGTGCACGTGATGCAGGAGCGCTGCATTGGCTGCAAAACCTGCGTGGTTGCCTGCCCGTATGGCGCGATGGAGGTGGTGGTCCGTCCGGTCGTGCGCAACAGCGGCATGGGGCTGAGCGTGCGGGCGGAGAAAGCCGAAGCCAACAAGTGCGACCTGTGCTACCACCGTGAGGCCGGCCCGGCCTGTATGCAAGCCTGCCCGACGCACGCGCTGGTCTGCGTGGATCGCGACAAGCTTGAGCAGATGAGCGCCGAAAAGCGCCGTCGCGCGGCGTTCGACACCTCGTCATCACTGCTATTCTGAACCGTATGAGCAGCAACGGCGTTCAGCTGCGGGTGCGCGGCAAGGTGCAGGGCGTGGGGTTTCGTCCCTTCGTCTGGCAGCTGGCGCAGGCGCTTCAGCTGACCGGTGACGTCTGCAATGACGGAGAGGGCGTGCTGGTGCGCCTCGCGGGTAATGGGGGGGCCTTTACCGCGAGGCTGCATCAGGACTGCCCGCCGCTGGCACGCATTGATCGCGTGGAAACGCAGCCGTTTACCTGGGCGCACGTGCCGGAGGACTTTACCATCCGCCACAGCGGGGCCGGGACGATGGACACCCAGATTGTCCCCGATGCCGCGACCTGCCCGGCGTGTCTGGCTGAGATGGGCGACCCACGCGAACGCCGCTATCGCTATCCGTTTATCAACTGCACCCACTGCGGGCCGCGGTTTACCATTATCCGCGCCATGCCCTACGACCGCCCGGCCACGGCAATGGCGCCGTTCCCGTTCTGCGGGCCGTGTGAAGCAGAGTACCGTAATCCTGCCGACCGCCGTTTTCACGCCCAGCCGGTCGCCTGCCCGGACTGCGGACCCGCGCTGGCGTGGCGTGCGGGCGACATGACCGCTGAGCGCGAGGCTGCGCTGCGCGCGGCGGTGGCGATGCTGAAAAGCGGCGGTATTGTCGCGGTTAAAGGGCTGGGCGGCTTTCACCTCGTCTGCGATGCGCGTAACCCGCAGGCGGTCGCGACGCTTCGGTCACGCAAGCAGCGCCCGTCGAAGCCGCTGGCGGTAATGATCCCACATGCGGATGACCTGCCGGAGACGGTTCAGGCGCTGCTACGCTCACCCGCCGCACCCATTGTGCTCGCGCCAAAAGCCTGGCTGCCCGCGCTCCCGGAAGGTATCGCGCCCGGTCTGGATTCCGTGGGCATCATGCTTCCTGCGAACCCGCTGCAGCATCTTCTGATGATGGACTGTCAGCGCCCGCTGGTGATGACCTCCGGCAACCTCAGCGGCAGACCACCTGCCGTCACCAACCGCCAGGCACTGGATGAGCTCAGCGGCATCGCGGACGGTTTCCTGCTGCATAACCGCGATATCCTGCAGCGGATGGACGATTCGGTGATGGATCGGGACGGTGCGATGCTGCGCCGCGCGCGCGGTTTTGTGCCGGATGCCATCACGCTGCCTGCCGGGTTCGACAATATTCCCGCCATGCTGTGCACCGGGGCGGAGATGAAAAACACCTTCTGCCTGGTGCGTGGGAACCAGGCGGTGCTGAGCCAGCATTTTGGCGATCTCGGTGACGAGGGTGTGGAAGCGCAGTGGCGTTCCGCGTTGTCGGTGATGCAGGACATTTACGCCTTTCAGCCGACGCGCGTGGTGTGCGATGCCCATCCGGGGTATCGCGCTCGCCAGTGGGCGCAGGCGCAGGCGTTGCCCCTTGAAGAGGTACACCACCATCACGCTCACGCAGCGGCGTGCATGGCCGAAAACGGCTGGCCGCGCGAGGGCGGAGACGTTATCGCCCTGACGCTGGACGGGATCGGCATGGGGGAAAACGGCGCGCTGTGGGGCGGAGAGTGCCTTCGGGTCAGCTATCTCGAATACGCGCATCTGGGTGGACTGCCTGCCGTTGCGCTGCCGGGTGGCGATCTGGCGGCGCGGCAGCCGTGGCGCAATCTGCTCGCCCACTGCCTGGCGTTTGTGCCTGACTGGCAGCAGTACCCGGAAACCCACGCGGTACAGCGCCAGAACTGGCCGCTGCTGGCGACGGCGATCCAGCGTGGCCTCAACGCGCCGCGGGCCTCGTCCTGCGGTCGCCTGTTTGATGCAGTCGCCTGCGCGCTGGGTATCGAAACGCAATCCTGGGAAGGTGAAGCCGCCTGCCGGCTGGAAGCCCTGGCATCGCAGTGCGCGGGTGTCGACCATCCGGTGACGCTGGACGCGGATAATCTCGCGCTTTTCTGGCAGCAGTGGCTGAGCTGGCAGGCGGAGCCCTGCGCGCGCGCCTGGGCGTTTCACGACGCGCTGGCAAAAGGGCTGGCGCAGCTCGCCGCGTTTCACGCCCGGCGCCTGTCGCTGTCGACAATCTGCCTCAGCGGCGGGGTATTGCACAACCGTCTGCTGCGCGCGCGTCTGCGTCATTATCTTTCTGACTTTACGCTTCTTTTTCCTTCGCGCCTGCCCGCAGGTGACGGAGCGATCTCCTTCGGGCAGGCGGTGGTCGCCGCTGCCCGGTCATGTTTACAAAGGAATTAAAATGTTACGACTGTTACGCAATGAACCTCGCGCCGCGCTCCTGCTGCTGGCTCTGGTAATGGCAAACCTGCTGGCCTGGGGATGGGCATGGCACACCTTTAGCGGCAGCACGGCGCTGATGGCGGCAAGCCTGCTGGCGTGGTGCTACGGACTGCGTCATGCGGTGGACGCTGACCACATTGCCGCCATTGATACCGTGACGCGTAAGATGATGCAGCAGGGCAAACGCCCGTCTGGCGTGGGGGCGTGGTTCTCGCTGGGCCACTCCACCATCGTGGTGCTGGCCTCCATTGCCATCGCCGCTACCGCCACGGCGTTTCAGAAGAACATGGCGTGGTTCCACGAAACCGGCAGCCTGATTGGCACCGCCGTTTCCGCGACCTTCCTGCTGGCGATGGCGCTGGTGAATATGGTGATCCTGCGCGGCGTCTGGCGCAATTTTCAGGCGCTAAAACGCGGCAGGCCCGTGCAGGACGACATCACGCTACCGGCTCAGGGCGGGGTGATGAACTGGCTGTTCGGCAAGACCTTCCGCCTCGTCAATAAAAGCTGGCAGATGTACCTGGTCGGTTTCCTGTTTGGTCTCGGCTTTGACACGGCCACCGAGATCGGCGTGCTGGGGATCTCTGCCGCCAGCGCGTCCAGCGGAATGTCGGTGTGGTCAATCATGATCTTCCCGGCACTCTTCGCCAGCGGCATGGCGCTGGTGGATACCCTCGACAACCTGCTGATGGTGGGCGCCTACGGCTGGGCGTTTAACAAACCGCAGCGCAAGCTTTACTACAACATGACCATCACCGGCACCTCGGTGGTGGTGGCGCTGTTTATCGGCGGGCTGGAAGCGCTGGGTCTGCTGATGGATAAATTTGCCCTCAGCGGCGGCCTGTGGGATCTGATTGGCGCGGTGAACGACAATCTGGGCAACGCCGGGTTTGTCGTCGTGGGTCTGTTTGTCGCCTGCTGGCTGATCTCCATGGCGAATTACCGCTGGCGCGGCTACGACGCGCTGGTGGTGCGTTCCTGAACGACCCAGTCCGGTGGCGCTATGCTTTCACGGGTCTGCATGTAGGCCGGGTAAGCGGAGCGCCACCCGGCAATACGAGGGTTAAGCAGGGAGCGATTTCAGCAGGGCGAAGGCCTCCTTCATTCTGTCCTCACTGACGACAAAGGCGCGCATCTGACCGTCGGTATCGGTGCCGCGCGCCACCATGCCCTGCGGCGAAAGGGCAATCTGCCAGTCCAGATCCTGACGCTGCGTTTCGCCTGCGAGATGCAGCGGTAATTCCGGCGTTTTTACCTTCACCAGCATGGCGGGTAATTTCACCGGAGCGTTGCCGCCGAGCAGGTTTTTCGCCAGGCACATAGCGCTTAACTGAATCGGTTGCAGGAACGGCAGCACCTGGCCGTTAATTTCCGCGCAGTCGCCCAGGGCATACATGTCCGGCTGGGTGGTTTGCAGGTAGCTGTTAACCTTCACGCCGCGATTAATTTCGGCGCCTGCGCGGTGCGCCAGCGCCGTTTCCGGGCGCAGCCCCGTCGCCGCAATCACCACATCCACCTCCACGCTGCGGCTGCGGTCGAGCGTTGCACGTATGCCGCTGCCGGTTTTGCTCAGGCTCTGCAGCTGCGATTTCAGCAGCAGATGGACGCCCATGTCGGTCAGACGATGCTGTAAGCGGCTGCTCACTTCCGCGGGCATCAGCGCTGACAGAATGCTCGCCGCGTGGTCGACCAGGGTCACGGATTTTCCCGCCCGGCAGAAGTCCATCGCCAGCTCGGTACCGATCAGCCCGCCGCCGACAATCATCACCCGCGTGGCGTCGCGAAGCTCCGTTTCGCTGGCCTGATACGCCTGCTGGCTGTTGAGCGTGACCATCAGCTCGCGGCCCTCAACCGGCGGCACAAACGCAGAGGCACCCGTGGCCAGCACCAGCTTGTCGTAGTGCCAGGTTTTATCTTTCGCTTTCACCAGACGGGCGTTGGCGTCGATATCGGTAACCCAGGTGTACGGAAACAGACGCAGGTTAAACTGTTCTCCGAACGCCCCCGCCGTCTGGCGGGTGAGATCATCGGCGCGCTGGTTCTGGCTAATGACGTGGCTTAAATCAGGCTTGTTGTACTCGTCCATGCTGTCGGCGGCGATCAGCGTCAGCGGCACGTTAGCGTCCTGCTTGCGGATATTTTTCACCAGCTGGCGGGCAGCAAAGCCCGAGCCGATAATGACGATACCGTGGCTCATTTTGCCTCCGTTGCCAGTTCATCAAAGACGTCTTTCCCGAGGGAACATTCCGGGCAGAGGAAATTGTCCGGCACCTCGCTCCACGGCGTGCCCGGGGCGACATCCTGCAGCGGCTCGCCCCGTTCCGGGTCGTAAATCCACTGACACACGCTGCACTGCATGCAAGGACCGAGGTCGGCAGCGGCGGCTTCAGCTACGGCTTCCGGCGCAACCGCCGCGGCGGGGGCGGTTTCCGGCAGCGGTGCGAGCGCCCACTGACGGGCGATGTCGCGGCCGTGCTGGCGGCAGATTTCCAGTGCGCCGATATCCGGCCGCCATTTCGCCTTCAGGCTCATCGACATCTCAAACCCTGCATCCTGTAAACGGGTGGAAAGGCGGTCGACCGCGCCGCCGCTCCAGCCGTGGGAGCCAAAGGCGCTGGCGCGCTTGTTGCGAAAACGCAGGCCGGTCATCTCTTCGACCAGACCGGCAATCTTCGGCATCATCACGTTGTTCATGGTGGAGGTGCCCACCAGCACGCCCTTGGAGCGGAAGACGTTGGTGAGGATCTCGTTTTTATCGCTGCGCGCCACGTTGAAGATTTTCACCGCCACGTTCGGGTCCACTTCGTTGATGCCCTGGGCAATGGCGTCCGCCATCATGCGGGTGTTGTTGGACATGGTGTCGTAGAAGATCGTGATGCGATCTTCCTGGTAATCCGCCGCCCACTTCAGGTACAGCTCCACGATCTGGGTGGGGTTTTCACGCCACACCACGCCGTGGGAGGTGGCAATCATCTCCACCGGCAGGTTAAAGCCGAGGATCTCGGTGATTTTAGGCGTCACCAGACGGCTGAAGGGGGTGAGGATATTGGCGTAGTAGCGCTGGCACTGTTCGAACAGCTCGGTCTGATCCACCTCGTCATTGAACAGACGTTCGTCGCAGTAGTGCTGGCCGAAGGCGTCGTTGCTGAACAGCACCGCGTCGCCGGTCATGTAGGTCATCATGCTGTCCGGCCAGTGCAGCATCGGCGTTTCCACGAAGATCAGCTGCTTGCCGTTGCCGATATCCAGCGCGTCGCCCGTTTTCACGGTGTGGAAGTTCCACTCCGGATGGTGGTGGTGGCCGTTGATCGAGTCGATGGCGTTGGTGGTGCAGTAGATCGGGGTGTCCGGAATATACGACATCAGCTCGGTCAGGGCCCCGGCGTGATCCTCCTCCGCGTGGTTGATGATGATGTAGTCGATGGCGTTCAGATCGATTTCGCCGCGCAGGTTCTGCACGAACTCGCGGCTGAACTTGTGATCGACGGTATCGATCAGCACATTTTTACCTTCACGAATGAGATAGCTGTTGTAGCTGCTGCCGCGCAGCGTTTTATATTCCGTCCCGTGGAAATCGCGCACTTCCCAGTCACGTTGACCCACCCAATGAATGTTATTTTTAACCAGAATAGACATAGCAAACCTCAGCGTAATATTGCGTTTTTCAAATAGGATGGTTTGCTTATATCAAGCCGCGTGCCAACTTTTAATCTATTGATTTTTATAGGTTAATATTTTGATGATCCGAAATGGGTAGTCATTATGACTATTAAAAACAGTGTCACTATGACAACATGCATTGTCAAAATGACAGCGAGGCAGAGATGAGCTTTTCCGTAGACGTGCTGGCGAAAATCGCCATTGAACTGCAAACCGGTATTGGTCATCAGGACCGCTTCCAGCGGCTGATCTCCACGCTGCGCCACGTGCTGGCGTGCGACGCCTCGGCGCTGCTGCGCTACGAAGGACGGCAGTTTATTCCGCTGGCCATCGACGGCCTGGCGAAGGACGTGCTCGGGCGGCGCTTTACCCTTGAAGGCCATCCGCGTCTGGAAACTATCGCCCGCGCGGGTGACGTGGTGCGCTTCCCGGCGGACAGCGATCTGCCCGACCCGTACGACGGGCTGATTCCAGGCCAGGAGAGCCTGAAGGTGCACGCCTGTATCGGCCTGCCGCTGTTTGCCGGGCAGAATCTGATTGGGGCGCTGACCCTCGACGGCCTGTCGCCGGACCAGTTCGATACCTTCAGCGATGAGGAGCTTCGCCTGATTGCCGCCCTGGCCGCCGGGGCGCTGAACAATGCGCTGCTGATTGAACAGCTGGAGAGTCAGAATATTTCTCCCGGCAGCCCGGCGGCGTTTGAGCAGGTGACGCACACGGAGATGATTGGCCTCTCGCCGGGCATGGCGCAGCTCAAAAAAGAGATTGAGATTGTTGCCGCCTCCGATTTGAATGTGCTGATCTTCGGGGAGACCGGCACCGGCAAGGAGCTGGTGGCGAAGTCGATTCACGAAGCGTCGCCGCGCGCGGTTAATCCGCTGGTGTACCTCAACTGCGCCGCGCTGCCGGAAAGCGTGGCGGAAAGCGAATTGTTTGGTCACGTCAAAGGGGCGTTTACCGGCGCCATCAGCAACCGCAGCGGCAAGTTCGAAATGGCCGATAACGGTACGCTGTTTCTGGATGAAATAGGCGAGCTTTCCCTGTCGCTACAGGCCAAACTTCTGCGCGTATTACAGTACGGCGATATCCAGCGCGTGGGGGATGACCGCAGCTTAAGAGTGGATGTGCGCGTGCTGGCGGCGACGAACCGCGACCTGCGTGAGGCGGTGCTGGCCGGGCAGTTCCGCGCCGACCTGTTCCACCGCCTGAGCGTGTTCCCGCTTACCGTGCCGCCGCTGCGCGAGCGCGGGGACGACGTGGTGCTGCTGGCGGGCTATTTCTGCGAGCAGTGCCGTCTCAGGATGGGGCTTTCCCGCGTGGTGTTAAGCCCGGGGGCGAGGGCGCATCTGCTGAGCTACGGCTGGCCGGGCAACGTGCGCGAGCTGGAGCACGCGATTCACCGCGCGGTGGTGCTGGCGCGAGCGACGCGTTCGGGTGATGAAGTGGTTATACATGCCCGGCATTTTGCGCAGCATGATGAAATTGCGTCTATTGCGCAGGCTGTACCAGAGAGAGCGAATGAAAATCTGCGTGACGCCACGGAGGCGTTTCAGCGTCAGATGATTACCCGCGCGCTGGAGCAGAATAACCGCAACTGGGCGGCGTGCGCCCGGGCGCTGGAGATGGACGTCGCCAACCTGCACCGGCTGGCGAAGCGTCTCGGGCTGAAGGGTTAGATAATCCCGGCCTGATAGAAATCCTGCAGGTTAATGGCACCGCACAGTCTGCCGGTGTCATCCACCACCGGTGCGGCGGTGATTTTGCGCTTCATCAGCACCTCTTTGGCTTCAATGGCGCGGCTCTCGGCGTTCAGCGTCAGCCCGCCCTGGGTCATGGCGTCCGACACGTCTGTTTCCAGCTTGCCGCCGCCAACCAGCCAGCGGCGCAGGTCGCCGTCGGTGAACACGCCTTTGACGTATCCGTCGTCATCGCACACCGCCACCAGCCCCAGACCGGTACGGCTCAGCTCCAGCATCGCGTCCATGACGCTGGTATTGAGCTTGACCTGCGGAATCGCATCTTCTGTGCGCATCAGGTGGTGGACCTTGTTGAGCAGGCGCGCCCCAAGCGCCCCCGCCGGATGCGAGCGGGCGAAATCTTCTTCGTTAAACCCGCGCGCCTGCATTACCGCCATCGCCAGCGCGTCGCCCATCATCAGGGTATTCACGGTGCTGGAGGTGGGGGCGAGGTGCATCGGACAGGCTTCACGCTCAACGGAAATATCCAGCGTTGCCTTGGCGGCCAGCGCCAGGGGCGAGCGGGATTTCCCGGTCATCGCCAGCAGGGCGACCGATTTTTCCTGCAGGCGTGGAATAATGAGATCCAGCTCTTTCGCCGAACCGGAGTAGGAGATAAACAGCATCACATCGCGGCTCTCAATCATTCCCAGATCGCCGTGCAGCGCTTCGGCAGGGTGCACGAAGAAGGCCGGGGTGCCGGTGCTGGCCAGCGTCGCGGCAATCTTTTTGCCGATGTGACCGGATTTACCGATGCCCGCCACGATCACTTTGCCTTCGCAGTGGATAATGGTGTTGGCCGCGCGGACAAAATCCTCGCCCAGACGTTCCGGCAGGCGGCTGGCTTCCTGCAGCTCCAGCATCAGCGTCTGGCGGCCCGTTTCTAACAGAAAATCACTCATCTCTCTCTCCGGTTACGATCACGTCGATGCCTTTCTCTTCCAGCGCTTTTTTGAACGCCGGGTCGATACCCGCGTCGGTAATCAGCTTGTCAACGCTTTCAAGGCTACAGACAATGTTGGGGCTTTTGCGGCCAAACTTCGACGAGTCTGCCATCAAAATCACTTCCCGCGCGGCGTTGCACATGGCTTTACTGACGCTGAACACCTCGTTAAACGTCGTGACGCCCGCGTTCAGGTCGATGCCGTCGGTACCCATAAACAGTTTATCGAAGCTGAAGTGGTCGAAGGCGTTCTCCGCCAGCTGCCCGTGGAACGACGCGGATTTTTTACGGAAGGTGCCGCCGGGCATCAGGATGGTCTGCTCGCAGTCGTTCTCCGACAGGGCGTTGACGATGTGCAGGCTGTTGGTCATCACCGTGATGTTGTTAAAGCGGCTGAGCAGGGGGATCATCTGCAGGACGGTACTGCCTGCATCCAGAATGATCGAGTCGCCATCGTGGATAAATTTAACGGCGGCTTCGGCAATCAGCGCTTTCTGGTGGGTATTGATCAGCGTTTTGTGGTCGATAGGCGGATCCGCTTCGTCTTTATTGAGCACCACGCCGCCGTAGGTTCGAATGACGGCGCCAGAGTTTTCGAGCAATACGAGGTCCTTGCGTATCGTCGTGCCGGTGGTGTCAAAGTAGTGGGCCAGATCCTCTACCGAGCATTTTCCCTGCTTTTGCAGATGCTCAAGAATGGCCGCCTGCCGCTGACGAGGTTTCATAGGCGCTTCGTTCCTTAGGTTGCGAAATGATAATTTCGCAAGTCTATATCTTTCACAACGAAATTATCCATGTTTCAGATTAAGCGCTAATGATAGTGCATTCTGACAAAGTGGATCATGGGGAAAGATCACATCGGGCTGCAATTCCTGCAGCGAAATGCCGTTGATTGCCTGGATTTTCACCGGACGGGCAAAGACGGTCATGCCGCGCATGATGAGGGAATCACAGACCTTGTTGTTTTCATCCAGCGCAACAGCGACGACGACCCGCGGCTTGAAGCGTCCACCGGAACGCCCGACGCCCACGCGGCCTTTCTGGCACAGGGCGTCAAACGCGCGGTTAAACTGATGGATTTGCCAGCCGCCAAACGCCATCTGGCAGATCCAGGCGAGGGCGGCGACGGTAATGAGTGCGGTGACCATATCGGCTCCTTAATTGCCGGGTGGCGGCTGCGCCTTACCCGGCCTACGGGGATTGTAGCCCCGGTAAGCGCAGCGCCACCGGGGAATGAACTCAGAACATCACCTGCCCACCGGTGACGTTAATCGACTGTCCGGTGCAGTACGAGGCTTTCGGGCTGGCGTAAAACAGCAGCATGTTCAGCACGTCCTGATAGTCGCACCCGCGCTTGAGCGGCACTTTATCGATGTAGTACTGCTCCACTTCTTCCGCTTTAATACCGAGCTTGGTGGCGTACTGCGGCAGCAGGGACTGGAACATCGGCGATTTCAGCAGGTTGCCCAGCATCAGCGAGTGCACGGTAATGCCGTACTCGGCCAGATCCAGCGCCAGAGACTGCGTCAGCCCCACGCCGCCAAACTTCGCCGCGCTGTAGCCGGAATTGTGCTTGCTGCCCACTTTCCCCGATTTTGAGTTGATCTGAATGATGCGCCCCTGAATGCCGTCGCGGATCATCAGACGGGAAAACTCGCGGGCGCAGAGGAAATAGCCCACCAGATTGACCTGCAGCGAGCGGTCAAAATCCCCCAGCTCGAAGTCGCTGATAAAGGCCGCTTTCGCAATGCCGGCGCTGTAAACCAGCAGGTCGGTACGCCCAAAAATGTCGTCCACGCCGCGCGCGAGCGCCATCACGCTCTGCTCGCTGGTGGCGTCGGCGCCAAACCCGTACGCCATTCCTTCACCAAACTCGGTGTTGATGGTGTCCGCCACGCGGGCGGCCTTTTCACTCTGAATATCCACTACCGCCACGCGGTAACCCTCAGCGGCAAGCCCACGGCAGAGGAACTCGCCTAAGGTTTGTCCCCCACCAATGACAACGGCAACCTGACTCATGTCTATCTCCTTAATTACGCAACAAATTTTAACGTGCAGCCTGGGGTAACGGCCTGCGGAACCGGGCCCGCTACGTGAACCGTGCCGGGATACTCCGCCTGCGGCTGACCGTCGAAACGCAGGGTGATGTGGCCCAGCTCGCGCAGGTTTTGTTCAGCGACGTCGCCGACGGCGGTCACGGCATAGCGCGCCTCGCCCAGCTCCAGCTGGCTCCCGGCCTTTAGCTCACCGTTCAGCTCGCCGTGGCAGTGGATGAAGCAAAACTCTTCGATATCCGCAGGCGCCCCTTCGCGAAAGGTGATCAGCATCTGGTCGCTCAGCGCATCCGCCGCGCTCTGGCCGATGCGGGTAATGGTGGTCTGGTAAATCACGGTCATGGCAGGAACCTCTTATTGATAAATAAAGCCGGAGACAAACCAGGCAATCAGCACCGTCGGCGCGCCCGTCAGGAAGCGGCTGACCAGCACGGACGGCACGCCCACGCGCACGGTGTCCTGGCGTGCTTCCGCCAGCGACAGCCCCACGGGGATAAAGTCGCACGCTGCCTGGGCGTTAATGGCAAACAGGGCGGGCAGGGCGAGGTGCGGGGGAATGTTCCCCAGACCAATCTGCACGCCAATCAGCACGCCGATAACCTGAGCAATCACCGCGCCCGGGCCGAGAAACGGCGACAGCAGCGGGAAGGAGCAGATCAGCGCCAGCGTTACCAGCCCGAGCGGGTGGCTGGCGAGCGGGGCGAGGCCGTGGGCAATCCAGTCGCCCAGGCCGGAGGCCATGATGATGCCGATCAGCGCCGAGACGAACGCCATAAACGGCAGAATGGTCTTCAGCACCGTGTCGATGGTGTCGCGCCCGGACTGGAACAGCACCGCCACGGCGGACCCCATCCCCATCCCGACCTTCGCCAGCAGGCCGTCGCTCTGCTCGGTAATTTTCTTGCTGGTGTCGTACTCGCGCGGGGCCGCTTTTTGCGGCGCAGACGTCCCCTTCACCAGGGTGATGTTGTCTTCCTTAACGCCTGAGACATAAATGTCTTCGAGGATGTACTGCGCCAGCGGGCCGGATTTCCCGGTGGAGTGAATATTTACCGTCGGAATGCGGCGCTTCGGATAGATGCCGCAGCGCAGCGTGCCGCCGCAGTCGATCACCGCCACGCCGATTTCCGCTTCCGGCGGTTCGCCTTCCTTGAAGCCGTCGACCGCTTCCCAGCCGGTCAGATCGCGCAACGTGTCGACGATCGCCGGGCGCGTGCCCGCGGTGATGTACACAATCTTTTTGCCTTCGGTGGCGTCGAACTCCAGCGGGCCACCCCAGCCGCCCGTGCCTTTCTCAATGCGGATCCGGTTCATGCTGTTGCTCCTGAAAGATGGACTTTCTGTTCAAGCTGGATGCCCATTTTTTTCTCGAAAATAGCGGTGGTGAGGTCGGTCACCCAGCCGCGGAAGAAGTTGGTCACCAGACCGACCAGCAGGTAGCTCACCGCCAGCGGGCCGAGCGGCAGGCCAAGCGTGGTAAGGCCGCTGGCGATCCCGAGATAGACAAACAGTTCGCCGGGGTTGATGTGCGGGAACAGGCCGTTCATGGAATGGCAGCTGTAGGAGGCGGCGGCGTAATAGCTCGGCTTGTACTTCTCTGGCATAAAGCGGCCGAGGCTTAAGGTCATCGGGTTGCAGAACACGAAGGTGCCGATAAAGGGCAGTATCAGGTAGCGGGACAGCGGGTTTCCGGCGCAGCGCTGGGCGAAGCGCTCAATGCGCTGCTGGCCGATAAAGTTAATCAGCGCGTTCATGATCACCAGCAGGCTGATCAGCAGGGGCAGGATCCCGGTCACCATGCCGGTGAACACGTCTCCGCCTTTCTGAAACAGCCCGATGAACCACTCGGCGCCGTGGGTGATGGTTTCTATCATTCTTCTCTCCTGTAGGGCGTTTGTTTTTGTCTATCTGTGGCTAATAATAATCACTTTGAAAGGTTTTAAAGTGTTAGTTAGATCTCACAATGAAAGAAAAATGGATTATTTTGAAAGATAATTGACGTGGTGAATGATTTTCGGGGGAAAAAAGCACGGATTTGCGTTGGGGAGGTGCGTACCGCTTCCTTGAGGTGTTGCGGATGCTTTACCATACTGGGTTCTTATCGAACCCGTTAAATGGATGTCTCATGTTCAAGCGTCGTTATGCAGCGCTGTTGCCTGCGCTTATTCTGCTGTCTGCCTGTAGTAGCAAACCTAAGACCGAAGCCGTTCAGCAAACGGCGGGCGCGCCTTCCGGAGGATTCCTGCTGGAGCCGCAGCACAATATGATGCAGATGGGCGGCGACTTCGCGAATAACCCGGCGGCCGAGCAGTTCATCGATAAAATGGTGAGCAAGCACGGCTTTGACAGACAGCAGCTGCACGAAATTTTGTCTCAGGCCAAGCGTCTGGACTACGTGCTGCGCCTGATGGACAGACAGGCGCCGACGGCCCAGGTGCCGAGCGGGCCAAACGGGGCGTGGCTGCGCTATCGCAAACAGTTCATTACCCCGGACAACGTGCAAAACGGCGTGGCGTTCTGGAATCAGCATGAAGATGCGCTTAACCGCGCGTGGCAGGTGTACGGCGTGCCGCCTGAAATCATCGTCGGGATTATCGGCGTGGAAACCCGCTGGGGCCGCGTGATGGGCAAAACCCGCATTCTGGATGCGCTGGCGACGCTCTCCTTTAACTACCCGCGCCGCGCGGAGTATTTCTCTTCCGAGCTGGAAACCTTCCTGCTGATGGCGCGCAACGAGCAGGACGATCCGCTCGATCTGAAAGGGTCGTTTGCCGGCGCGATGGGCTACGGCCAGTTTATGCCGTCGTCCTATAAACAGTATGCCGTCGACTTTAACGGAGATGGCCATATCAACTTGTGGGATCCGGTGGATGCCATCGGCAGCGTGGCGAACTACTTCAAAGCGCACGGCTGGGTGCCGGGTGGCCAGGTGGCGGTGCAGGCGAACGGCCAGGCGCCGGGGCTGGAAAACGGCTTCAAAACCAACTACAGCATTTCGCAGCTGTCCGCGGCAGGCCTAACGCCAACGCAGCCGCTGGGCAATGCACAGCAGGCGAGTCTGCTGCGTCTCGATGTCGGAACGGGCTATCAGTACTGGTACGGGCTGCCGAACTTCTACACCATCACCCGCTATAACCACAGCACCCACTATGCGATGGCCGTGTGGCAGCTGGGGCTGGCGGTATCGCAGGCCCGCGTGCCGGCGGCGTCACCGTTTAGTCAGTAAGTTACCCCGACGGGTAGGCCGGGTAAGGCAACGCCGCCACCCGGCATGGCTGCGCGCACGGTGCGGCCTGTTGCCCTCTCCCACGGGAGAGGGCGTTTTGCAGAAACATTTCGCCACACTCCCTTTTCAACCCTGCCATTTACATCCTAACCACCTTTCATTATTGTTATGTTATAACATTTAAATTGGTGCCGAGATGTCAACGTCCCTTTTCTCTCTTTCTGCGCCGGTTCGGCTTTTGCTGGCGCTGGTGCTTATCGTCTTTCTCGGCCTGGCCGTGCGCTGGGCGGTGGCATTGCCATGATCGTGATGAATGAACTGGTTGCGGGTTACGACCACCAGCCCGTCACGCGCGCGCTTTCGGGCGTCATTGAACGCGGCAGCATGACCGCCATTGTTGGGGCCAACGGCTGCGGCAAATCCACGCTGCTGAAAACGCTCGCCGGTTTTATCCCACCCGTAAGCGGCGGTTTTCGCTGGCAGGGGAAGCGCCCGGTGATTGGCTGGCTGGCACAGCGTCACGCGCTGGAGGCGCAGTTTCCGCTGACCGTGCGCGATGTCGTCAGCATGGGCTGCTGGCCGGGCATTTCGCTGCTTTCCGGGTTTCGTCGCGAAACGCGGTTGCGCATTGCCAGCGCGCTTGAGCGGGTCGGGCTGGCATCCATGGCGTTATCCACCATTGATGAGCTCTCCGGCGGTCAGTTCCAGCGCATGCTGTTTGCCCGCGTCCTGGTACAGCAGGCGCCGCTGGTGATGCTGGACGAGCCCTTTACCGGCATCGATGAAGCCACCTGTAACGTGCTGATGGATGTGATGCTGGAGATGTATATGCAGGGGCAAACGCTGCTCGCGGTACTGCACGACAGCGAGCGCGTGTCGCGCCACTTCCCGCAGACGTTGCGGCTGGATGCTGATGTGCCTCAGTGGAAAACCGAGCGGGTGAGGGTGGCATGATCTGGCACACATTCTTCCAGCCGTTCATCGAGTACGGCTTTATGCGCCGCGCGCTGGTGGTTTGCCTGGCGCTTTCTATCAGCACCACCGCGCTCGGCGTATTCCTCCAGCTGCGCCGGATGAGCCTGATGGGCGATGCCCTTTCTCACGCTATTTTGCCGGGCGTCGCCGTGGGATACCTGCTCAGCGGCCTGTCGCTGCTGGCAATGAGTATCGGCGGTTTTGTCGCGGGCATTACCGTGGCGCTGCTGGCCGGTCTGGTCAGCCGACGCACGCCGCTTAAGGAAGATGCCAGCTTTGCCGGGTTTTATCTTGGCTCACTGGCGCTGGGGGTCACGCTGGTATCGCTTCGTGGGTCGAATGTCGATCTGCTGCATCTGCTGTTTGGCTCCATCCTCGCCGTGGACAACGACGCCGCGCTGTTTGTCACGGGCGTGTGCATGTTCACTCTTATCGTGCTGGCAATGTTTTATCGCGGCCTGGTTACCGAAGCGTTTGACACCGCCTGGCTACAGGTGAACGCCCGCTGGCTGCCCGGCCTGCTGCACGGACTGTTTCTGGCGCTGCTGGTTCTTAACCTGGTGGCCGGTTTTCAGGTGCTCGGCACGCTGATGGCCGTCGGTCTGATGATGCTGCCAGCCGTGGCGGCACGCTGCTGGGTACGCACGCTACCGGCGTTACTCCTGATGGCGGGCATCAGCGGTATTGTCTGCGCATGGCTGGGGTTGAGCCTCTCCTGGGCGATGAGTCTCCCGGCTGGGCCATCCATTGTGCTCACCGCCAGCGCGCTGTTCTTTATTTCCATTTTATTGGGTACGCGAAGCAGGCTCGCTGGCAGTCTGCGGGCGTATTTTTAACGCAAGGGGAAACGATGAAACGTACAGGACTAGTAGTGGGAGTGGCGCTCGCGCTGGGGATGATGTCGCATGGCGTGATGGCGAAAACGCTGAATGTGGTCACCAGCTTCTCGATACTGGGGGACATCACCCAGGAGGTGGGCGGCGATCATGTGAAGGTGACGACGCTGGTGGGGCCGGACGGCGATCCGCATACCTTCGAACCGTCGCCGAAGGACAGCGCGGCGCTGAGCAAGGCCGATGTGGTGGTGGTGAACGGTCTGGGGCTGGAGGGCTGGCTTGACCGCCTGGTGAAAGCCTCCGGGTTCAAAGGGCAACTGGTCGTCGCCTCAACAGGCGTGAAAACGCACACGCTTGAGGAAGATGGAAAGACCGTGACCGATCCGCACGCGTGGAACAGCGCGGCGAACGGGGCGTTATATGCACAAAATATTCTTAACGGGCTGGTGAAAGCCGATCCGCAGGACAAAGCCGCGCTGGAAGCCTCCGGTAAACCCTATATCACGCAGCTCAACCAGCTGGATAGCTGGGCCAAAACGCGCTTTAGCCAGATCCCGCAGGCGAAGCGCAAGGTGCTGACCAGCCATGACGCCTTCGGCTATTTCAGCCGCGCTTATGGCGTAACCTTCATGGCACCTCAAGGACTCTCTTCAGAGAGCGAGGCCAGCGCGGCGCAGGTTGCTGAGATCATCAATCAGATCAAAGCCGACGGCGTAAAAACCTGGTTTATGGAAAACCAGCTCGATCCGCGTCTGGTGAAGCAGATTGCCTCAGCGACGGGCGCGCAGCCAGGGGGAGAACTTTATCCGGAGGCCTTGTCGGCAAAAGGCGGCGTGGCAGACACCTACGTCAAGGCGTTCCGCCACAATGTGAATACCCTCGCCGACAGCATGAAATAACCTCTTCCACAGCCGGTGCGTTTGCACCGGCTTTTTTCTGAAGCCCCCTCGTAAAACCTGAAGCGCATCCCCACATCTGACGAGAAAGTGCTATCTTGTGCAGCACGTTTTTCTGATGCCTGGAGCGAGAATGACTGACCATGAATTGATGCAGCTTAGCGAGATCGTTGGCCTGGCGCTTAAGCAGCGTGGGGCGACAATGACCACCGCGGAATCCTGCACCGGCGGCTGGGTGGCGAAAGTGATTACCGATATTGCCGGCAGTTCCGCCTGGTTTGAACGCGGTTTTGTGACCTACAGTAACGAAGCTAAGGCACAAATGATTGGCGTGCGTGAAGCTACGCTGGAACAGCATGGCGCGGTCAGTGAACCGGTGGTCATTGAAATGGCCATTGGCGCGCTCAAGGCGGCGCGGGCAGATTACGCGATTTCCATTAGCGGCATCGCGGGGCCGGACGGCGGCAGCGACGTGAAGCCTGTTGGCACCGTCTGGTTTGGGTTTGCCACGTCTAAAGGGGAAGGGATCACCCGTCGGGAGTGCTTCAGCGGCGATCGCGAAAGCGTGCGCCGTCAGGCAACGGAATATGCGTTAAAAACGCTCTGGCAACAATTTCTACAAAATACTTGATACTGTATGACCATACAGTATAATTGCACCAACAGAACAGAAATCCACGGTGAAGCACAGTCGCTTCTCCCGGCATGACAGGAGTAATAATGGCTATCGACGAAAACAAACAGAAAGCGTTGGCGGCAGCACTGGGCCAGATCGAAAAGCAATTCGGTAAAGGCTCCATCATGCGCCTGGGTGAAGACCGTACCATGGATGTGGAAACGATCTCCACCGGTTCGCTTTCTCTGGATATCGCGCTGGGCGCGGGCGGCCTGCCAATGGGCCGTATCGTAGAGATCTACGGGCCAGAATCCTCCGGTAAAACTACCCTGACGCTGCAGGTGATTGCTGCGGCACAGCGCGAAGGTAAAACCTGTGCGTTCATCGATGCCGAGCACGCGCTGGATCCTGTTTATGCGCGTAAGCTGGGCGTGGACATCGACAACCTGCTGTGTTCTCAGCCGGACACCGGTGAACAGGCCCTGGAAATTTGTGACGCGCTGGCGCGCTCCGGTGCAGTTGACGTTATCGTTGTTGACTCCGTTGCCGCACTGACGCCAAAAGCCGAAATCGAAGGTGAAATCGGCGACTCTCACATGGGCCTCGCGGCACGTATGATGAGCCAGGCGATGCGTAAGCTGGCCGGTAACCTGAAGCAGTCCAACACGCTGCTGATCTTCATCAACCAGATCCGTATGAAAATTGGTGTGATGTTCGGTAACCCGGAAACCACAACCGGTGGTAACGCCCTGAAATTCTACGCGTCTGTCCGTCTGGATATCCGCCGTATCGGTGCGGTGAAAGAGGGTGAAAACGTCGTCGGTAGCGAAACCCGCGTGAAGGTGGTGAAGAACAAAATCGCTGCACCGTTCAAACAGGCTGAGTTCCAGATCCTCTACGGTGAAGGGATCAACTTCTACGGTGAACTGGTTGACCTGGGCGTGAAAGAGAAGCTGATTGAAAAAGCGGGCGCCTGGTACAGCTACAACGGTGACAAGATTGGTCAGGGTAAAGCGAATGCTATCTCCTGGCTGAAAGAGAACCCGGCTGCGGCGAAAGAGATTGAGAAGAAGGTGCGCGAGCTTCTGCTGAACAACCAGGACTCCAAACCTGATTTCGTAGTCGATGCTGAGGATGCTGAAGAAACCAACGAAGACTTTTAAGTCTCTCGTGTAAAGATGAAGGGCTGCTGATGCGGCCCTTTTTGCATTTCTGATTCTACAGGTTTTTTATGAGTGAACCGACATCACGCCGACCCGCCTACGCGCGCTTGCTGGATCGTGCGGTGCGCATCCTGGCCGTGCGTGACCACAGTGAGCAGGAGCTGCGGCGGAAGCTGTCGGCTCCGGTGATGAGTAAAAACGGGCCGGAAGAGATTGATGCCACGGCGGAAGACTACGACCGCGTGGTGGCCTGGTGCTATGAGCATCATTACCTGGACGACGATCGCTTTGCTTCCCGCTTTCTCGCCAGCCGCGGCCGCAAGGGGTACGGCCCTGCGCGCATCCGGCAGGAGCTGAACCAGAAAGGGGTGGCCCGGGAGTCCATCGAAAAAGCGATGCGCGAATGCGATACGGACTGGTGCGAGCTGGCAAAAGAGCAGGCGATTCGCAAGTACGGCGAACCGCTGCCGCGTGATTTTTCAGAAAAAGTCAAAATCCAGCGCTTTTTGCTCTACCGCGGCTTTCTGATGGAAGATATTCAGGATATCTGGCGTAATTTTGCCGATTGAACGCATGCGGGATTTTACTTCCCACTAAAGAAAACTTATCTTATTCCCACTTTTTCCAGTAGCTGGTCTGTCCAACGGTTTACCGATACAGGCTGGCTACGACATTTCGTTAGCTTGATTTCAGGATAATTATGAGCAAGAGCACCGCTGAGATCCGTCAGGCGTTTCTCGATTTTTTCCATAGTAAGGGACACCAGGTTGTTGCCAGCAGCTCCCTGGTACCGAACAACGATCCGACTCTGCTGTTTACCAACGCCGGGATGAACCAGTTCAAGGATGTGTTCCTTGGTCTCGACAAGCGTAATTATTCCCGCGCCACAACCTCACAGCGTTGCGTGCGTGCGGGCGGTAAACACAACGACCTGGAAAACGTCGGTTACACCGCGCGTCACCACACCTTCTTCGAAATGCTGGGTAACTTCAGCTTCGGCGACTACTTCAAACACGATGCCATTCAATACGCGTGGGAACTGCTGACCGGTGAAAACTGGTTCAACCTGCCGAAAGAGCGTCTGTGGGTTACCGTCTATGAAACCGATGACGAAGCCTACGAAATCTGGGAAAAAGAGGTCGGTATCCCGCGCGAGCGTATTATTCGCATCGGTGATAACAAAGGCGCGCCATACGCGTCTGACAACTTCTGGCAGATGGGTGACACCGGTCCTTGCGGTCCGTGCACCGAGATCTTCTACGATCACGGCGACCACATCTGGGGTGGCCCTCCAGGCAGCCCGGAAGAAGACGGCGATCGCTACATTGAGATCTGGAACATCGTCTTCATGCAGTTCAACCGTCAGGCCGACGGTACCATGGAGCCGCTGCCGAAGCCGTCCGTTGATACCGGTATGGGTCTGGAGCGTATTGCCGCGGTACTGCAGCACGTTAACTCCAACTATGAGATTGACTTGTTCAGCACCCTGATCAAAGCCGTTGCGGAAGTGACCGGCGCGACCGACCTGAATAATAAATCGCTGCGCGTTATCGCAGACCACATTCGTTCCTGCGCGTTCCTGATTGCTGACGGCGTTATCCCGTCGAATGAAAACCGTGGCTACGTGCTGCGTCGTATCATTCGTCGTGCTATTCGTCACGGCAACATGCTGGGCGCGAAGGACACCTTCTTCTATAAACTCGTTGGGCCACTGATTGGCGTGATGGGGTCAGCCGGTGACGAGCTGAAACGCCAGCAGGCGCAGGTTGAGCAGGTTCTGAAAACCGAAGAAGAGCAGTTTGCCCGTACGCTGGAGCGCGGTCTGGCGCTGCTGGACGAAGAGCTGGCGAAGCTTAAGGGCGACACGCTGGATGGCGAAACTGCTTTCCGCCTGTACGACACCTACGGCTTCCCGGTTGACCTGACGGCGGACGTTTGCCGCGAGCGTAACATCAAAGTTGACGAAGCGGGCTTCGAAGCCGCGATGGAAGAGCAGCGCCGTCGTGCGCGCGAGTCCAGCGGTTTCGGTGCAGACTACAACGCGATGATCCGCGTTGACAGCGCGTCTGAATTCAAAGGCTATGAGGCGCTGGAACTGACCGGCAAAGTGACCGCTCTGTTTGTTGACGGTAAAGCCGTGGACAGCATCAGCGCAGGTCAGGAAGCCGTAGTCATTCTGGACAAAACGCCGTTCTACGCCGAATCCGGCGGCCAGGTTGGCGATAAAGGCGAGCTGAAAGGCAATGGCTTTAGCTTCAGCGTGACCGACACCCAGAAATACGGTCAGGCGATTGGCCACCAGGGCAAACTGGTTTCCGGTTCTCTGAAAGTGGGCGAGGGCGTCCAGGCTAACGTTGATGAAGCTCGCCGCGCGCGCATTCGTCTGAACCACTCGGCAACCCACCTGATGCACGCTGCCCTGCGCGACGTGCTCGGTACCCACGTTGCACAGAAAGGTTCTCTGGTTAACGATAAAGTGCTGCGCTTCGACTTCTCGCATTTTGAAGCGATGAAGCCGTCTGAAATCCGCGCGGTGGAAGATCTGGTGAACGCGCAGATCCGTCGTAACCTGCCAATCGAGACCCACATCATGGATCTCGAAGACGCGAAGAAAAAAGGTGCGATGGCGCTGTTTGGCGAGAAATACGACGAACGTGTTCGCGTGCTGAGCATGGGCGACTTCTCTACCGAACTGTGCGGCGGTACACACGCCTCGCGCACCGGTGACATCGGCCTGTTCCGCATCGTTTCCGAGTCGGGAACGGCGGCAGGCGTGCGTCGTATTGAAGCGGTGACCGGTGAAGGCGCGATTGCCAGCCTGCATGCGCAGAGCGATCAGCTGCACGACATCGCGCAGCTGCTGAAAGGCGATAGCCAGAACCTGGGCGAGAAAGTGCGCGTTGCGCTGGAACGCACGCGTCAGCTGGAAAAAGAGCTGCAGCAGCTGAAAGAGCAGGCTGCGGCGCAGGAGAGTGCAAACCTCTCCAGCAAGGCTGTAGACATTAAGGGCGTCAAACTGCTGGTCAGCGATCTGGCGGGCGTTGAGCCTAAGATGCTGCGTACTATGGTCGACGATCTCAAGAACCAGCTTGGTTCTACCGTTATCGTGCTGGCGACAGTGGCAGAAGGTAAGGTTTCTCTGATTGCGGGCGTCTCTAAGGATGTGACTGACCGCGTAAAAGCAGGGGAACTGATTGGTATGGTCGCTCAGCAGGTGGGCGGCAAAGGTGGCGGTCGTCCGGACATGGCGCAAGCCGGTGGTACGGATGCGGCGGCACTTCCTGCGGCATTAGCCAGCGTTGAAAGCTGGGTAAGCGCGAAACTGTAATAACTACAAAGCACAAGCAGGCGCCATAGCGGTAACGTTATGGCGTCTTGTTCACTGTGCTATCGATAACGATAAAGTCAGGTTGAGTTTGTGTATATCGGCTAAACTTACGTTTAACAGAATGTGATGCCGTGACTGCTTACACTTTACGTGTTTGTCATCGCTTACTTTTTGGCGTTATATGATGGATAATGCCGGGATACAAGAGACCCGACTCTTTTAATCTTTCAAGGAGCAAAGAATGCTGATTCTGACTCGTCGAGTTGGTGAGACCCTCATGATTGGGGATGAGGTCACCGTGACAGTTTTAGGGGTAAAGGGTAACCAGGTACGTATTGGTGTTAACGCTCCTAAAGAAGTATCTGTCCACCGTGAAGAGATCTACCAGCGTATCCAGGCTGAAAAATCCCAGCAGTCCAGTTACTGATATTGTCGCGTCTCGCTGTCGGGCGAGACGCAACCCTCCCGCTATTTTTCCTGCTCAAAGTTACCGTTTAATTTCAATCGCTCTCTTTTTGACCACTCCGTTACCCTTATCTCGTCCCAACACTGTACTTTCCGCATCAGTTTTCTGTGAAGATGCCTGCAAAATCCGCTTATAAAACACCCTCTTTGCGGCTTTTACATGCGAATTGCGTGTGATTTGTGCAAACGATAAAAGCTTTTGGAAAATTGTTTGACTTATAAGTCCCAGAAAGTAATATATGCGCCACGCAGCGACGAGAAGCTCTTAACGAGTTGCTCGAAGCACTCGAAAGAGGCGTTGTGTGGTGAGGTGGCCGAGAGGCTGAAGGCGCTCCCCTGCTAAGGGAGTATGCGGTCAAAAGCTGCATCCGGGGTTCGAATCCCCGCCTCACCGCCATTTTGCATCCGTAGCTCAGCTGGATAGAGTACTCGGCTACGAACCGAGCGGTCGGAGGTTCGAATCCTCCCGGATGCACCATCTATTACTTCATATTGCTTTAGAAGTGATATGAATATCGAGCAGTACAGTAGTAAATCCCGATGCATCCGTAGCTCAGCTGGATAGAGTACTCGGCTACGAACCGAGCGGTCGGAGGTTCGAATCCTCCCGGATGCACCATTTACTATTTCTGAAAGCAGTACCCTGATGCATCCGTAGCTCAGCTGGATAGAGTACTCGGCTACGAACCGAGCGGTCGGAGGTTCGAATCCTCCCGGATGCACCATCTATTAATTCATATTGCTTTAGAAGTGATATGAATATCGAGCAGTACAGTAGTAAATCCCGATGCATCCGTAGCTCAGCTGGATAGAGTACTCGGCTACGAACCGAGCGGTCGGAGGTTCGAATCCTCCCGGATGCACCATCTCTTCTGCCTTTCCCTTCGATGTTTAGTTCTTAATCACTCTCGTTGTTATCATTTCGCAATCAGCGACAAAAACCACCATTTACGATAAAGTAATGCTTTGTTAATCGGTTAGCGAGAGCACGATGTACGCACAGTATGACGGTTTGATCTTCGATATGGATGGTACCCTCCTGGACACCGAACCCACGCATCGTCAAGCCTGGACCGACGTCCTGGGCCGCTACGGCATGCGTTTCGACCTTCAGGCGATGATCGCCCTCAACGGCTCCCCCACCTGGCGTATTGCGCAGGCCGTGATTGAACTGAATCAGGCCGATCTCGACCCGCACCTGCTCGCGCGCGAAAAAACCGATGCGGTAAAAGCCATGCTTTTAGATACGGTACGTCCGTTACCACTGATTGATGTGGTAAAAGAGTGGCACGGGCGTCGCCCGATGTCGGTGGGGACGGGCAGCGAAAGCGCGATTGCAGAAGCCTTGCTCAATCATCTTGGCCTGCGCCACTATTTTTCTGCCGTGGTCGCCGCCGATCATGTTAAACGTCACAAGCCCGCACCGGACACCTTCCTGCTTTGCGCAGAATTAATGGGCGTCCCGGCGGCAAAGTGTGTCGTGTTTGAAGATGCCGATTTCGGGATCCAGGCCGCGCGTGATGCCGGAATGGATGCGGTGGATGTACGCTTACTGTGAGTGACGCGCTGTCACTTGCCTCATTATTCGCCAGCAGTTTTCTCAGCGCCACGCTGTTACCAGGCAATTCGGAAGTGGTGCTGGTGGCGATGCTGTTGTCCGGCGTGAGTCAGCCCTGGCTGCTTGTAGTAATAGCAACAATGGGTAATAGCCTTGGAGGGCTGACTAACGTTATTCTTGGGCGTTTCTTTCCGCTGCGTGAAAAATCGCGCTGGCAGGAAAAGGCAGTCGGCTGGCTAAAACGCTATGGCGCTGCCACGCTGTTATTAAGCTGGATGCCTGTAATAGGCGATTTACTGTGTCTGCTGGCGGGATGGATGCGCATCTCCTGGGGACCGGTGCTCTTTTTTTTGTGCCTTGGCAAGGCGTTGCGCTATGTTCTCGTGGCGTGGGCAACACTACAGGGTATGACGTGGTGGCACTAATTGGTGGAATGAGTACGCGACCTTCAATCGTCAACCATTACAATTATGCTGAGTAACATTACTTTGACAGGCGGGAGGTCAATTTGATCCCGGACGTATCTCAGGCGCTGGCCTGGCTGGAAAACCACCCTCAGGCATTGAAGGGTATTCAGCGTGGTCTTGAGCGTGAAACGCTGCGCGTTAACGCGGACGGCAGTTTAGCGACGACAGGTCACCCGAAGGCGTTAGGCTCGGCGCTGACACATAAATGGATCACAACCGATTTCGCTGAAGCGCTGCTGGAGTTCATCACCCCAGTAGAGGGTGATATTGATCATATGCTGACGATTATGCGCGATATCCATCGCTACACCGCGCGCAATCTCGGCGATGAGCGTATGTGGCCCCTCAGCATGCCGTGCTATATCGAGCAGGGGCAGGAGATTGAGCTGGCACAGTACGGCACGTCAAATATCGGCAGGCTGAAAACGCTCTACCGTGAGGGGCTGAAGAACCGCTACGGCGCGTTGATGCAGACCATCTCTGGCGTGCACTACAACTTCTCGCTGCCAATGGCGTTCTGGCAGGCGAAATGCGGTGAAACGGATAAAGACGCCATCTCAGCAGGCTACTTCCGCCTGATCCGCAACTACTACCGTTTCGGCTGGGTGATCCCGTATCTGTTCGGCGCGTCGCCGGCTATTTGCTCATCCTTCCTGCAGGGAAAACCGGCGACGCTGCCGTTCGAGAAGACCGACTGCGGAATGTACTATCTTCCGTACGCCACCTCTCTGCGTCTGAGCGATCTCGGCTATACCAATAAATCGCAAAGCAATCTCGGTATTACGTTTAACGAATTGCACGAATATGTGGCAGGATTGAAGCGGGCGATCAAAACCCCGTCGGAAGAGTACGAAAAAATCGGCCTCGAAAAAGACGGTAAGCGCCTGCAGATCAACAGCAATGTCCTGCAGATTGAAAACGAGCTGTATGCGCCAATTCGTCCTAAGCGCGTGACGCGCAGCGGCGAAACCCCGTCGGATGCGCTGCAGCGCGGCGGGATCGAATACATTGAAGTGCGCTCGCTGGATATCAACCCGTTCTCACCGATTGGCGTTGATGAACAGCAGATTCGCTTCCTGGATCTGTTTATGGTCTGGTGCGTGCTGGCGGATGCGCCGGAAATGAGTTCAGACGAACTGCTCTGCACCCGTACAAACTGGAACCGCGTGATTCTGGAAGGGCGTAAACCGGGCCTGACGCTGGGTATTGGCTGCGAAACGGCACAGTTCCCGCTGACGAAAGTCGGCAAAGATCTGTTCCGTGACCTGAAGCGTGTTGCCCGGACGATGGACAGCATCGACGGCGGCGACGCGTATCAACAGATTTGCGACCAGCTGGTGGCGTGCTTTGATAACCCGGAACTGACGTTCTCAGCGCGCATTCTGCATTCTATGATTGATCAGGGCATTGGTGGTACGGGGCGCTCACTCTCGGCGGAGTACCGTGAAATGCTGATCCAGGAGCCGTTAGAAATCCTGAGCGAATCAGATTTTGTCGCGGAACGCGAAGCGTCCGTTGTGCGTCAGAAAGAGGTTGAAGCGGCGGATACCGAGTCGTTTGAGGCGTTTCTGGCGAAGCAGGCTTAAGCAGAAAAGAAAAAGGCCACATCGCTGTGGCCAAAATATACATCTCTGAATTCAGGGATGATGATAACAAATGCGCGTCTTTCATATACTCAGACGCGCATTCTGTAGAAGAGTTCAGTTTATTTTAAAAAAAATCACTATCGGAGGTGACGTATGCCGTTATTAGATAGCTTTACTGTCGACCATACCCGTATGGAAGCACCTGCAGTCCGCGTGGCGAAGACCATGCACACCCCGCACGGCGACACGATCACCGTCTTCGATCTGCGTTTCTGCGTGCCAAACAAAGAAGTGATGCCGGAGAAAGGCATTCATACGCTGGAACACCTGTTCGCTGGTTTCATGCGTGACCACCTGAACGGCAACGGCGTTGAGATCATCGATATCTCTCCGATGGGCTGCCGTACCGGTTTCTACATGAGCCTGATTGGTCAGCCTGAAGAGAAACGTGTGGCAGATGCCTGGAAAGCGGCCATGCAGGACGTGCTGAAGGTGAAAGAGCAGAACCAGATCCCTGAGCTGAACGTTTACCAGTGCGGCACCTACCAGATGCACTCTCTGGAAGAAGCGCAGGAGATCGCGCGCCACATCATCGAACGCGACGTTCGCGTGAACAGCAACGAAGAGCTGGCCCTGCCGAAAGAAAAACTGCAGGAACTGCACATCTAGTATTGTGCCTGTGGATGCCCGGTGGCGCTTCGCTTGCCGGGCCTACATTGTGCTGGTGCCTCCTTTGACCACAACCTTAACCTTCTCATTTACCCACCGACCCCTCGTTCCGTTTGCCCATGATTACGTTCATGGTGACAGCGAACCCTGGCACAAGCACGACTGCGCGCAGCTGCTGCACACCCTGAGCGGCGTGGTAAGGGTGGATACCGCATCGGGCTGTTGGGTTGTGCCTCCCGGTCGCGGCGTCTGGCTGCCCGCGGGCACGCGGCATTCCCTTCGCATTACCGGCAACGTGGCGGCGCGAACGCTGTTTATCGATCCGCTGGCGCGGGCCGATCTTCCCGCCACCTGCCAGATCGTCCAGATCGCGCCGCTGCTGCGCGAGCTGATCCTCGTCTCCCTTGCGTTGCCTGAATCGTACTCACCCGGAAGCCGGGATGAGCGCGTCTATGAACTGATTCTCGATGAAATCCGCACTATGCCGGTGCTGCCGTTTCACCTGCCGGAGCCGGAAAGCGAGGCGTTACGTCGCCTGTGCCTGCAAATCCGGCAAAACCCGGGGGAAAGCTGGAGCAGCGCGCAGGCTGCGAGCCTGATGAACATGAGCGAGCGCACCCTGAACCGCCATTTTCAGCAGCAGACGGGTTTAAGCTACAGCGAGTGGTTGAGAAGGGCGCGTCTGCTGGAAGCCTTAGTGCGGCTGGCGCAGGGCCAGCCGATATTACGCGTGGCGCTGGATCTGGGATACGGGAGCCACAGCGCCTTTACGGCAATGTTCCGTCGGGTGATGGGCGTCTCCCCCAGCGATTACTTTAAGAACGACTGACGGCGTTAAAGAGCGCCTGAAGCGACGCGCGCGCCACGTCGCTATCAATGCCCACGCCCCAGCGGCTGCTGCCGTCCTGGAACAGGCAGCGGATGTAGGCCACCGAGCGGCTGTCGCTGCGTTCGCCTAACGTATGCTCGTGATAATCCTTGATCACGAACGGGGCGTTGACCCAGCGGCTCAGGCCGTGAGCGGCGGCGGAGAGCAGACCGTTGCCGTGACCTTCCAGCTGGCGCGTACCCCCCTGTGTGGCGACGCTGGCCGTCAAACGCAGCTGGCCGTCCTGCTGGCTGTCGCTGCGGTAGGATTGCAGCGCATACTGCGGCGTGGCCACCAGCCCGTAGCGGGTGCGAAACAGCTGCCACAGCGCATTTTGCGTCATCTCTTTTCCGTGACGGTCGGTTTCCTGCTGCACGTGCTGGCTGAAATCCTGCTGCAGGGCGCGGGGCAGTTTCAGACCATGATTCTGTTCGATCAGCCACGCGCTGCCGCTTTTCCCTGACTGGCTGTTCACGCGGATCACCGCTTCGTAGGTGCAGCCGATATCCTGGGGATCGACGGGCAGGTAAGGCATCTCCCAGCGATCGCCAGGCCTGCGGGCATCAAAGCCTTTTTTGATTGCGTCCTGGTGCGAGCCGGAGAAGGCGGTATAGGCCAGCCGTCCTGCCCACGGATGGCGCGGGTGCACCGGCAGCTGATTGCAGGTTTCCACCACTTCCACCACCCGGTTCATATCGCTAAAGTCCAGAGTCGGGCTGATACCCTGACTGTAGAGGTTCATCGCCAGCGTCACCAGGCAGACGTTGCCCGTGCGCTCGCCGTTACCGAACAGACAGCCCTCCACGCGGTCAGCCCCCGCCATTACGGCCAGCTCCGCGCAGGCGACGCCGGTACCGCGGTCGTTATGCGGATGCACGCTGATGCAGACATCACGTCGGCGGCTGAAGTGGCGACAGAAGTACTCGATCTGGTCGGCATAGACGTTCGGCGTGCTCACTTCGACGGTGGCGGGTAAGTTGATCACCATCGGGCGTTCGTCGCAAGGCTGCCAGATCTCCGCCACGGCTTCACAAATCTCCAGCGCAAATTCCGGCTCGGTAAAGCAGAAGGTTTCCGGAGAGTATTCGTACTGCCAGCGGGTGTCGGGATTTTCTTCACACAGCTGACGAATAAGCCGCGTGGCACGCGTCGCCAGCTCAACGATCTGCGCTTTCTCCATGCCGAATACCAGGCGGCGGAACAGCGGAGCGGTGGCGTTATACAGATGCACGGTCGCCTGCTTCGCGCCGCGCAGGGATTCAAAAGTGCGATGGATGAGATCTTCCCGTGCCTGAGTGAGCACCTGAATCGTCACGTCATCCGGGATGCGGTTCTCTTCAATCAGCTGGCGAACAAAGTTGAAATCCGTCTGCGAGGCGGAAGGAAAGGCAACTTCAATCTCTTTAAACCCGCAGCTTAACAGCAAATCCCAGAACTGCAGCTTGCGCGTGCTGTCCATCGGTTCGGCCAGAGCCTGGTTGCCGTCGCGCAGGTCGGTCGAGAGCCAGCGCGGCGCGCGGGTGATGCGTTGTTCCGGCCAGCGACGGTCGGGCAGGGAAAGGGTGGGAAAGGGTTGGTACTTGTCGGCGGGTGTGTTCAGCATGATGCGCTCCTGTTGTCTTTTCACTATCGTGAATCGATTTCAGGCGCGCTGCTTTATCGGCACTGACAATGGCTGTCGCGTTCTGGACACGGTGGCAATGGTTGCCCGGTGGCGCTGCGCTTACCGGGCCTACGGAAGTGTCAGTTATCGTAGGTCGGGTAAGGCGTAGCCGCCACCCGGCAACCCGCGCACAAACTAGTGCGCGCCGCCACCGCCACCACCGGCACCAAACGGCGGTCTGGCAAACCACACCAGCCCCAGCAGGACGATAAAGATCCCTGCCGATATCCAGAAAATTTCGTTGGCCGAGATAATCAGCCCCTGGTTGGTGATCTGCTGGGCAATCCAGCCGGACGCCTGCTGCTCCGTCATCCCCATTCCCTGCAGCTGGCTGTACATCTGCTGTGCGTTAGGGTTGAACGGGTTCACCGCTTCGGTCAGCTGCGCGTGGTGCATTGATTCGCGGTTCGTCCACAGGGTGGTGGTGATCGACGTCCCGATAGAGCCCGCCAGCGTACGGGTGAAGTTCGACAGGCTCGACGCGGCCGCCAGACGCTCGGGCGGCAGGCCAGAGAGCGTGATGGTGGTCAGCGGCATAAAGAAGCACGCCACCGCAAAGCCCTGAATGAACTGCGGCCACGCCGAGGCGCCAAAGTCCATTCCCGGCTCAAAGGTATACGCACGCCAGTAGAAGCACACCGCGTACATGATGAAGCTGAACGTCACCAGCCGACGCATGTCGAGCTTATGGGCGAAGCGGCCAATAATCGGCGACAGCAGGACCGGGATCACCCCGACAGGTGCCGACGCCAGACCCGCCCAGGTGGCGGTATAGCCATACACCTCCTGCAACAGCTGCGGCAGCAGAACAATCGCGCCGAAGTAGAGCATATAGGCGAGGCTGATACACAGGCAGCCGATGGTGAAGTTTCGCGACTTAAAGAGCGAGAGATCGACGATCGGGTTGTCGTCCGTCAGCTCCCAGACAATCAGGAAGCTTATCGACACCACCGCGACAATGGTCAGGATGATGATCTCCTGCGAGTTGAACCAGTCGAGCTCTTTACCGCGGTCGAGCATGATCTGCAGACTGCCGATACCCAGGATCAGCAGCGCCAGCCCGATGCTGTCGATACGGCGCTGTTCGGTGCGCGTCTCTCGTCCCCGCAGCGACTGCAGCGTCATCAATACCACGACGGCGCCAATCGGTACGTTGATGAAGAAGATCCAGCCCCAGTGGTAGTTATCGCTGATGTACCCGCCCAGAATCGGTCCGCAGATAGGCGCGACGATAACGGTCATCGACCAGAGCGCCAGCGCGACGGAACGTTTTGCGGGAGGGTAGTTGCTCAGCAGCAAACTCTGGGAAAGCGGGATCAGCGGCCCCGCGACAATCCCCTGAATGACGCGGAAGAAAATCAGCATCGTCAGGCTGCTGGACATGCCGCACGCCCACGAGGCCAGAACAAACGCCACCGTGGACCAGAGGAACAGCTTCACCTCACCGACGCGCTTTGCCAGCCAGCCGGTGATCGGAATGGAGATGGCGTTTGCCACCCCAAACGAGGTAATGACCCAGGTCCCCTGGCTCAGCGACGAGCCAAGGTTACCGGCGATGGTCGGGATCGCCACGTTTGCGATGGTGGAGTCCAGCACCTGCATGAATGTCGCCAGCGACAGCGCGATGGTCATAATGACCAGCTGCGCGCCTTCCAGCGGTTTTTGCGGCTTTTGCTGTTGCATAACGCTCACCTTCGGATTAACCGGCGTTTGCCTTCACGATGTCATCGATCAGCTTGTTGACCGGATCGAGGCTAATTTCACGGGCGTTACTTTCATAAACCGGGCTGCTACGCACCTGGCTTGCCAGGATCTGACCGTCGCGGTTGGCGGTGTCAACCGTCACCAGCGTGGAGAGGCCGATACGCAGCGGGTGATCCGCCAGCTGTTTGGCATCCAGTTCGATACGCACGGGCAGACGCTGTACGACTTTGATCCAGTTACCGGTGGCGTTTTGCGCAGGCAGCAGGGAGAAGGCGCTGCCGGTTCCCATATCCAGACCCACCACTTTGCCGGTGTACTTCACGTCATCGCCGTAGATGTCGCTGACAACCGTTGCGGTCTGGCCGATACGCATATGCGCAAGCTGCGTCTCTTTAAAGTTGGCGTCGACCCACAGGTTGTCCGCCGGCACAACCGCCATCAGCGGCGTGGTTGGGCTGATCTGCGCCCCTGGCTGGACGGAACGACGGGAGACATAGCCGGTCATTGGGCTGACGATTTTAGTACGCTGCAGGGCAAGCCACGCGTTGCGCACTTCGGTCGCCGCCTGCTGAACGGCAGGCTGGTTTTCCAGGCTGGTGCCCAGCACCATCGCCTGGTTGGCGTTGTACTGCTGAATGGCTACGTCCAGCTGTGCCTGAGCGCTGGCGACGGCGTCGCGGGCGTGCTGCAGCTCTTCACGGCCAATCAGGTTGGCGGTGCCGAGCGGCACGCGGCGGTTCAGATCGCTCTGCGCCTGCGCGAGTGCGGTTTTCTGCACGTCGATGTTGGCCTGCAGCTGCTTGCTGTTGATCATCAGCTGGCGGGTCTGACGAACGCTGGAGGCCAGCGCGGTCTGCGCTTTTTCAAACGCCTGCTGGGCGTCGGTTGGATCGAGCGTCACCAGCACATCGCCTTTTTGTACAAAGTCGGTATTGTCAGCCCAGACTTTCGTCACGCTGCCCGACACCTGCGCCATAATTTGTACCTGGTTCCCTGCCACGTACGCGTCGTCAGTCTCTTCAGCATGACGCAGTACTAAAAACCAATAGATCCCATATGCCACGGCAATAATGATAAAGAGCAAGGTCAACAGAAGAAGGGCGCTCTTACGTTTGCCTTTCTTGTTGGCCGGTTGCTGCGGGGTAGTGCTCTCCGCATTTGCGCTCATTGTTGTTCTCCACGATCTTCTTATTTTCACATCGGCTGAGCCGACCTGTTGTCAGAAAGGCCAGCAGTGTGACGTGCTGGCCTGTCGGTTTTCTTATAAATCTGGATTGTTGAGCGTGTCGTCGCGTTAGCGCAGCGCCTCAAGAACGGCGCCTTCTTCATCCATCTGGTCCAGACGGGTGAGCAGCTTGCGAGTGATGTGCTCAAGCTGGTCGCGCTCGGCGGTGCTGAGAGCGGACCAGAGTTTGTGCAGGCAATTGTGCTGAGGTGGCAGCACCTCGCGCAGGAATTCGTGACCTTTATCGGTCAGTTGCAGATGCAGGCAGCGGCGATCGTTATCGCTTTCACGGCGCTCAATCCAGCCGCGCTTTTCCAGCTCATCGGCAATTCGGGTGGCGTTGGTGCGGGAGGAGCCCAGCGCGCAGCTCAGCTCAGAAGGCTGAATGCTGTGGTTTTCCTGAGACTCCAGCGTGATCAACGCCATAAACAATGTCTCGTTAATCCCTTGAGCTTTCAGCATTTTATTGCGGTTTTCCAGTAGCTTACCCTGCATGTGCATGCACAGGCGAGTCAGCAGGATTTCCTGATACGGGAAGTCCTCATGGCGACTGGCGCGGAATTTAAGCATTTGTTCAATGGGCGTAAACGAACTATCCATTTGGGCATAACCTCATTAATTACAGCCGATATAGTAACGATAGTGACAAATAATGTAAATGAATTATTTGTGCGGTTATATCCGCCAAATTAATGTCACCATCAGAAAGCGCCGGGTAAGTCCGTGACCCGGTGAGCACAGAAAGCGTAGGGGATGAACCCGCTGAAGAGAGGATGTGAGGACGGGGGTCTGAACTATTCATGCCGATTGTAAATATGTCACCCACATTAAAATTTCTGGGATAAATGATTACGTTTACATTAACAGAGTGAGGGGCCCCTTTACACCCTAAGAGGCCCAAAGCAATGTAAAACTTAGTGAATTGCCTCCTGGCGATGGTAGCCGCGCCACCATACAAGCAGGTTAATCGTGGCGACGATGGCGCCAATTGCACATACCCCTGACCAGCCAGCATGCTGCCACGCCGAGGCGGAAATGAGCGAGCCCGCCGCGCCGCCAATAAAGTAGCTGGTCATGTACCCGGCCGTCAGGCGGTTACGCGCCTCTGGCTTCACGCGATAGATGACGGTCTGATTGGTAATGTGAACGCCCTGCACGGTGAGATCGAGTACCAGGATACCGACGATCAGCGCCAGCACCGAGACGTGCCCATACCAGATTGCCGCCCAGGAGAGCAGAAGTAACACCAGCCCCGCGGAGGTGGTCAGATGGGATTTGCCCTTGTCGGCCAGCCCGCCTGCGGGGCGCGCGCCCAGTGCGCCTGCGGCACCGGCCAGGCCGAACAGGCCAATCACCCCTTCGGAATAATTAAACGGCGGCGCGGCCAGCAGAAACGCCATCGACGTCCAAAGAATGCTGAAGTTGGCGAAGGTGAAGCAGCCCAGCAGGGCGCGGGTGCGCAGAAGTTTATCCTGGGTGAACAGGCTGAAAACGGAGGCCAGCAGCTGCGGGTAATTCAGGTGATTTTCCTGCTTCACTTTTGGCAGCCCGCGCCACAGCGCCAGCGCCATGACGACCATCAATACGCTCGCCACCCAGTATACGGTGCGCCAGCCGCCGAGGCTTGCCAGCAGCCCGGCGACGGTACGTGCCAGCAAAATCCCCAGCAGCAGGCCGCTCATGATGGTGCCCACCACCTTGCCACGTTTTTCCGGTGAGGCGAGGGTCGCGGCGAGCGGCACCAGGATTTGCGCCACCACGGAGAACAGCCCCGTCAGCGCGGTACCGATAATCATCATCGTCAGCGACTGGCTGCTGGCGGTGATCAGCATCCCGCCGGCGGCCAGAAGCGTCATGGAGACGATCAGCATCCGGCGTTCGAACATATCGCCGAGCGGCACCAGGAACAGCAGCCCGGCGGCATAGCCGAGCTGGGCGGCGGTAACGATAAAGCCTGCGGAACTGGCGGAAAGGTCAAACGCGCGGGCGATGGTGTCGAGAAGAGGCTGCGCGTAATAGTTGCTGGCGACGGCCAGACCCGTTGCCACGGACATTAAAAGGATGAGTGCGGGGCTAAGCCCTTGAGTGGTTTTTGTCATTAGTTTCAGGAATCGTTAGTGAAGTGATTATTTTTCCGGAAACCATAATAGCCAATGATTGTGAATGTGGGGGGATTGTTACGTGCTGGATTGTGCGGTTTAGGTCGGGTGCGGTCTGATCCCCTCACCCCGGCCCTCTCCCAGTGTACGATCCGGGGAGAGGGTTAGGGTGAGGGAAAAGGTTTTATTTCTGCGCCGCCAGCGCCGCTTTCACCCAGCCGTCAAACTGCTGCTGGTGGGCCTTGATCCAGCCGTCGACGTGGCCTTTAACATCCGCCTCAGACGATTTGCCCGCGTGCATCATCGCGTTCTGGGCGTTGATGTCCGCCAGCGGCAGCTTCATCACCGAGAACAGCTTCGCCGCCGCCGGGTTTTTCTCCGCCCAGGCTTTGTTCGCCACGATATGCATGGTGTTCACCGGGAAGCCGTAGTTCATGCCGTTCGGCAGTTTGGTGTCGATATCTTTCTGCTCGCCCGGCAGGGAGGAGAACGGCACCTGCAGCCACACCACGTCTTTACCCGGCTTCAGCACGTCGCTCACCCAGTACGGCGTCCAGGTGTAGTAGATCACCGGTTTACCCTCTTTGAAGCGGGCAATGGTGTCGGCCATCATCGCTGAATAGTTGCCGTGGCTCACGTCGACCGTTTTCGCCAGATCGAACGCCTTGTTCTGGTGGTTAATCACCGCTTCGCAGCCCCAGCCCGGCGAGCAGCCCATCATGTCGGCCTTGCCGTCACCGTTGGTGTCAAACAGTTTGGCGATCTTCGGATCCTTCAGCTGTTCGATGTTGGTGATGTGGTACTGGTCGGCGGTTTTCTTGTCGATCAGGTACCCCTGCGCCGCGCCGGTGACAAAGGTGCCTTCACGGTAGAATTTCTTATCGCCACCGGCGGCGGCATACATATCGTCATGCAGCGGCTGCCAGTTTACGGCGGTAAAGGTGGCGTCACCGGAGGCAATCGAGGTGTAGCCCACGTTGTAATCCACTTCGCTCGGCGTGTTAACCGTATAGCCCAGTTTTTCCAGCGCGCGGCTGACCAGCAGGGTCTGGAAGCTCTCTTCCGAAATAGTGCTCTGCACCGGCTGCACGGTAATGCCTTTGCCCGGCAGGTCAGCCGCGAACGTGCTGGTGGAGACAAGGGTGGCAAACGCTGTGGCAAAAAGTACGTTATGTCGCATCGTTGTTCCTTATTTTCTAAAGGGGCGGGTGAGTAACCCAACAGGGCCGGTGGAATACCAGCGACGGTTGCCGCGACTGCGTGAATCGCGACCGACGGCCTGGGTCAGGCGGTCAAGAATAATGGCGAGGATCACAATCCCGACGCCGCCAACGGTAGCCAGCCCCATGTCGAGACGGCCAATGCCGCGCAGCACCATCTGACCGAGACCGCCAACGGCGATCATCGAGGCAATCACCACCATCGAAAGGGCCAGCATCAGCGTCTGGTTCACGCCCGCCATGATGGTCGGCATCGCCAGCGGGAGCTGAACCTTAAACAGCATCTGGCGCGGGCTGGCGCCGAACGAGCGTGACGCTTCGATCAGGTCCGCAGGCACCTGATTGATCCCGAGAATGGTCAGACGAATAATCGGCGGCAGGGCAAAGATAATGGTGACCACCACGCCCGGCACGTTGCCAATGCCGAACAGCATCACAATCGGCACCAGATAGACGAACGCCGGGGTGGTCTGCATTGCATCCAGCAGCGGGCGGATAATCTTCGCGGCCCGCGGGCTGCGCGCCAGCCAGATCCCCATCGGCAGGCCGATGACGATGCAGAAGAGCAGGGCGGTCAGCACCAGCGCCAGGGTGATCATCGCCTGCGACCAGGCCCCAATCGCGCCGATGGCAATCAGCGAAATCAGCGTGGCGACACCCATCCCGGCGCTGCCAAACTGCCAGGCGATCAGGGAGAACAGGATAATCGCCACCGGGGCCGGCATGCCCAGCATCAGCTGCTGGAAGCCGTTCAGGATGTAATCCACCGGGATGCGGATCCCCTGGAAAACCGGGCGGAAGTGCGTGACCACCCAGTCGATCCCCTCCGTGACCCAGCTGTCCAACGGGATCAGCGTCTTGTGGAACGGATCCATAATATTGAAGTGCTCTGGCGCAGGCGCGGGTGCGCTGTTCAGCCAGTCCGCCGCACCGCCACCGTCGGCGGGTGCTGGCGTGGAACCCCACGCGTCGGCGGATTGCGCAGCGTTGTCCGCCGCTTCAGTGGTGCCCCACGGGTTAGTTTGATCAGCCATTATTTGCCCCCTCGCGATCTAAAGCCTGCAGCAGCATCCGTTTGGAGATGATGCCGACGTACTGTTGTTCCTCACCCACGACCGGTACGGCGCAAGGTGCCTGCCCCACGTGAGAGAGCAACTCGCTGAGCGGCGTTTCGGCGTCCACGGCAAGCGGAGCGTCAATTAACGCCGCATCGATCCCCTGGTTTTCGCTGAGCGCGGTTTTCAGAGAATCGATGGAGACAACGCCGACAAATTTATTGCCGCGTTCAACCAGATAACCGTATTCACGGTCTTCGTCCTGCAGGAGCTTCAGCGCGGAGCGCGGGCCGAAGCCAGGGGTTTTACGAATAATGCCGTTTGGCGTTCGACGGGCAATATCTTTGGCGCTAAAGACCTGGCTAATATCCACGCCGCGGAAGAAGGTGCGCACATAATCATTTGCCGGATTATTGAGAATTTCATCCGGCGTGCCGACCTGCACCACTTCACCATTTTGCATAATGGCAATACGGTCGCCAATACGCATGGCTTCATCCAAATCGTGGGAAATAAAGACAATGGTCCGCTGATGTTTCGCCTGTAATTTTACCAGCTCATCCTGCATCTCGGTGCGAATTAACGGATCGAGGGCAGAGAAGGCTTCGTCCATTAATAAAATGTCTGGATTAATGGCTAATGCGCGGGCTAATCCCACGCGCTGACGCATGCCGCCGGAAAGTTCATCCGGGTACGCATGCGCATAATTTTCCAGCCCAACCTGACGCAGGGCGTCAAGGGCTTTTTCCTGACGTTCCTGCGCGGGTGTGCCGGCTAATTCCATGCCGAAAGCGGTATTATCCAGCACCGTCATATGTGGCATCAGTGCGAATGACTGGAATACCATCGCAATCTTCTTTCTGCGCACCTCGCGAAGCTCGGCGTCTGATATTCTGGCGATATCCACGCCGTCAATCAGCACCTGTCCGCGGGTGGGTTCAATCAGGCGATTGAGAAGGCGAACCATAGTGGATTTACCCGAACCGGATAATCCCATGATGACAAAAATCTCGCCTTCTTCAATGGCCAGACTGGCGTCTTTAACGCCAAGCGATAGCCCGGTTTTTTCCAGAATTTGCTCTTTCGAAAGGCCTTTCTCAATATATTTGAATGCGCGCTGAGGATGCTCGCCAAATACTTTATAAAGATTTTTCACTTCTAATTTAATTGCCATGCAATAGAGAGTGTCCTGTTATTTGTTTATGTCGATATGATTACCATGGTAAATTGTTAACGGGCATAACCCTAACATACTGAGAATCTGAGACAACCCTGGGTTTGCTTATGACGTAAATTTTCAGGGAGGCGAAACGGCTCAATTTCCCATGAGTAAAGGGCTGAGCGGGATTTGAATTTTTCTCAATTTTTTGCTGCGGCATCGGGGAATTTCGCCTGAATCGGGTGATTCAGGCGAATAGGGCACGGAAATGACAGTGTAGTTGTTTTGTAAATATTGGAGAGGAAATTGTTGGGTTTATATTAAATTAACGAACGTTAACGTTCATTAAAAATCCCAGTCCTCATCCTCGGTTTCCACCGCTTTGCCCATCACGTACGACGAACCCGATCCGGAGAAGAAATCGTGATTTTCGTCGGCGTTGGGCGACAGCGCGGAGAGAATCGCCGGGTTAACCTCCGCCATTTCCGGCGGGAACAGCGCCTCGTAACCCAGGTTCATCAGCGCCTTGTTGGCGTTGTAGCAAAGGAAAACCTTGACGTCTTCCTCCCAGCCGGTGCCGGCGTAGAGTTCCTCGGTATAGCTCAGCTCGTTGTCGTACAGATCCATCAGCAAATCCAGCGCAAACCCTTTAAGCTCCTCGCGCTCCGCGTCGCTGACCTTTTCCAGCCCTTTCTGATACTTATAGCCGATGTAATACCCGTGCACCGCTTCATCCCGAATGATGAGGCGAATCAAATCGGCGGTGTTGGTGAGCTTGCCTCGGCTCGACCAGTACATGGGCAGCCAGAAGCCAGAATAGAAGAGGAATGATTCCAGAAACACGCTGGCGATCTTCTTCTTCAGCGGCTCGTCGGCCCGATAATACGCCAGTACCAGCTCCGCCTTTCTTTGTAACGACTCGCTCGCTTCGCTCCAGGCGTAGGCCGCGTCCACGTCTTTGGTCTGGCACAGCGTGGAGAAAATCGAGCTGTAGGAGCGGGCGTGCACCGCCTCCATAAAGCTAATGTTCGACATCACCGCCTCTTCGTGCGGCGTCAGCGCGTCACCCATCAGAGCCGGTGCGCCAACGGTATTCTGAATGGTGTCCAGCAGCGTCAGGCCAGTAAAGACGCGGATCGTTAGCTGCTGCTCGGTGTGGCTCAGGGTTTGCCAGGCCGGAATATCGTTGGAGAGCGGGACCTTTTCCGGCAGCCAGAAGTTGCTGGTCAGACGGTTCCATACCTCCAGGTCTTTATCGTCCTGGATTTTGTTCCAGTTAACGGCACTCACGCGTGACAGTTTCATCCTTTCTCCTTACAGCGCGCAGGACACGCAGCCTTCAATTTCGGTGCCTTCCAGCGCAAGCTGGCGCAGGCGAATGTAGTAGAGCGTCTTGATACCTTTCTTCCAGGCGTAGATTTGCGCTTTGTTGATGTCCCGCGTGGTGGCGGTATCCGGGAAGAACAGCGTCAGCGAGAGTCCCTGATCCACATGTTTCGTCGCCTCGGCGTAGGTATCGATGATTTTTTCCGGGCCGATCTCATACGCGTCCTGGTACAAAGCCAGGTTCTCATTGGTCATAAACGGGGCAGGGTAGTAAACGCGTCCGGTTTTGCCTTCTTTGCGAATTTCAATTTTCGACACGATCGGGTGAATGCTCGACGTGGCGTGATTGATGTAGGAGATCGAACCGGTTGGCGGTACGGCCTGCAGGTTCTGGTTGTAGATGCCGTAGCGCATCACATCATCACGCAACTGCTGCCACATCTCGCGCGTCGGCAGGACGATCCCGGCGCGGGCAAACAGCTCCCTTACTCGCGCCGTTTTCGGCTGCCAGTCGCCTTCCAGATACTGGCTGAAATACTCTCCGCTGGCGTAGCGGGACTGCTCAAAGCCCGCGAAACGCTGGTTGCGCTCGCGCGCCAGCATCATCGAGGTATGCAGCGCGTGCCAGGTGACGGTGTAAAAATAGAGGTTGGTGAAGTCCAGCCCTTCCGGGCTGCCGTAGGCGATGCCTTCCCGCGCCAGGTAGCCGTGCAGGTTCATCTGCCCGAGGCCAATGGCGTGCGACGCGGCGTTGCCCGCCTCGATGGACGGCACGCTGCGGATGTGGCTCATGTCCGACACCGCCGTCAGCCCGCGAATGGCGGTTTCTATCGTGCGGCCAAAGTCGGGGGAATCCATGGTGTGGGCGATATTCAGCGACCCGAGGTTGCAGGAGATGTCTTTGCCGATCTCCGCGTAGTCCAGATTCTCGTCATAGCGGGAGGCGCTGTTGACCTGCAAAATCTCCGAGCACAGGTTGCTCATGTTGATGCGCCCGGCAATCGGGTTTGCGCGGTTCACCGTGTCCTCGTACATGATGTACGGATAGCCGGACTCAAACTGAATTTCGGCAAGCGTCTGGAAGAAATCGCGGGCGTTGATGGTTTTTTTGCGGATGCGATCGTCGGCCAGCAGCTCGTCGTACAGCTCGCTTATCGCCACGTCGCCAAAGGCTTTGCCGTAAATCCGCTCAACGTCATACGGCGAGAAGAGCGCCATGTCGGCATTCTCTTTGGCGAGCTTAAAGGTGATATCCGGGATCACCACGCCGAGCGACAGGGTTTTGATGCGGATTTTTTCGTCGGCGTTTTCGCGCTTGGTATCGAGGAAACGCAGAATGTCGGGGTGGTGCGCGTGCAGATAAACCGCGCCCGCGCCCTGACGCGCGCCAAGCTGGTTGGCGTAGGAGAAGGCATCTTCCAGCATCTTCATGACCGGGATCACGCCGGAGGACTGGTTTTCGATGCGCTTAATCGGCGCGCCCGCTTCACGCAGGTTCGAGAGCAGAAACGCCACGCCGCCGCCGCGTTTGGAGAGCTGCAGCGCCGAGTTCACCGCGCGGCCTATCGACTCCATATTATCTTCAATGCGCAGCAGGAAGCAGGAGACCAGCTCGCCGCGCTGGGCTTTGCCGCAGTTGAGAAAGGTCGGCGTGGCGGGCTGGAAGCGGCCGGAGAGGATCTCGTCGGTGAGCTGTTGCGCCAGCGCTTCATCGCCCTGCGCCAGGGTCAGCGCGACCATCACCACGCGATCTTCAAAGCTTTCTAAGTAGCGCTTACCGTCGAAGGTCTTCAGGGTGTAGCTGGTGTAGAACTTCCACGCGCCAAGGAACGTCTGGAAACGAAAGCCGCTGGCGTGGGCGCGTTCAAACAGCTTCACGACGAAGGCGCGTGCGTAGCGGGTGAGGACGCGGGCGTCGTAGTAACCTTCGTTAACCAGGTAGTCGAGACGTTCATCCTGGCTCGCGAAGGTCACGCTGTTGGGCCGCACGTGGGCGGCAAAAAAGGCGTCCACCGCCTCACGGTCTTTATCAAACTGAATGCGTCCCTCCCGGTCATAGAGGTTAAGCATTGCGTTTAATGCGTGGTAATCCGGTGTCGCCTGTATTACCCGTTCTGCGGTTGTCGTTGCCAAAATTCGTTCACTCCTTTACGCACGTTTTCGACGTCCTGCTGCGTCCCCATCAGCTCAAAGCGATAGAGATACGGCACGCCGCATTTTTGAGAGATGACATCTCCGGCGCGGCCAAAGGCATCGCCGAAATTGCGATTGCCCGCCGCGATCACGCCTCGGATTAGCCCGCGGTTATGCGGATCGTTCAGAAAGCGGATCACCTGACGAGGCACTGCGCCCGCCGTACCGCCGCCGCCGTAGCTGGGCACCACCAGAATGTACGGTTCTTCTACCCGGATGCGCTCCCGCTCGTTGAGGGGAATGCGCACCGCAGGCAGCCCGACGCGCGCCATAAAACGGAGCGTGTTTTCCGAGCTACTGGAGAAGAAGACCAGCCGACTCATGCCCGTGCGGCCTGCGCGGCGATGCGGTTGATCATGTCCGGGCGAAAGCCAGACCAGCTGGTCTCCCCGGCCACCACCACCGGAAGCTGACGGAAACCCTGCGCGCGAAGGGTATCGGCGGCCTCGGGCTGCTGGTCAATATTCACCATCTCAAACGCCACGCCGCGGCTTTCCATCGCCCGTTTGGTCGCGTGGCACTGAACACAATCGTTACGAGTGTAAATAATAATGCTCATGATTCGTATTTCCATTTAAAATGAGAGAGCGGCGCGAATCATCGCGTCAGGTTGTGTGTATCTTGCTAAAAGGAATACTAGATGTAGTTGTCTTAAGTTTCAACCATACAAGATATGGGAAATTTAGATTGATGATGCCCTGATGATGAGCACAGCGGGGCAGGGGATGTTGTACGGGTTTTTCAGGCTTGCGGGCATTAAAAAGCCCCGGTGCCAGCGGCGACCGGGGCTAATGGCTCGCGCTTACTTACGCAGGCTAAGCAGAGCGCCGACGAAGATCCCGACTGCCGCTACCGTGCCGAGCGTGCAGAGCGGTTTTTCGCGCACGAAGGTCGTTGCGCAGCTGACCGCATCGCAGGCAGCCTGTGTGGTACGCGTGCGGCCATTTAGGCGTGCGCGGGTTTCACGGAGCAGAGACTGAGCCTTACGTTTTGCGGCATCCGCTTCGTCCTTCGCGTCACTTCCCCAGGATTTCAGCACCTCTTCCAGCGTGTCTGCTAATTGGCTGACATCATTACGAATATCCTGAGCGTCGTCGTTAATATCGTTTCGGTTCGGTCTGTTAAACATACGATCCTCCGTAATTTTGTGTTCCCGTTCAGTTTAGTTCAGAAATTTAATATCTGAAGCGCATCACGCGATATCCGCCAGTTTATGGACTATTCTGAAAGCCCTGCTAATGCTGAATACTGTAAGGTTGCCGGGCAGGAAAAGATAACGAGGAAAAGATATGTATTTACGACCTGACGAGGTGGCACGCGTTCTTGAAAAAGAGGGATTCACCATGGATGAGGTGACGCCAAAAGCGTATGGATATCGCCGTGGCGAGAATTATGTTTACGTTAATCGTGAAGCAAGAATGGGACGTACCGCTCTCATTATTCACCCGACGCTGAAAGACAGAAGTCTGTCATTTGCTGAGCCTGCCTCGGATATTAAAACCTGCGATCATTATCAGCAATTTCCGCTCTATTTAGGCGGAGAGACGCATGAGCATTATGGTATTCCGCATGGTTTCAGCTCGCGTATGGCGCTGGAACGGTTTTTGAAGGGACTGTTTGGCGACGTACAGTAAATTTGCGACTGGCCTGCGCCAGTCGCTTCACATCACGCTTTAGCCTGGCTGTACTGGCTGACCTTAAACAGGCGGCGACAGTAGTCGAGGAAATAGCCATACACCGCCCCCATCAGCATTGAAATCACAATATTCGAACTGACCGCCGCCGCGATCTGGTGCCAGTCCGCGCCCACCGTCAACAGAATGGCCACGTAAACCGGCGACTGGAACGTCACATAGGCCAGAACGTCTGCCAGGTTTTTCACCCAGCCTGCGGGGCTGACACGCCGCGCGAAGCGCATGACGGCATCGCGGTATAAACCGTAAGGCCAGGCAATAATAATATTGACCGGAATCGCCACCAGACGAGAAGAAAGTGACTGCTCGAAGGACATTCCGGAGAGGAATATTTCGATCAGCATGTTCACAACGGAACAGTAGACAACCATCGCGAAAGTATCCGCCACAGCATGGCGAAGGCGTGATTGCGGTGAGAACATGTCTGAACTCCTTGAGAAGAACACAAAAGAAACGATTTTCCCGAAGCGCTTAGTGCTTTAGGTTGGTTTGTTTGACGTGTATAGCGTATATCTCTACGTTTGAAGTAACAACTAGTGATTAATTTTTATTTAATCGCGTTTTGTCCACAAAATTCTCTAAAATTGATGGTTTTTTGTTCGCTTCGTTATAATCTGTCTCGTGCGATGATTTTTGGTTTTAAATCATTAGCTTAACTATCTTGATGTTGAAAGGTGAGTCAGTGCTTTTGTGGGTAGCGCAGAATGCTGAAATTTTGATTAAGGTTGACCCTTTATATTGCAGTGATGATTGAATCCCTGCGTATCGCTCAGACGTTATAAGATAATATTAACGGCGACAGTTAAACATATTTACGCTATTGACTGGCCAGCCTGCGGGTAGATATTTCAGCGGAAATGAATTATTCTGTCGGTGATTTATCTATTTACCCTAAACAAAAGGTTTTCAAATAATATGTCTTTGACGTTACAGAATCTTAATAATATCCGAACTCTGCGCGCCATGGCACGCGAATTATCCCTGGACGTTCTTGAGGAAATGCTGGAAAAAGTCAGGGTCGTTGCTGAAGAGAAACGTAGTGAGCTGGCGGAATTAGAGCAGCAGAGAGCCGAGCAGCAGGAGAAAATTAATGCTCTGCTGGAGCGGATGAAAGCCGATGGTATTTCACCGACCGATCTGCTGGGCTCTGAACTGGCGCAGACGGGTAAATCCACGAAAAAGCGTAAGCCGCGTGAAGCGAAATACCGCTTTATTGACCAGAACGGTGAAGAGAAAACGTGGACCGGCCAGGGCCGTACGCCAAAGCCTATTGCCAGCGCGCTGGCAGAGGGGAAATCACTGGATGATTTTCTAATCTAATGCGTGAACCGGGCGGAACATACCGCCCGGCACTCTTTTCAGCAGACGCCGAAATCACCGTCTTCGGTATACGGCGCCAGCTCGGCGGCTTTCAGGGTATATTTCTCGCCTTGTTCATTGCTGGCCTGTACCGCCACCACGCTTTCACCGTTCACTTCGAGCACTTTCAGCTTCGGGCCGCCTTTACGCGGTTGTACATAATCACCGACAGAAAACATATTACCTCCTCATCGTTTTAGCGATCTTCACCTTAGCCCACGTATGACACCGGGTACAGCGTATTTCACCGATTACTGCTTATGAGGTACGCCGGTTCCAGGGCATCACCTTCAGCAGCCGCGCCATGCCGCAAAAACCGGTCACACCGGCGAACAGCAGCCCGGCCCCCACGAAGCCGCTGAGCAGGAAAAAGCCGTCTGAGACGCTATAGCCCAGCACTACGCCGCAGAGAATGAGCAGCCCGGCAGCGATTTGCACCTGACGCATCAGCGGCAGCGGCTGGGTTTTGTCTTCGACTGTCTGCAGACCCGCCTGCTTCCAGCCCTGAATGCCTCCTTCGACCACAAATGCCTGAGCAGGGGCGGCAGCCTGCGCAAGGCGATCGGCATTGCCTGAGGTGCGTGCGCCAGACTGGCAGTGAAAAATCACCGTTTCGCCCGCCTGCGTTTTAAGTCCGCCGGGTAAGGTATCCAGCGGCACGGACTGCGCGGCGGGAATATGCTCGCGGGCGTACTCGTCGGCATCACGAATATCAATCAGTTTTGCGCCATCGGCGATGCGGGCATTGGCCTCGCGCGGCGAAAGAAGGGGAAGTGACATGGCGGCTCCTTACGGGCAATAAAGGGTTTTCAGGGTGCTGATAAGCTGATGCACCGCGTCGTTTTTAATGAAATAGAGAATGCGCTGCGCCTCGCGGGTGCTGGCGATCAGGCCTTCCTCACGCATGCGCGCCAGATGCTGCGACGTGGCGGAAGGACTCAGGCCCGTCGCGCGGGCCAGCTCCCCCGCGCTGGTGCCGGGGGCGCCGCACAGCGTGCAGAGGATCAGAAGCCGACGCGGGTTGCTCATTGCTTTTAAAAGCGTTGCGGCCTGCTCTGCGCTGGCCTGAAGCTGTTCAAGTTCAGTCATAGTACTTTAGCATTTACTTAATTAAGGTAATACTAAAGTATTTGCGCGCATTACGCCAGCGTCAAAAGCGTAAAAGAGGGTAAACGCGGAGCAGGGAACTGGCGCAGACAGGTAAACTGGCTATGCTTAGAAAGGGTTCTCTCTATTATTTTCAATGGATTAGCTTGCACGGAGTGTTAATATGGGTTTTTGGCGTATTGTTTTTACCATCCTGCTGCCGCCGCTGGGCGTGCTGTTGGGCAAAGGGCTTGGCTGGGCGTTTATCATCAACATTCTTCTGACGCTGCTGGGCTACTTCCCCGGCCTCATTCACGCATTTTGGGTACAGAGCAAAAGCTAAGCGCGCCACAGTAAATCGCTATAGATATCGGTCAGCACACCCGCTGGACCAAACTGCTGTTTGATCCAGCGCGTGACCTGGCCTGTCGCGGCATGCTGCGTGGCGAGCAGCATGCGCGAATCCTGACGCGGGTTATTGATACGTCGCGTCACCAGCATCCCGTCTTCCACCGCGTCCCGCGCCATATACTCCGGTAAAAAACCTATCCCCTCTCCCAGGATCTGACACTGGCATTTGGTATTAAAGTCCGGCACCAGAATCGCCTCCTGACCGTGCAGCAGCCAGCCCACCTTCTTGTTAATGGTGTGTGCGGTATCTTCCACCATGATGTTGGGATACAGGCGCAGCTGGCTCTCCGCTATCGGTTCCGGAACGAACGCCAGCGGATGCGCCGGCGCAATGGCAAACACCCAGCGGATGGCGCCGATCTCGGTGTAGTCAATCCCACCGCCGTCGAGCAGCGTGTCCGGCGCGCCAATGGCGATATTGGCCTGGTTATTGATGATCGAATCCCACACGCCGTTATAGACCTCGGTGGTGACGGTGATCTGGCAGGTCGGAAACTGCTTTTTCAGCACCTGCAGCAGCCGCGCGGTATGGCGCGGCGTATATAACAGCTGGTTGATACAGATGCGCACCCGCGCCTCGATGCCCTGTGAAATGGTATCAATCCCGCGCTTGATGGCGTGGAAGTCGTTAAGCAGGTCGGTGGCTTTGCGGTAAAAGTAGAACCCGGACTCGGTCAGCTCAATGCTGCGCGTGTTACGCACAAACAGCACCACGTCCAGCCCGGTTTCCATGCGCTTGATGGTGTAACTGATGGCGGAGGTGGTGACCCCCAGCTCGGCAGCCGCCTTGCTGAAGCTGCCGAAGCGTGCGGCGGTGGTGAAGGCCAGCAGGTTCTCTTCGGTAAAGATGGAATTCATATCACAGCTTCCTCAGTCATCAGTTTTGAACATATTTTAACAACGCCTTTACAACACATTTGAAGCCGATCACAGTTCTGACTCTTTACGCAGAGCCCCGTCATGCAAGGCTTTTTCAACCATAAGAATAATGCAGCCTGAGGCGCTAAAAAGCGGTTAAACATAAGAAAAAGGTTGCACGGACGCACGTTTTATCCCAACTGTTGAATTTATCTCAACAATGAATTGGTAATGGTGCCAACTTACTGATTTAGTGTATGATGGTGTTTTTGAGGTGCTCCAGTGGCTTCTGTTTCTATCAGCTGTCCCTCCTGTTCAGCTACTGAAGGCGTGGTGCGTAAC
>NZ_VDAS01000025.1:0-65804 GCF_019584165.1 Enterobacter sp. EC_64
GTCTAAATAGGCTGATTCAAGGCATTTACGGGAGAAAAAATCGGCTCAAACATGAAGAAATGAAATGACTGAGTCAGCCGAGAAGAATTTCCCCGCTTATTCGCACCTTCCCTAGATGCCGACCAAAATATAAAATGTGGGTATCATCATGCTAAGAAATATTAGTGTCCGAACCTTTATTATCGGGTTCCTTTTATCGCTATTTTTGGTAAACGCAGGTGTCGTTGTTCTAATTTCCAGCAAGCCCTCTCTCTTTATTTCCCTTAACGCTATCAATTTCGTTGCGCTATTTTTGCTTTGGGTCTATATGACCCGGTATCTTGTGACGCCGATCAATACGGTGAAGAAAAGTATTGAAGAGGTGACTGCCGGCAACCTGGGGGTTTCTATCCCGGAGTTTGGCAATAACTGTGCGGGGCGACTCATTCCCGGGATCAACAGCCTGTCCGGCAACATTGCGACGCTGGTGCGTGAGATCAGGGCGTCATCGCAAACCGCCATGACCTTATCGGATCAGCTCTCGACACGTAGCGCTCAGCTCTCGGTCAAAACCGAACAGCAGTCTGCGTCTTTAGTGCAAACCGCAGCCAGCATGGAGCAAATGGCGGCGAGCACTAAAAATAACGCCGATAACACCCGCCTGGCGAGTGAACAGGCGAATATGGCGACGCTGCAGGCGCGTAAAGGCGGGGAGCTGATGGGGCAGGTTGCCAACAATATGCAGTCCATTACCGAATGCGCCCAGCAGATGACGGAGATTATTTCGCTGATTGACGGCATTGCGTTCCAGACCAATATTCTGGCGCTCAACGCGGCCGTTGAGGCGGCAAGAGCGGGCGACCATGGAAAAGGTTTTTCTGTCGTTGCGGAAGAGGTCAGAAACCTGGCGCACCGCAGCGCAGAGGCCGCGAAGAATATCAAAGCGCTGATTGAAGTCACCAGCAGTAACGTCACGCAGGGCGCGACCGTGGTGTCGCAGGCAGAGAAGAATATGCATGAAATCGTGACGGGCTCGGGAAACGTCAGTCGCTTAATGGATGAAATCTCCGCGTCGACGTCTGAGCAGGAGAAAGGTATTTCCCAGATCACGCTGGCGCTATCGGAGCTGGAGCGGGTCACGCAAAGCAACGTGGCGATGGCGGAGGAACTCAACGGCTCCTCGGATGTACTGCGCAATCAGGTGATTGAACTCCAGGCCCGCACGCGGAATTTCAGATTGGATCACGGGTCTTCGTCTCCATTACCGACCGGCTCACCCTCCTTCCTCCAGCAGCCAGAGCACTCTCTCTGAAAGCGACACAAAGCCTGGCATGCCAGGCTTTTTTCATACATCTGCCCACCCAGCTCAATTCCCGAGCGATTTCAGCGCGATGGAATACATAGTTGTTGCTTAACCCCTCGTGAAAGCTAGACTGACACCGAAAGAGTTAAAAAGGTGGAGGTGCTGTGGAAAGCATTAAAGGATCTGAACTTAACGTTCCTGACGCAGTTTTTGCGTGGGTGCTGGACGGCCGCGGCGGTGCCCGACCGCTGGAAGATAATGATGTGATCGACAGTGCGCATCCCTGCTGGCTGCATCTGAACTATACCCATCCGGACAGCGCTGACTGGCTGGCGTCGACCCCGCTCTTGCCCAATAACGTGCGCGATGCGCTGGCGGGTGAAAGTCTGCGGCCCCGCGTAAGCCGCATGGGTGACGGGACGCTGATTACCCTCCGCTGTATTAACGGCAGCACGGATGAACGTCCGGATCAGCTGGTGGCGATGCGGGTCTATATGGACGATGGGCTGATTGTCTCCACCCGACAGCGTAAGGTCCTGGCGCTGGATGACATCGTCAACGATCTGAAAGAGGGCACCGGGCCGATCGACTGCGGCAGCTGGCTGGTGGACGTCTGTGACGCGCTTACCGATCACGCCAGTGAGTTTATTGAAGAGCTGCACGACAAAATCATCGACCTGGAAGATAACCTGCTCGATCAGCAGATCCCGCCGCGCGGTTTTCTGGCCTTATTGCGCAAGCAGCTGATTGTTATGCGCCGCTACATGACGCCGCAGCGCGACGTGTATGCGCGGCTGGCCAGCGAAAGGCTCGCCTGGATGAACGACGACCATCGGCGCAGAATGCAGGATATTGCCGACAGGCTGGGCCGCGGGCTGGATGAAATTGATTCCTGTATTGCCAGAACGGCGGTGATGGCGGACGAAATCGCGCAGGTGATGCAGGAGTCGCTGGCGCGAAGAACCTATACGATGTCCCTGATGGCGATGGTGTTTTTACCGAGCACGTTTCTGACCGGGTTGTTTGGCGTCAACCTGGGCGGAATTCCGGGTGGCGCTTATCGCTACGGTTTTACGGCGTTTTGCGTGATGTTAGTTGTTTTGATTGGGGGTGTTGCATGGTGGTTGCATCGTAGTAAATGGCTGTAAATTTACGCTTTTTTCATCTTTTTCCGGGATTAAAACGCTCTTTTAATTGAGCGAAGTCAATAAACATCTACCCCGTAAGGTGCAATATTACTCCCGCAGGTGAATGCAACGTCAAGCGATGGGCGTTGCGCTCCATATTGTCTTACTTCCTTTTTTGAATTACTGCATAGCACAATTGATTCGTACGACGCCGACTTCATAGTCGGCTTTTTTTTGCCTCCTGATTCTGAGCGTCTACCCTAAAAGGGATGACAGCAAATTATGGAGGGAATGATGAGCATCCTTAACGCTCTGCTACTGCCACAATCGCGTCAATCCGATCCTATCCCCAGCGATCCGGTACCTATGCCCGATCCCATCCCGCGTCCCCAGCCGATGCCCGACCCGCCGCCCGATGAAGAACCGATTAAATTGTCGCATCGGACCGCGAGATCTGCGAGGATACGCGCCATCTGACCGCAAAGATCACCACGAGAGACAATTGTGACCGCTTTTTCTACCCTGAATGTTCTGCCCGATGCCCAACTCGCTAACCTCAACGAGTTGGGATACCTCACGATGACGCCTGTTCAGGCGGCCGCCTTACCCGCCATTCTTGAGGGCCGTGACGTGCGCGTGCAGGCGAAAACGGGCAGTGGGAAAACGGCGGCCTTTGGCCTTGGCCTGTTGCAGCATATCGATGCGGCGCTTTTTCAGACCCAGTCTTTGGTGCTGTGTCCGACCCGCGAGCTGGCAGACCAGGTTGCGGGTGAACTGCGTCGCCTGGCACGTTTCCTGCCAAACACCAAGATTTTAACCCTCTGCGGCGGGCAGCCGTTCGGTGCCCAGCGTGATTCGCTGCAGCATGCGCCGCACATTATTGTCGCGACGCCGGGACGCCTGCTCGATCACCTGCAAAAAGGCACGGTCTCACTGGATGCGCTACAAACGCTGGTGATGGATGAGGCCGATCGGATGCTGGATATGGGCTTCAGCGAGGCCATTGACGAAGTGATCCGTTTCGCACCAGCCGATCGCCAGACGCTTCTGTTCTCCGCAACCTGGCCGGAAGCTATCGCCGCCATCAGCGGGCGCGTGCAGAAAAATCCTCTTACCATTGAAATCGACAGCGTAGATGCGCTGCCGGCCATCGAACAGCAGTTCTTTGAAACTTCGCAGCAGGGGAAGATCCCGCTCCTGCAGAAATTACTGAGCCAGCATCAGCCTGCCTCCTGCGTGGTGTTCTGTAACACCAAAAAAGACTGTCAGTCGGTTTGTGATGCCCTGAATGCCGCCGGGCAGAGCGCACTGTCGCTGCATGGCGATCTTGAACAGCGCGATCGCGATCAGACGCTGGTCCGTTTCGCCAACGGCAGCGCCCGCGTGCTGGTGGCGACCGACGTCGCCGCGCGCGGCCTGGATATCAAATCGCTTGAGCTGGTGGTGAACTTTGAGCTGGCGTGGGATCCGGAAGTACACGTGCACCGTATTGGCCGTACCGCGCGCGCAGGAAACAGCGGTCTGGCGATCAGCTTCTGCGCACCTGAAGAGGCGCAGCGCGCCAATATTCTCTCTGAGATGCTGCAGATTAAGCTGAACTGGATGAATCCCCCAACCGGCGTCAGCCTTGTGCCGCTGGAGGCCGAAATGGCGACCCTGTGCATTGATGGCGGTAAAAAAGCCAAGATGCGTCCTGGTGATGTACTCGGTGCACTGACCGGGGATGTAGGGCTGGACGGGGCGGATATCGGTAAGATTGCGGTCCATCCGGCGCATGTCTATGTCGCGGTTCGCCAGGCGGTTGCCCATAAGGCATGGAAGCAGCTGCAAAACGGGAAAATTAAGGGTAAAACCTGCCGCGTACGTCTGCTGAAATAAAGCATGAAGCGTCTCAGAAGGTGTCTCTGAGACGCTAACCGCTTACTTCACTTCAAGCACGTTCAGACGCAACGCTTCAAACTGATTGTCATCGTCTTCCGGCTGCCAGCCTGCTGGCTGCATCGGGATCTCTTCCCTGTCAAACGCAAGATCGCCGCCGTTCACGACTTCTGACTCGTGATTGATGCCTTTAAAGTCGAACAGTTCCACATCCGCGAGATGGGAAGGGACGACGTTCTGCATGGCGCTGAACATGGTTTCGATACGACCCGGATAGCGCTTATCCCAGTCTCGCAGCATGTCGCCAATCACCTGACGCTGCAGGTTCGGCTGAGAGCCGCAGAGGTTACATGGAATGATCGGGAACCCTTTCGCCTGAGAGAAACGCTCAATGTCTTTTTCACGACAGTAGGCAAGCGGGCGGATCACAATATGTTTACCGTCATCACTCATCAGCTTAGGCGGCATACCTTTCATCTTGCCGCCGTAGAACATATTGAGGAACAGCGTTTGCAGGATATCGTCGCGGTGATGGCCCAGGGCAATTTTGGTCGCGCCCAGCTCGGTCGCGGTGCGATACAGAATACCGCGGCGCAGACGAGAGCACAGAGAGCAGGTGGTTTTCCCTTCAGGGATTTTCTCTTTCACAATACCGTAGGTATTTTCTTCGACAATTTTGTACTCAACGCCCAGATTTTCGAGGTATTCCGGCAGAATGTGCTCCGGGAAGCCCGGCTGTTTCTGGTCAAGGTTGACCGCCACCAGGGAAAAATTCACCGGCGCGCTTTGCTGAAGATTACGCAGGATCTCCAGCATGGTGTAGCTGTCTTTACCCCCTGACAGGCAAACCATGATGCGGTCGCCTTCTTCAATCATGTTGAAGTCTGCAATGGCTTCGCCCACGTTACGGCGCAGTCGCTTTTGCAGTTTATTCAGGTTGTATTGCTCTTTTTTGTTAATCTCTTGATTCTGTTGCATTGAGTACTACCTTCGGAGCCAGCAGGGGCAAAAATTGTATGCCGCGTATGGTACGGATTCCGGCGGCGAATGCCAGCACGTTTTACTGCTGCGTGAAATCTGGCGCCGATGCGTGATAAAGGGTAGCGTTCAGACGTTTGGATACGATAGCGACTTTACGGCAAACGGCCCAGTTGTGGCGCAATCATCTCCGCCAGTATCAATGTTGAAGATTAGCAGTAAGCATGCTGTAATGAGCTTACGTAATTTGAGGGTAACTTGAGCTTAGATTTTAAAAATGATAAAAACTTCTACTCTTTTCCTTTGTATTTCCTTATTTTCAAGCATGGCTTTTGCAGAAAATCACTACATACCTCTACTTTATAACTTATCGACTATGTTTGATTTCAATCCAGTTAAGGGGGCTGTTAAATCCTTAGATACTGATGTTGAGGAGAATGGAAAAATTACTTATAAAATCTCCATCAGACTGAATAAAAATGGTTGTGTTGATAGCTTAAACCTTGATAATGTTTCTTCTGGGCATGAAACCATTCTAAAATATACAAATGGAAGTCTTATTGGCCATAGAGATGGCAAGCCTTTCTCAATACAACTTGATGAAAAGTGTCACATTTTGAGTAAAAATGAAAACGGTGACGAGTTGCGTTACACTCTTTACCCGAATGGATTAATTAAAGACACCTATTTTTTAGGCAAAAAAATATCTGAACATTTTTATGATGAAGACGATAATTTGACGCGCTCTGAATTTTATAGTTCAGAAAGCATTATGTCTAAAAATGAAATATCTTATGTTGATAAAAAAAGAAAGCCTCTTGATTATAAACTAATAAACTCATCAGTTTTCTCGGAGGGGTATACAGCAACCAGTTCTTGTCATTATAACGAAATGCTTGTGCCTGAAATATGTAATGCCACAGTACAGAACGCAGGTAATCCGGCGCCGAAACCAGTTTCAATGACAGCGCAAACGAAAGTTGAATTCTACTAGATTAAAACGATTCCAATAAGCTACCTCCGGCGTCAGGTTATTCAGGCATTCATGAGGACGCTCGCTGTTGTATTCATTCAGCCAGCGTTCAGTGATTTCCCGTGCTTCATTCAGCGTTCAGAACAGGTAAAAATCCAGGATTTCTGTCCGGTACGTCCCGTGAACCGTTCGATAAACGCATTCTGCGTCGGCTTACCCGGCTTGACTTGCTGATCGGATAAACCATTACAATGTTCATCTGCGGTTGGGCTTGATAATGGCTAACTCCATTTAAACGATGCGTTTTCTTTATTGAATGTTATTGATGCATTACTCCATTCCTTGCCATCAAGTAACATTTCCACACACTGGGTAGGGTAGAGGTCATCGGCTGGCTGGAACCGCTCATATTCGGAGTCAGGGTTAAGCATCACATCATGATTAACGTTGACTATCCATCCATCGGGGTTTTCAGGATCGGATTGGCGAGTGCATAGCAGTCTGGCCTGGTAGAAGTCATCCGGGAGCCCTTCCAGCATGCAACCGGTAGCCCACTGGATAAGCTGTTCATTTGAATATTTCTGAGGAGCGGTATGTGTTTCTTGCTGTTTGCTTATTAATCGCTTAAATGTGTTCAGAAAGGGGAACATGCCATTTTCCTTTAGCTTGTAAGTTAAGCATTGTAGGGCAATTAGCGAGATTAGATCCATTCAATGGTTAATATCACCGCTAGCGCATAACGCCATTGATTTTCCTTCCATGGGAGAAAGCAGTCATTATTTGATATAAAATCTTCGACAAGACGTAAACCAAAGCACAAGCCCTGCGCCACCCATGATCCCTGTGTGCCAGAGCGGAAGTAACTTACATTGTGCTAGGGTGTTTTATCGGGACGAGTTCAACGAAGGTCCTGGCTGAATGCAAGAGGAATTTAAGATGAATGTAGAAACGGTCCGCTTAATCCTGGAACCCTTTAATGATTCACATTATGAAGGCTTAAGGGTAATGGATAGTGATGCTGAGGTGATGCGCTATATCAATAAGGGTATCGTTAAAACGCCCGAAGAAACCTGGGAGGGCATCAGAAGGGTGCAGGCTCGCTGGGATAAGTATCACTTCTCGTGGTGGGCTATCAGAGAGAAATCTTCTGGTGCGATCGTTGGTGCAGCATGCCTCCAGCACCTGGCGAACGTGGAGGGGGCACCATTAGAGATTGGCTGGCGCCTCGTTCCTGAACACAATGGCAAAGGCTATGCTACAGAGGCAGCGAAAGCGATCGTTGATTACGCTGTAGAACGGGTGGGAGCATCTTATCTGGTGGCCTTGGCCGATCCAGAAAATATCGCATCGCAGCGTGTAATGAAAAGGTTAGGTATGTCTTATAAAGCCATAGAGCGGCATTACGATACGGAATGCGTTGTGTATGAGCTTAACATGAGTAAGCCTGCTTAATTTAGCGACATATCTCTGCCACTTTATCTCAGCTTACAGCACCTCAACCAATTCAAATTCTTCTGCGATCAGTTCCATATCTTCAGAAAAATGGCCTTCGCGGAAGAAAAATCGCTGATGCTCTTTCCGCCAGTATTCAAGGCTTAAATCACCTTCACCCTCTTTGCGAGCGAATTCCTCATTAACATCGCAAAAACGAACCAGCCGCATGGAAACCAGCCGGATCACACAGACCGGGACATTCTGACCATCAAGGATTATGTTGTAGCTTCCTATCCGTGGAGCAGATACATCCTGCGAGTGGCTTTGTTGAATAAATCAGATTTCGGGTAAGTCTCCCCCGTAGCGGGTTGTGTTTTCAGGCAATACGCACGCTTTCAGGCATACCTGCTTTCGTCATTTTGTTCAGCGCTCGTACCAGGGCCATAGCCTCCGCAACCTGACCATCGTAGTCACGCAGCGTCAGTGAACCCCCGAACAGCTGTTTTACCCGGTACATCGCCGTTTCCGCTATCGAGCGACGGTTGTAATCTGTTGTCCATTTCCACCGCGCATTACTCCCGGTCATTCGCTGATTAGCCACTGCACGGTTACGGTCTGCATATTCACCGGGCCAGTAACCCGCACCTTTTCGGGGAGGGATAAGCGCGCTGATTTTCTTACGCCGCAGTTCATCGTGACAGAGCCGGGTGTCGTAAGCGCCGTCTGCCGATGCTGCCCTGATTTTTCTGTGAGTCTGCCGGATAAGCCCCGGGAAGGCTTCTGAGTCCGTCACATTGTTCAGCGACAGGTCTGCACAGATGATTTCATGTGTGTTGCTGTCAACTGCCAGATGTAACTTTCGCCATATACGACGGCGTTCCTGGCCATGTTTTTTGACTTTCCATTCGCCTTCACCAAAGACCTTCAGCCCGGTGGAATCAATCACCAGATGCGCGATTTCACCCCGGGTAAACGTTTTGAAACTGACATTAACCGACTTTGCGCGCCTGCTGACACTGGTGTAATCCGGGCAGCGCAACGGAACATTCATCAGTGTAAAAATGGAATCAATAAAACCCTGTGCAGCCCGCAGGGTCAGCCTGAACACGCGTTTAATGACCAGAACGGTGGTGATGGCGAGATCAGAATAGCGCTGAGGTCTTCCCCGTGATGAAGGCGTTGTCGACTCATACCAGTCCTGAATAGCTTCATCATCCAGCCAGAAAGTTATGGAGCCACGGTTGATGAGGGCTTGATTGTAGGTGGGCCAGTTGGTGATTTTGAACTTTTGCTTTGCCACGGAACGGTCTGCGTTGTCGGGAAGATGCGTGATCTGATCCTTCAACTCAGCAAAAGTTCGATTTATTCAACAAAGCCCCTGCGAGTACGAGGCAAAAGATCCGCAGGTGGCCGTTTTGAGCCCTTTTTTAATCAGGTCCGCAAGCGCGTTCGCCAGTTCCGGGCTGTCACCCATTTGCCAGGCCGCTGCGCCTGGGTACTTCATTTTTAATTCCTCAACCTTAACCATTGAAATCCCTTCTCAACCCTTGACCATAAGAAACATAATAGCGGTTTTAGCATAAACTCCCTCGATATTTGAAGCGTAATCGGCTTTCCTTCTACTTTTGTACACAGGCTGGCTGGAATACATAGGGTTGCATGCATTGGTTGTGTAAATATATTCTTATGGGGGTATCTGTGTGGTGTATCTGCTGCCTGCACCCCGGCGCGTGACGTTATAATCAGTAACGAGTCATCGGGATGCTATCGGCACCACGCATTTTCTGTAACTTTTATCCCATTGGAAGGGGTTAGCGTGTTCAAGCTTAATACATCTCTACTGGCGGTTTTGCTGCTGTCAGGCTGTAGCTCCGATCTGGTTCTCAACCCACCTAAGCAACCTGAATACAAGTCGATGCCTGAAATAACGCAGTCTGTGACGCCATCACAACAGCGTGCAATCATGGCTGGCGAGCGGCCTGACTGGTCAGAAAGAACGCCGGTCAAGACAATAAAGCAATACTAATAAGCACTTAACAACCAGGGCTGCCGTTCGGCGGCCTTTTTATTTACCCATTTGAGAAGGTGCAAAGACGGAGCCTGGTTTGGGGAAAATTTCTGACGGCGGACATGGTATTTCTTTCTTTATCAACCATGCTTAAGGCGAAGATAATTCAATCACTTCAGCATCACCGAAGCGGCAACGTCACTCGAGTCGAGAACCCTGAATGCGCAATGCACCTATCTCCATAGCTGCAGCCACGGCAATTTTTGTGCTGGGCGTTTTTATCATCAATATCCAGGTCTGGTACTCGGCGCGGGCTGACAGCCTTGCCGGGGCGCACTACGTCGTCAGGAATATGCACGTCATTCTTACAGAAGCGCATCATGCGACCCAGGTTGCAATGCGGCTTGCTGAGAATGAGTGTGATGCTGAAGGACAGTATCGGCTCGGCACTGAAGCGGCATTACAACCCCATCTGAGAACGATCGTTATTCTGAAAAAAGATGTGGTCTGGTGTTCCTCCTTGCCGGGAAACCGCTTGTTGTTGGTTAACGGGTCAGCGCTGCCTGAAGCGCCATTGTTACTTGTTCCATCGAAAAGTACGGTCAACGGCCTGCCGGTTCTCTTATACCAGACAAATCATGCCGGAAGCCGAATCATGGTGAGCATCAGCGACAGCCATATCCGGGATGCGCTGAATATGCCACTACGTGGCGTGGCGTATTCGCTGCTGGTCGGCAATCGTCGTTTAGGCCAATCTGGCGATGTCTTGACGGCAGCCCATTCAAACAACGATGTTCTGACGGTAAAAGACGTTGATTATGCCTTCGCGATTCAATTTAACGCTCCGCCTCTTTTTAGCCTAACGCGATTATTCGACCAGGCCGGTGGAGTGGTGTTATTTCTACTGCTCGTTTCCTCTCTTTCTGCTTATCTTCTGCAGCGATATCTGTCTAAGGATATTTCACCGGAAGAATCGCTGCGTACCGCCATCTACAGAAATGAAATTATTCCCTATTACCAGCCCGTCGTGAGCGGAAAAGAGGGCACCTTGCGCGGTGTAGAGGTGCTGGCAAGATGGAAGCATCCGCAATCCGGGTTTATTTCTCCCTCGTCATTTATTCCTCTTGCTGAAAAAACAGGGCTAATAATTCCACTAACCCAAAGCTTAATGCGTCAGGTTGCAACGCAGATGAATGCAATTTCTACGCTGCTGCCGGAAGGATTTCATGTCGGGATTAACTTCAGTGCGTCTCATATCGTTGCCTCTACCTTTTTTGAAGAGTGTCTGAATTACAAGCGCAGCTTTGTTCAACAGGATCTTAATCTCGTTGTGGAGGTGACCGAGCGTGAACCTCTCCACGTAGATGAACATCTCGTTAAGACCCTGAATGGGCTGCATAACAAGGGATTTGCAATCGCGCTGGATGATTTTGGAACGGGATATTCTGGCCTGTCCTACCTGCAGGACCTGCATATTGATTACATCAAAATCGACCAAAGCTTTGTTGCCAGGGTTAATGCCAATGAGGATTCCACCCTGATCCTGGATTCGGTACTGGAACTGGCAAAAAAACTGTCAATCCGTATTGTGGCGGAAGGGGTTGAAACCCAGGAACAGCTTGATTACCTCATGCGCAATAACATCACGTTTTTACAGGGCTACTTCTTCTACAAACCCGTTCCTTTTAAGGAGTTGATAAAAATTCTGTTATCGAAGCCAAAGGTTAAAGTGAGGGTGGAGTGACGTTTGTCCTGTTGTCAGCCATTCCCGCCCGATACATTCATAAGTAGCGTATAATGCGGCGTCGAAAACCGCTCAACACTTCTCTGGCCAGTACTATGACCCTCAATCGCGTTTGTTATTTACTTCTGATCTTTGCTGCGATCGGCAGTCTTTTTACCTCGAGCCCTTTGGCTATGTGGTTTCTGCTGATCAATATGCTGACGTTGGTCATGTATGGTGCCGATAAAATGGCGGCGCGGAAAGGCATGCGCAGGGTTCCGGAAGCCACGCTGCTGGTATTTGGCGTAACGGGCGGCTGGCCTGGCGCGATTGTAGGCCAACAGCTCTTTCGCCATAAAACACAAAAGCAGCCGTTTAAAACCTACTTCTTCTTAAGCATTGTCGTTAGCATCGCCGTGATGGCGGCGGTTTACCATTTCTCGCCTGTTTCTTCTTTATGGCCGTTTTGACATCAAGTTAACCTGAGTTTTTCAGATGCCAGCACTACGTTGATAAGAACGGTCATTCGGATAGTGCGTCGTGAATAAATCCTCCATCACTGCCAATAGTAGTAGGACTATTCTTAAGTTGTTGCTGTTTTTTGCACAATCTGAATAATACGTGCAACAACACGGACGACAACATCCCATGAAAATAGTCTCTATTACGCTGGCAGCGCTGGTGCTTTATTCTGCACCTGCCTGGTCCGCTTTTCAGGAGCGGGAATATAATACCTGGTATATGAAAAATGCGGTGCTTTATGATATGACGCAGACCTCGGAAGGTTTTCCCGTCATGGTAAGCGTATCCCAGCCTGGGAGAAAATCCGCTAATTTGCTGGTGTCATATATTACGGAAGGCCGCTGTGGTGAGAATAATCTACCGCTTAATGTGAATGGTAAAGTGCTGCCCGCCAAATATAATTGTGTCCAAATAGGGAAGAACAGAATTGAACATTTTTCAGTGGTGGATGCGGACAGCGTCAATGGCATGGTGACGCATCTGAAATCTGATTTCACTATTCTCCTGCAAAACGATATCAAAATTTGGGCAGCAAATATCAAAGCGCCAAAATACGGGCTAACCCCGCGCTTTTAAAATCATGCTACGCTTGTTTGTTGTATCAGGAGCATGAGTATGAAGAACAAAGACGAACAAACAGGATTAGTGGGGCTGGCGATTGGGGCGGCCGTTATTGGGCTGGTTTCTGCCCAGAAACCAATCGATCGCGACAGCATTGTTGATGAGCTGGTCAGGCTCGGCAGGCAGAAAGGCGATGGTGTAGAAGATGAGGTTTTCGTCAAGGCTGCTGACCTGGTGAGGAAGGGGATCTAGCCATGGCTGATATTCGTCATGCGCAGTGCCATTGTGGCGCGGTGGCCTTTACCGTTGCGCTAACGGATGGCCTGAATACCGCGCGGCGCTGCAGTTGTTCCTTTTGTCGCATGCGGGGTGCGGTCGTCGTCTCTGCGCCGCTGTCAGGGATTACCGTGACCAAAGGTGAGGATAAGCTCACGGAGTACCGCTTCAATACGGGAACAGCACGACACTTTTTCTGCTCGGTGTGCGGAATTTACACGTTCCATCAGCGGCGTTCTAATCCAAACGAATACGGCGTGAATGTGGCCTGCTTTGATAACGTCTCACCGTTCGATTTCCCTGAAGTGACGGTGATGGACGGGGTTAACCATCCCTCGGATGGAGATAGCGGGGTGTTTGGCTACCTCTCTTTTCGCAAGAAAGGAACAGGTCAGGCGTAATTGCCGCCTGGCCACTCTGTAATCAGCCTGGCTATAGTGGAGGGTGGTTATCTGAAACAGGAGAAACTATGCTTTGTGTTGAAAAAGACGATCCGCGTGAGGCCCCTGAATCAGGTGATAAAAAGCCTCAACCCGTAAAAAAATAACGCAACCTGTGCGTTTTCCCGCCACCGGCACTGCTGGTGGCTTTTCATTTCTCAGGGAATACTGTTAACCGCCATCCAGGTGGTTCAACACAGCGCTGAGATGCCCGACAATATCAGCAAAATCAAAAATTAACGCCATCCAGATGAGCGCTAAAAGAGTTAGTACGACAACGGATACACGACCAAACAACGCTGTTATCCTTAGTGATGGAAAGGCTATCACCTGAGTTTAAACAGCTTTACCTCAACTTACCCTCAACCACGTGATTTCAGAACCTGCTTTTTGTGACGAACGTCAAGAGATGGGTGAGCCCGCATACTGATGCGGGCTCTGGCAATCAGAACTGGTAAACCAGGCCCAGTGCCACGACATCATCCGTGCCGATGCCGTTGTTTTTGTAGAAGCTGTCATCTTCATCCAGCAGGTTGATTTTGTAATCAACGTAGGTGGACATGTTTTTGTTGAAGTAATAGGTTGCGCCGACGTCAGCGTACTTAACCAGATCCTGGTCGCCCTGGCCGTTGCCAAGGTCCTTGCCTTTAGACTGCAGGTAGGAAAGGGACGGACGCAGGCCGAAGTCGAACTGGTACTGTGCGGTCACTTCGAAGTTCTGGGTTTTGTTGGCAATACCGCCGCCTGAAGTGCTGTCACTGGAACCGTATGGCGTCATATTGCGGGTTTCAGAGTACATTGCCGCCAGGTAGATATTGTTAGCGTCATATTTCAGACCCGCGGTCCATGCGTCCGCTTTATCGCCGCCAGCATATTGAGATGCTGCACCGGTGCCTGCGATCACCTGGTCATTAGTACGATCTGAAGAGGTATACGCTGCACCCGCAGTAATCCCCATGCCAAAGTCATAGGTTGTGGAGATACCGAAACCGTCACCGTTTTGGTTACGAATGTTGTTATCAGAACGGTTGTTCGTTCCTTCCTGAGAACAACCATTCTCGTCACAGTTGCTGCCTTCATTTTTGCCCTGATACTGCAGCGCAAAGTTCAGACCCTGCACCAGACCATAGAAGTCGGTGTTACGGTAGGTTGCTACGCCATTGGCGCGGCCGGTCATGAAGTTGTCGGCTTTGGTGTAGGAGTCGCCGCCGAACTCAGGCAGCATATCGGTCCAGCCTTCCACGTCGTACAGTACGCCATAGTTACGACCGTAATCGAAGGAACCGTAGTCACCCACTTTGATACCGGCGAAGGCCAGACGCGTCCAGGACTGGTTATCAGACCCTTCGGTGTTATTGGCCTGGATGTTGTATTCCCACTGTGCGTAGCCAGTCATCATGTCGTTGATCTGGGTTTCGCCTTTAAAGCCCAGACGCATGTAGGTTTGATCCCCGTCAGCGCCTTTATCATCGGAGAAATAGTGCAGACCATCTACTTTTCCGTACAGATCTAATTTGTTACCGTCTTTATTATAAATCTCTGCTGCATGAGTTGCGCCAGCCATTAACAGAGCCGGAATCATCAGGGCCAGTACTTTTCTTTGCATTTTGATATTCCTTTGCGGTTGTTTTTATTTAATTACCTGTTGAACTTTCCGAATGCGAAAGTTGTCTCATGCTAAATCACTCCCGTGTAAGAGTAATAAATTATAATTGTTACGAACTAAGTAAAATCTAAACTGAATACATCAACGGTAATGGTCATTGGTTTGGTGAATGCTTTAAGGCTAAACATAATAAATTAAAATTATTAATCAGGTATGAATTAAGCTATTCTTGATGGCGTTATATGCCTTTAAGATTTTTTATCCATAATTCGCATGAATAATATTTAGGGAACTAAATAGATATTTAATGATTATCTGGATTCGCCCGGTGTGAATACACCGGGTTTTTTTATGGCAAAAAAATGCCCGGACGCGCCGGGCAGAGAGACTAGTCGCTGGTCGATTTTTCGGCTTTACCCGCCAGCTGCGCCAGGAAGTCATACCGTTTTTGCAGATCCGCCGCAGCGTCTTTCCACAGCTGTTCGGCCACTTCCGGCTGCTGCGCGTTAAGGCGACGGAAGCGCTGTTCCTGCATTAACGTCTCGGCCAGAGCATCTGACGGCGGACGCGAATCCAGCGCCAGCGGTAATTTACCCTCGTCCGCACGGCGCGGATCGAACCGGTACAGCGGCCAGAAGCCGGTCGCGGTTAGCTGTCGCATCTGATCGTGGCTGAGTGCCAGGTCGTAGCCATGCTCTTCACACGGGCTGTAGGCAATGATCAGCGACGGGCCGGGATACGCTTCCGCCTCCTGGATCGCCTTCACCGTCTGGTTAAGCTGTGCCCCCAGCGAGATTTGCGCGACGTAAACGTGACCGTACATCATCATGCTCACCCCGAGATCTTTGCGTGCCTTGCGTTTCCCGTGCTCACCGAATTTCGTGACGGCACCCAGCGGCGTGGCTTTCGACGCCTGACCACCGGTGTTGGAATAACACTGCGTATCCAGCACCAGGATATTGACGTTTTCGGTCAGGCTTAGCACGTGGTCCAGCCCGCCAAAGCCGATGTCATAAGCCCAGCCGTCGCCGCCAATCAGCCAGATCGATTTTTCGACCAGGGCATCTGCGTCGGTCAGCAGCTGTTCAGCGCCCGCCACGCCCTGAAGCGCCTGACGCAGCTCTGCAACCTGCTCACGACGTACCTCTGGCGTCGCGTCGGCGTGAAGCGCGTCATTGAGCCCGGCGGGGATCTGCCCGGCAAACTGCTCCAGCAGGCGCATCACGCGCGCGCGGTGCTGGTCAACGGTCAGGCGGAAGCCCAGACCAAATTCGGCGTTATCCTCGAACAGCGAGTTGGCCCACGCGGGACCGCGGCCGTTGGCGTCAGTGGTATACGGCGTGGAGGGCAGGTTGCCGCCATAGATAGACGAACAGCCGGTGGCGTTGGCAATCAGCATCCTGTCACCGTACAGCTGGGTAAGCAGCTTGATATACGGTGTTTCACCGCAGCCCGAGCAGGCGCCGGAGTATTCAAACAGCGGCGTGATCAGCTGCGAAGTGCGAATATCAATGCGTTCCAGTTTGCTGCGATCGATTTCCGGCAGATTCAGGAAGAAGTCATAATTCACTTTCTCTTCTTCGACGTGCTCCAGACGCGACATCATATTGATGGCTTTAATCTCCGGGTTCTGCCTGTCTTTCGCCGGACAAACCTCGACGCACAGGTTACAGCCGGTGCAGTCTTCCGGCGCGACCTGCAGAACGTATTTCTGTCCGCGCATATCGCGGGATTTTACATCCAGGGAATGCAGGCTGGTCGGGGCGGCCTCCATCTCTTCCGGCGACACTACTTTGGCACGAATGGCAGAGTGCGGGCAGGCCGCCACGCAGTGGTTGCACTGGGTACACAGATCTTCTTTCCAGATGGGGATCGCTTCGGCGATGTTGCGTTTTTCCCAGCGGGTGGTGCCCATCGGCCAGGTGCCATCCGGCGGTAGGGCAGAGACGGGCAGGGCATCACCCAGCCCGGCCAGCATCGCCGCCGTCACGGTCTTCACGAAATCAGGTGCCGCATCAGACACCACCGGAGGGCGGTTCGGGCTTGCGGCGTTGACCGGCTGCAGCGGGACCTCAAACAGCGACTCGCGCGCCAGGGCCAGCGCCTGCCAGTTACGCTCGACCAGCTCCTGGCCCTTGCTGCTGTAGCTTTTGGCAATCGCGCCCTGCAGTTCCGCCAGCGCGCTGTCGCCCGGCAGGATATTCGTCAGATGGAAGAAGGCCATCTGCATAACGGTATTAATACGCGCGGCAAGGCCACATTCGCGGGCAATTTTCGCCGCGTTAACCACATAGAAACGGGCTTTTTTCTGGTTCAGCACCGCCTGCACTTCCTGCGGCAGGCGCGACCAGACTTCATCCGCGCTGTATGGCGTATTCAGGAGGAAAATACCGCCAGGCTTCAGGCGCTCGGCCATCTGGTACTTATCAATGAACTGCAGCTGGTGACAGCCAACAAAATCAGCCTGAGAAATTAGATACGCAGAGCGGATGGGCTGTTCGCTCACCCGCAGGTGGGAAACGGTCAGACCGCCGGCTTTCTTGGAGTCATAGACGAAGTACCCCTGGGCGTACCACGGCGTGGAGTTCCCGATGATTTTGATGTTGTTCTTGGTCGCGGAGACGCTGCCGTCACTGCCCAGACCATAGAACAGCGCCTCGAGTTTGGCGGTCGAGGGCAGGGTGTTTTCCGGCAACGTCAGGGACAGATTCGTCACATCATCATAAATGCCGACGGTAAAGCGCGGCTTGGGCTTCGCTTCGCTGAGCTCGTTGAAGACCGCCAGCACGCAGTCCGGTCCGAACTCTTTGGAGGACAAACCGTAACGCCCCCCGATCACGCGCGGCAGCGTTTCACGTTCGCCATGATTAAAGGCCTCGGCCAGGGCGGTCATCACATCCAGATACAGCGGCTCCGCCTGCGCGCCCGGCTCTTTGGTGCGATCGAGCACCGCAACGGTACGCGCGCTTTCCGGCAGCGCAGAGAGGAGATGTTTCGCCGAGAATGGCCGATAAAGACGCACTTTCAGCACGCCAACTTTTTCGCCGCGCGTCAGCAGCTCATCAGCAACTTCCTCGCAGGTGCCAATGGCCGATCCCATCAGCACAATGACCCGTTCCGCCTGGGGATGGCCGTAATACTCAAAGGGTTTGTATTCCCGACCCGTTGCGGCAGCAAAGTCATTCATCGCCTGTTCAACATGGTCGTAAACCGCGTTGTACCATGGGTTGGTGGCCTCGCGGGACTGGAAATAGGTATCCGGGTTCGCCGACGTGCCGCGAATCACCGGGTGTTCCGGATTCAGAGCGCGGGCGCGATGCGCGTCAATGTCCGCCTGCGGAAGCAGATTCAGAATTGTCTCGTCAGCCAGCGGAACGATTTTGTTAATTTCGTGGGACGTACGGAAACCATCAAAGAAATGAATAAACGGCACCCGGCTTTTGAGCGTGGCGATATGCGAAATCAGGGCAAAGTCTTGGGCTTCCTGAACGCTGCTGGCGCACAGCATTGCGCAGCCGGTCTGGCGAACGGCCATCACGTCAGAATGATCGCCAAAGATAGAGAGCGCGTGGGTGGCAACGGTACGCGCAGCGACGTGCAGAACGAAGGGAGTCAGTTGTCCGGCAAGTTTGTACAGCGTCGGGATCATTAATAACAATCCCTGGGAAGAGGTAAACGACGTGGAAAGCGCGCCGGTCTGAAGCGCGCCGTGGACCGTGGCAATCGCACCGGCTTCCGACTGCATTTCAACCACTCGCGGGACATCGCCCCAGACGTTTTTTAACCCGTTACCCGCCCAGGCGTCCGCCTGCTCAGCCATGGTAGAACTTGGCGTAATCGGGTAGATGGCGATAACTTCACTGGTGCGAAACGCGACTGAGGCAACTGCACCATTACCGTCAATAGTTTGCATAGGACAACACCCTTACATTGCGCAAAAAAATAGGGGTCTGTATTACGGCAACAAACCCTGAATATTATCTGTGTATTCTAGCAAACGGGGGATTTTTCGATTTTCGCTTTTGTGTCCTCGTTATTCCTGCCATCAATGAGTAGATCAAACTTTTGGCAGAAAAATTGCGAGAAATTGTTTCAGGAGCGCATAAATACGCACTTCCGCTCTCGACGACACGGGATGGGATGCCTATTATGCATAGGTTTCGCATTATTCATGGGGGAGAGAGCATGCGCTCAGCATTTTTGGTAGGGTGTGCCGCATTATTGTTGTCGGCATGCAGCAGTGAACCTGTCCAGCAGGCAACGGCCGCGCACGTGGTGCCGGGTATGAAAGCCGCGATGTCCAGCTCCGGTCAGGCCAACTGCGCGATGATTGGCGGTTCGCTGTCGGTAGCTCGCCAGCTTGATGGTTCAGCTATTGGGATGTGCGCCTTGCCAAACGGCAAACGCTGCAGTGAACAGTCGCTTGCCGTTGGAACCTGCGGTAACTACTGATTACTCTGCACGCTTAAACATCAGCGTTTTATCGGCTGTCGCCAGCGTTAACTGGTCTTCAGTCAGGTCGACCTGCGCGCCTTTGCGCAGCATGTCGCCGATGGCCTGATCCAGCTCGTTAAGCTGCCGCTCACTACAGAGCTTGCGCGTCATGGCCAGCGTTTTCACCTTCAGCTCGCCTTCGGACAATTTCCCCTGTCCGTTGAAGCGGTTACACATCTGACCAGAAACGCTCATGTTATTCACCTGGCTGATATCTGGCAGTGCGCTAAAACCGATCTCAGGTTGCGTTGTCGCGGTCTTCACGGCCTTACCGTCCACACTTTCCAGCACAAAGCGGTGGTTCTTAAGTTGCTCCGGCTGAACGGAGGCTTTACCCGGATTAACGCAGCCGGTAAGGACAAGACTGATAACACTTAACGCAATGAGCTTTTTCATTTTTCTTCTCAAACTATAAACACTGTGAATCTTTTTCCAGTGTAACGATACTCTGCCATGCGTTAATGGGGTTTATCTGAAAGTGCGGGGAGGAGCCGGGCAACGCAGCGGTTGCCCGGGATGACGTTAATGTGATTTAAACCCTGCCGCCGTCATCAGCATACGGAAGAGCATACTGACCGCAGCCAGCGCCAGTACGCTGCCGCCCCAGATAATGGCCAGCCACAGTAATCTTTTCCAGACCGGTTGTTGCATCAGTGATAACCCTCCCCATGCTGAACTTTGCCGCGAAAAACGTAGTAACTCCAGAAGGTGTAGACCAGAATAACGGGAATGATCAACAGCGCGCCGACCAGCATAAAGCCCTGGCTTTGCGTCGGTGCGGCGGCCTGCCACAGGGTGATTGACGGTGGAATGATGTGCGGCCAGATGCTGATCCCAAGCCCGCTAAAGCCGAGGAAAATCAGCCCCAGCGTCAGGATAAACGGTCGGCTATGGCTGTCGGGATTATTCAGGCAGCGCCACTGATACAAACTAAAAATCACCACCAGGGCCGGGACGGGCAGCAGATAGAACAGGTTCGGCAGCGTAAACCAGCGCGCCGCGATGGCCGGCTGCGCCAGCGGTGTCCAGAGGCTGATCGCCGCAACAAACGCCAGCAGCACGATTAACAGGGTCTTCGATACCTGACGCATCCGCTGTTGCAATGCATTTTCGCTTTTCATTACCAGCCAGGTCGAGCCTAACAGCGCGTAGGCCACCACCAGGCCCGCGCCGCAAAACAGATTAAACGCGGTAAACCAGTCAAAGGGGCCGCCGGTATAGGCCCGGCCGGTGACGCTAAAGCCGTTAATGACGGCGCCCACCGTCACGCCCTGGGTAAACGTCGCCAGAATGGAACCGCCTATAAAGGCCTTATCCCAGAAAGGACGGTGTGCTGGCGTGGCTTTAAAGCGAAACTCAAACGCTACGCCACGAAAAATAAGACCGATCAGCATTAATGTGAGCGGAATGGTGAGGGCATCGATAATCACGGCGTAGGCCAGCGGAAAGGCGCCGAACAGGGCGGCCCCGCCAAGCACCAGCCAGGTTTCATTCCCGTCCCAGACCGGCGCGACGCTGTTAACCATCACATCGCGATCGTCGGCGTTCTGCGTGGACGGGAACAGAATGCCAATCCCCAGATCAAAACCGTCCATCACGATATACATCAGCGTGGCAAAGACGATGATCACAAACCAGATAATGGAAAGATCGATACCCATTACGGCTGCTCCTTATGTTCAGTTGTGACGGCAGAAAGCGGGCGCGCCGGACGTCCGTCGGACTCGGTGGCGAAAGATTCATGCGGCTGCGGGCCTTTTCGGATGAGGCGCACCATATAGCTGTAACCCACGCCAAATACCGAGGTGTAAACGACGAAGAAGGCCAGCAGGCTCACGCTCATATGCAAATCGCCATGGGCAGAAACCGCATCCTTCGTGCGCTGGAGCCCATAGACCACCCACGGCTGGCGGCCCACTTCGGTGGTGATCCACCCGGCCAGAATAGCAATCAGCCCGGAGGGCCCCATCAGCAGGGCAAACCACAGGAAAGGACGGGAAGAATAAATGCGCTTTTTATAGCGCAGCCAGAGTGCCGTCACCCCAAGCAGCAGCATCAGCATGCCCAGGCCCGCCATAATGCGGAACGACCAGAAGACGATGGTGGAATTTGGGCGGTCTTCCTTTGGAAACTCTTTGAGCGCCGGAACCTGTTTATCCAGACTGTGTGTCAGAATAAGGCTTCCCAGCGCTGGGATCTCCAGCCCAAAGCGGGTGCGCTCCTGTTCCATATCCGGCCAGCCAAACAGCAGTAGCGGGGTCGGCTCGCCCGGTGGATTTTCCCAGTGCCCTTCAATGGCGGCAATTTTCGCGGGCTGGTGCTTTAAGGTGTTCAGCCCGTGCATATCACCCACCATGGCCTGGAGGGGCGCGACAATCAGCGTCATCCACAGCGCCATTGAAAACATTGCCCGGATGGCGGGGGTATTATTCCCGCGCAGCAGATGCCATGCCGCGGATGCGCCAACAAACAGGGCGCTGCTCAGGAACGCGGCTATCGACATATGCAGCAGGCGGTAAGGGAAGGAGGGGTTAAACACCACGGCGAACCAGTCCACCGGTACCACCTGACCGTTGACGATCTCATAGCCCTGCGGGGTTTGCATCCAGCTGTTGGAGGAGAGGATCCAGAAGGTGGAAATAATGGTCCCCAGTGCCACCATGCAGGTGGAAAAGAAGTGCAGCTTCGGCCCGACTTTATTCCAGCCGAACAGCATCACGCCGAGGAACCCGGCTTCGAGGAAGAAGGCGGTAAGCACTTCATAGGTCAGCAGCGGGCCGGTAATACTGCCCGCAAACTGCGAAAAGCCGCTCCAGTTGGTGCCAAACTGGTAGGCCATCACCAGCCCGGAGACCACGCCCATGCCAAAGTTGACGGCAAAAATCTTCGACCAGAAATGGTACAGCGAGCGCCAGACCGGATTTTTTGTTTTCAGCCACAGCCCTTCGAGTACGGCAAGGTAGCTTGCGAGACCAATGGTGATGGCCGGGAAAATAATGTGGAAGGATACAGTAAAGGCAAACTGTATCCGCGCAAGGTGAAAAGCATCCAAACCAAACATGCAAAACTCCGCGATGTAATTATGTCGATGCCATTCTAAGCCTCGCCAGCTCTGGGTTGCAGAAACAGACCCGGCATATTTACCTATAACAGTTTGCCCAGTGTATTATTTATAGATGTGCTTAAAGTCCGCTTTTCGCTAATGACTTTGCCCGAGTAATTGCTCCGGCATTAAATATGGGGTGCTCGTAGCGATCGGTTACGTCACTCACGCGGTAAATTTTCCACTTTCCGTCTTCACGACGCATATAGACTTCAAGATTAAGAAACCCGCCGTGCTCAATACCAATCCGGACAGGAAGAACTTCGCCATTGATGAATTGATGCGGCGCACCAACCTCGAGCCGCTTCACCCAAGAGGGATCATAATCCTGAACATAAGCGAAATAATCTGACCCCAGGATTTCCTGTTCAGGAATAGACTCTATCTCGTTAAGTCGGGATAGCGTATCTGCCGCAACGTACTCTCTAAGCTGAGGGTATTCCCCATCACTTTCCGCAAAAAATGTCAGATAGTTGGAGTAAAATTCTTCCGCCCGTTCGGCAGCACTCTGCTGAGGTACGCACGTACAAGCTGATAATAATAACGCCAGAGTAATTATAATCCCCTTCATCATCGACTCATCCTGTAAATCTTATAGGTTGGTTGTGCGCGGCGGTAACCCGGCCCGGGGTACATACTGAGCTGGGTAAAATCTGAGATCCACCGAGTGCCGTCGAACATTGTCATATGGCCGCTTGAGTTTCCCCCGGGATAGGGCTGAATTACAGCCACATCTCGGCTAAGCAACGTTGAACCAGGAGGAACCTCTTTAAATCCTGCACGCAAAAGTTTTGGTCCATAATCCTTTGCATCATGTGTACGTTCAAGCGTAATGCCGCCAGCGATTATGGCACGACGTGTAAACTTCGCGCATTCGTTATGAGAGTGTCCAAGCGCATGCGAGCGGAGGTAAGAAACAGCCGCGTCTTTATTCCAACTCATTGATAGTTCCTTTCTGTAAGGTAAGAGCGAAATTCCTGCTTGAGCAAGACAAGTAGCAGAGTGTTCATCAGCCTGTTGTTAATACTCTGTGGTTGATGATATGAGTAGGCAAAAAATGTTATATATTATATTTATATTTCATGTGGTTATGTATGTCTGGCCGGGGATTGTAAACATCAATTTTTAATAACATGGACGAGCATCAGGGAATAAAAACATTCTTTTTATGATTTTTCCGCATTAAACCGCTTGCTTTGTCGTCAGCGTCGTGCGTTAATGGCCTTCTGGTTTTGAGTCCAAATAAATATCTGACGTAGTTTTATAAAGCAGTTCTCATCACGTTGTGCCTCTCCGCAGCCTCTCTTGGGTCTTTATCTACATTCCGATTCGTTTTGTTTAAAACCATTATGCCCAATCGGCCCATTAGTAATTTACGTTTTTACGTTTCAGGAGAAACCTATGACTTCATATATCCATTTTCGCTGCCCATGCTGTCATGGCTCGCAGTACCGCACCTCAGCCTTTGACGTGTCTGAGAAAAACCCGTTTGGCGCGAAATGCATTTTTTGCAAATCGTCGATGATTACGCTCGACCACCTGGCCGCCGCGCGTTCCGCTCAGAGCCACGTGACCGAATACCGTAAGTAATTCATCTTCCAGACTATAACAGTTCGCTAAATCTTCTCTTTTTCTCCTGCTGATATACACTGTCGGTCTTAAGGAGAATCTGATGAAAAAATACCAGCGTCTGGCGCAACAAATTATCTCGCAGATTGAGCTTGGCGTATGGCTGCCGGGCGATAAGCTGCCTTCCCTGCGAGAGCAGGTGGCAAGCAGCGGCATGAGTTTTATGACCGTTGGCCACGCGTATCAGATGCTGGAAAGTCAGGGGCGCATTGTCGCCAGACCGCAGTCGGGCTATTACGTTGCCTCGCGCCCGACCGCACAACAGCCTGCGCCACCCGCTCAGGTGATGCGTGACGAAGCGGTGGATATCAATACCTACATCTTCGACGTCTTACAGGCCAGCCGCGACCCGTCCGTTGTTCCTTTTGCTTCCGCGTTTCCCGACCCCAGGCTTTTCCCGCTTCAGCAGCTCAACCGTTCGCTGGCAAACGTCAGCAAAACCGCGACGGCGATGAGCGTGATTGAGAACCTGCCGCCGGGAAACGTCGATCTCCGCCACGCCATTGCCCGCCGCTACGCGCAGCAGGGGATGAACATCTCCCCGGAAGAGATCGTGATCACCGCAGGCGCGCTCGAAGCGCTGAATCTTAGCCTTCAGGCGGTAACCGAGCCGGGTGACTGGGTGATTGTCGAAAACCCCTGTTTTTACGGTGCGCTGCAGGCGCTGGAACGCCTGAAGCTCAAAGCGTTGTCGATTGCGACGGACGTTCGCGAGGGGATCGATCTCAATGCCTTAGAGCAGGCGCTGAATGAATACCCGGTTAAAGCCTGCTGGATCATGACTAACAGCCAAAACCCGCTCGGCTTCACGCTGAGCGCGGAGAAAAAAGCCCAGCTTGTCGCCCTGTTAACCCAGCACAACGTCCCGCTGATTGAAGATGACGTCTACAGCGAGCTCTATTTTGGACGTGAAAAGCCGCTCCCGGCGAAAGCGTGGGATCGTCAGGACATGACGCTACACTGCTCGTCCTTTTCGAAATGTCTGGTGGCCGGTTTTCGCATCGGCTGGGTGGCGGCAGGAAAACACGCGCGGCGCATTCAGCAGCTGCAGCTGATGAGCACGCTTTCAACCAGTTCTCCCATGCAGCTGGCGCTGGTGGATTACCTGGCGACCAAACGCTACGACGCCCACCTGCGCCGCCTGCGGCGTACGCTGGCCGAGCGAAAGCAGCAGGCCTGGCAGTCACTTCTTCGCCATATGCCTGCGGGCGTCAAAATTCACCATAACGACAGCGGCTACTTTTTATGGCTGGAACTGCCGGCACAGCTGGACGCGGGGCTGCTGAGCGAAAAGGCCTTAACGCACCACATCAGCATTGCTCCCGGAAAAATGTTTTCCACCTCTGACGCGTGGACGCCGTTCTTTCGTTTTAATACCTCCTGGGCCTGGGGAGAGCGGGAAGAGCAGGCGGTCATTCAGTTAGGAAAATTAATTAGCACGATGCTGGAATAATCCTTTCTCCGTTATTTAAATAATCAATTCTTATCCTGATGACGGCGCTGCGACTATTTCGCGGTGACCCGTCATAGGAAATCTGCATACCGTCTCTCGCGCCTAACCCCTTGTCTATAATCCAGTTAACGGGGAATGCGCCCTCGGTCACACCTTGATGAAATTTCCTGAAGCCGAACGGTGCGGCGCATTTGCGCGGTCTACGTTTAATAAGGGAGATATTTTTACGGCACGGCTGCCGCTAAATTTCATTGCGACAGGAGTAACTCTTATGAGCAAAAAATTTGCCCGCAGCAGCCTGTGCGCGCTCGGCATGACTATCATGACAGCGCAAGCCGCAGAACCAGCAAAGGCCATTGGCGACGGGGAAGGTCGACTGGATATTATCGCCTGGCCGGGATATATCGAGCGGGGGCAGACGGATAAAAACTACGATTGGGTCACTCAGTTTGAAAAAGAGACCGGGTGTGCGGTCAACGTCAAAACGGCGGCCACGTCGGATGAAATGGTCAGCCTGATGGCGAAAGGGGGATATGACCTGGTGACCGCCTCAGGTGATGCCTCCCTGCGGCTGATCATGGGCAAACGCGTCCAGCCGATTAACCCCGATCTTATCCCCAACTGGAAAACCCTCGACGAGCGGATTGTGAAAGGGGAATGGTTTAACGTCGGCGGTAAAGTCTACGGCACGCCGTACCAGTGGGGGCCAAACCTGCTGATGTACAACACCAAAACCTTCCCGACGCCGCCGGACAGCTGGAGCGTCGTCTTTACCAAACAGGATCTGCCGGACGGTAAAACCAATCAGGGACGCGTGCAGGCCTATGACGGCCCGATTTATATCGCCGATGCGGCGCTGTTCGTCAAAGCGACCCAGCCGCAGTTGGGTATCAAAGACCCTTACCAGCTCACCGAAGCACAGTATGCCGCCGTGCTGAAAGTGCTGCGCGACCAGCATGCGCTGATCCACCGTTACTGGCATGACACCACCGTCCAGATGAGCGATTTCAAAAACGAGGGCGTGGTGGCCTCCAGCGCCTGGCCGTATCAGGCGAATGCCCTGAAGGCCGAGAACCAGCCCATTGCCACCGTCTTCCCGAAAGAGGGGGTGACAGGCTGGGCGGACACCACCATGCTGCACGCGCAGGCTAAACACCCGATGTGCGCCTACAAATGGATGAACTGGTCGCTGACGCCAAAAGTGCAGGGCGATCTGGCCGCATGGTTTGGCTCCCTGCCCGTGGTGCCGGAAGGGTGTAAAGCCAGCACGCTGCTGGGCGATAAAGGCTGCGAAACAAACGGTTATAATGAGTTCGACAAAATCATGTTCTGGAAAACCCCCATCGCAGAAGGCGGCAAATTTGTCCCTTACAGCCGCTGGACGCAGGATTACATCGCCATCATGGGCGGTCGTTAATTGCCCGGGAGCAGAACATGACGTACGCAGTCGAGTTTAACAATGTTTCCCGTCTGTACGGCGACGTCCGGGCGGTGGATGGGGTCACCATTGCGATCCGCGACGGAGAGTTTTTCTCCATGCTGGGGCCTTCGGGCTCCGGCAAAACCACCTGCCTGCGTCTGATCGCCGGTTTTGAACAGCTGTCAGGCGGGACGATTTCCATCTTCGGCAAAGAGGCGAGCGAACTGCCCCCCTGGGAGCGGGACGTGAACACCGTGTTTCGGGACTATGCGCTGTTCCCGCATATGTCGATCCTCGACAATGTCGCCTACGGGCTGATGGTCAAAGGCGTCGACAAGAAAAAACGCCATGCGCAGGCCCGCGATGCTCTGGAAAAAGTGGGCCTGAGTTTTGCCATCGCCCGTAAACCTTCGCAACTTTCCGGCGGCCAGCGTCAGCGTGTCGCCATCGCCCGCGCGCTGGTGAATGAACCGCGCGTCCTGCTGCTGGACGAGCCTTTAGGGGCACTCGATCTCAAGCTGCGGGAACAGATGCAGTTCGAGCTGAAGAAACTTCAGCAAGAACTCGGCATCACCTTTATTTTTGTCACCCACGATCAGGGCGAGGCCCTTTCCATGTCGGACCGGGTGGCGGTGTTCAATAACGGGCGCATCGAGCAGGTGGATACCCCACGCGATCTCTACATGCGTCCGCGCACGCCGTTTGTCGCCGGTTTTGTCGGCACCTCCAACGTTTTTGATGCGGGCCTTGCGCAGACGCTTTGCGGCATGGAGGGCACCTTTTCCCTGCGCCCGGAGCATATTCGCCTTAATGAACAGGGTGACGTTCAGGTTCAGGGCGTCGTGCAGGCCGTACAGTATCAGGGGGCTGCCACGCGTCTGGAGCTGAAGCTCGCCGATGGCGCCAAACTGCTGGTGAGCCAGGCTAACTTCAGTGACGCCTCGCCGCTGAGCGGCATTGCGCCGGGGCAGGCGGTCATGGCGTCATGGTCGCGCGAGGCGATGATCCGCCTTCACGAGGAGAGGTGAAATGGATATGAGCGTTGCGCATCCTCCCGCCCCGCGCGGCCGTCTGAGCCGCATGACGGCCCTGTTCTGGCGAAAGCCGTCGCTCGGTCTGTTCCTGCTTCTGCTTGCGCCGCTGATGTGGTTTGGCATCGTCTATTTAGGGTCGCTGCTGACGCTGCTGTGGCAGGGGTTTTACACCTTTGACGATTTCACCATGGCGGTCACGCCGGATCTCACGCTGGCGAACATTCAGGCGCTCTTCAACCCGGCAAACTACGACATCATCCTGCGCACGTTAACGATGGCGATTGCGGTGACCATTGCCAGCGCCATCCTTGCGTTCCCGATGGCCTGGTACATGGCGCGATACACCAGCGGCAAGTGGAAAGCGTTTTTCTATATCGCCGTGATGCTGCCAATGTGGGCGAGCTATATCGTTAAAGCCTACGCCTGGACGCTGCTGCTGGCGAAGGACGGCGTGGCCCAGTGGTTTCTCAGCCATCTCGGCCTGGAGCCGATTCTGACCTCAATCCTGACGCTCCCGGCAGTTGGCGGCAACACCTTGTCCACCTCCGGGCTGGGACGGTTTCTGGTCTTCGTTTACATCTGGCTGCCGTTTATGATCCTGCCCGTCCAGGCGGCGCTGGAACGTCTTCCGGCCTCGCTGCTGCAGGCCTCAGCCGACCTCGGCGCGCGTCCCCGGCAGACGTTCCGCTATGTCGTTCTGCCGCTGGCCATCCCGGGCATTGCGGCGGGTTCAATCTTTACGTTTTCCCTGACGCTTGGGGATTTCATCGTTCCTCAGCTGGTCGGCCCGCCGGGCTACTTCATTGGTAACATGGTCTACTCCCAGCAGGGCGCCATCGGCAATATGCCGATGGCCGCCGCGTTCACGCTGGTTCCCATCGTGCTGATTTCTCTTTATCTGGCGTTCGTGAAACGTCTGGGAGCATTCGATGCACTCTGAACGCGCACCGCTGTTCCTGAAAGTGGCAGCGTGGGGAGGCGTCATCTTCCTGCACTTCCCGCTGCTGATTATCGCGACCTATGCCTTCAACACCGAGGACGCCGCCTTCAGCTTTCCGCCGCAGGGGCTGACGCTGAAGTGGTTTAGCGTGGCGGCGGGGCGCGGCGATATCATCGAATCCGTGACGTTGTCACTTCAAATTGCCGCGCTTTCTACCGCGATAGCCCTTGTGCTTGGCACGCTTGCTGCAGCAGCGCTGTGGCGAAGCGCGTTTTTTGGCAAGAATGCGATCTCTCTGCTGCTGCTGTTACCGATTGCGTTACCGGGGATCATCACCGGCCTGGCGCTGCTGACGGCTTTCAAAACGATTAACCTGGAGCCGGGGTTTTTCACCATCGTGGTCGGACACGCCACCTTCTGCGTGGTGGTGGTGTTTAACAACGTGATTGCCCGGTTCAGACGCACCTCCTGGAGCCTGGTGGAAGCGTCGATGGATCTCGGGGCTGACGGGTGGCAAACCTTTCGCTATGTGGTGCTGCCCAATCTGGGTTCCGCGCTGCTGGCCGGGGGAATGCTGGCGTTTGCCCTGTCGTTTGACGAGATCATCGTCACAACGTTTACGGCGGGACACGAGCGCACGTTACCGCTGTGGTTGCTCAACCAGCTCGGGCGTCCGCGTGACGTGCCGGTCACCAACGTCGTGGCTCTGCTGGTGATGCTGGTGACAACTATCCCCATTCTGGGAGCCTGGTGGCTAACCCGCGACGGCGAAAACATTGCCGGCAGCGGGAAATAACAGTGAATTCAACAGGAAAATGCTATGCAAAAACATCTGCTGATAAACGGTGAGCTGGTTGTCGGAGAGGGTGAAAAACAGCCGGTTTATAACCCGGCCACCGGAGAGGTGCTGCTGGAGATTGCTGAGGCGTCAGCGGCCCAGGTCGACGCGGCGGTGCTGGCGGCTGACCGTGCTTTTGCGGCGTGGGGACAAACGACGCCGAAAACCCGCGCCGAGTGCCTGCTGAAGCTGGCGGACGCGATTGAAGCGCACGGTGAGGCGTTTGCCCGGCTCGAGTCCCTCAACTGTGGCAAGCCGCTGCACTGCGCGCTGGGGGATGAAATTCCGGCGGTGGTCGACGTTTTCCGTTTCTTTGCCGGGGCCGCCCGCTGCCTGAACGGTCTGGCAGCGGGCGAGTACCTTGACGGTCACACGTCGATGATTCGCCGCGATCCGGTGGGCGTGGTGGCCTCTATCGCGCCGTGGAACTACCCGCTGATGATGGCAGCCTGGAAGCTGGCCCCCGCGCTGGCGGCAGGGAACTGCGTGGTGATAAAGCCCTCTGAGATCACGCCCCTGACCGCGCTGAAGCTGGCAGAGCTGGCAAAAGATATCTTCCCGGCGGGCGTTCTGAACGTGCTGTTTGGTCGCGGGAAAACGGTCGGCGACCCGCTCACCGGGCACGAGAAGGTCCGCATGGTTTCGCTGACCGGTTCGATTGCGACCGGGGAACATATCATCGGCCATACGGCGTCCTCGATTAAACGCACCCATATGGAGCTGGGCGGCAAAGCGCCGGTGATCGTGTTTGATGATGCCGATCTGGATGCGGTGGTCGAAGGGGTGCGGACGTTTGGCTTCTACAATGCCGGGCAGGACTGTACGGCAGCCTGCCGCATTTATGCCCAGAAGGGAATCTATGCCCAACTGGTTGAAAAACTGGGCGCCGCGGTTGCCAGTCTTAAAATGGGTGCCCCGGAGGACGAGGCTACCGAACTCGGTCCGCTCAGCTCGGCCGCCCATCTGTCACGCGTCAGCCAGGCCGTCGATGAGGCGAAAGCGCTCGGCCATATCCGGGTTGTCACCGGCGGGAGCAAAAAAGAGGGGGCGGGCTACTACTTCCAGCCAACACTGCTGGCGGGAGCAAAACAGGACGACGCCATCGTTCAGCGCGAGGTGTTTGGCCCGGTGGTGAGCGTCACCGAGTTTGATGACGAGGCGCAGGTGCTGGCCTGGGCAAACGACTCGCAATACGGCCTGGCGTCATCGGTCTGGACCAAAGACGTGGGGCGTGCCCATCGCCTGAGCGCGCGCCTGCAGTACGGCTGCGCCTGGGTGAACACCCATTTTATGCTGGTGAGCGAAATGCCGCACGGCGGCATGAAATTATCGGGCTACGGGAAAGATATGTCGGTCTACGGGCTTGAGGATTATACGGTTGTCCGGCATGTCATGATCAAACACTAAGCCCGTCCAGCCTGGCCGCTTGCGCGGTCAGGCGTTCTCTTTGCCCGCCAGATGTGTTACGTAAGATACTCAATTGTTATTAGCCGTAATTTTTAAGTGGTTATTCTGTAACGAAAAAACTTGATCTGTGTCAACATATGACGCATATTGCGTGCGGTTATTTTTTCGGCTCTGGTATACAGAATGACGTTGTATCAAAAGATGTTGGTTTTTTACGCAATCATGGCTTCCATCTGCGCGTTAATCACCTGGTTCCTCTCAAAAGACCGCAAACGTATCCGCCTGCTGAGCGCTTTCCTGGTGGGGTCAACCTGGCCAATGAGCTTTCCCGTTGCGCTGCTGGTCTCGCTTTTCTGAAGCACGCTTCCAGTTTTAAAAGATGAACATAGCATTCCTGATGTGATAACTGTATAAATACACAGTGCATCATAAAAGGAGTGCTTATGAACAGTTTTTACTCGCAGCAGGCCGGTTGCACCGTGCGCTGGCACGACTTGCCCGGCTCCGGCGATCCCGTAGTGTTCATTCACGGGCTGGGCTGCGCCTCTTCCTATGAATATCCCCGCGTCGTTCGTGACCCGCTGTTTGGCGCACGCAGAGCCATTCTCATCGACTTGCCCGGCAGCGGCTACAGCGATAAGCCTGAGCACTACAGCTACAAAACCACCGACCAGGCGCACGTTGTGGCGGAGCTGATTGACCATCTTAAACTGGATTCCTTCTGGTTATACGGCCACAGCATGGGCGGCAGTATTGCTATCGAAACGGCGGGGCTTTTGGCTACGCGCGTGAAGGGGCTGATGGTGTCAGAACCCAATTTTCATGCGGGTGGGGGCATGTTCAGCCGGTCAATCGCGGCGCAAAGCGAGCAACAGTTTCTGGAGCAGGGTTACGACGCCATGCTCAGCGCAGAAAAAACGGCGTGGGCAGGGTGCCTGCAGAGCAATGCGGCTTATGCCGTCTGGCGCGGTGCATCCAGCCTGGTGGCCGGCGTTGAACCGGAATGGGAAGCGCAGTTCCTGTCACTTCCTTGCCCGGTAACGTTGATTTTTGGCGAGCTCTCTCTGCCGGATGACGATGTGGAAAATCTGCAACAGAAAGGCGTTGAGGTAAAAATTATCCCTGCGGCGGGGCACTCTATGTCGTGGGAAAACCCCTCTGCGCTGGCGCAGGCATTAGCCGGGTGTATGACGATGTGATTATTGTGCAATGTATCATCGTGGCGAAATGTAGGCCGGGTAAGCGCAGCGCCACCCGGCAAGAAGGCGGCTACATTATTAAAGCCCGTAGTGCCTGACGAGCGTCAGGCTGAACATCATGCGGGTGCTGGTAATCAATATTCTCGATCGCGCGGCTATAGAGCGCGACCAGCCAGTCGTAAACGTACGCGGTAGCGGCATGGACCGGCTGTTCACCCAGACGCGTCAGGCGGGGCTCGGCGCTGCTCACCACCGGGGTGACGAAGATGGCCTGCCCCTTGCGGATGCGGCTTGCCGGGCGCGTCGCCACGGGCGTCTTGTCGTAACCCAGCCAGCCAACGAAATTGCCCATCACGGCATGCAGTTGCGCAGCGCTACTCTTATCCGCTTCGACAATTCGCTGCAGCTGCTGAGGCAGATCCAGCCGGTAGCTGGTGACCACCAGCACATCCGCAATTTGCTGTAACACCGCAGGATCCAGCCCAAGACGGGCGGCTGTCGCCTCGTTGCGGCTCCACTGGCGCAGATGATTTGTCCAGACTTTGTGCGCCAGGCGCGCTTTGTCTTTGGTCTGGTACAGACCGGCGCTTTCCTGGGCGTTCTCGGCAAACAGGTCAATGGTATCCGTAAATAGCCCGTTAACCTGCTCCTCGCGCGGCTGCTGAACGGCCAACAGTGTTTCAAAGGCCTTCAGCGGCGGCAGCAGGCCTTCAAGCAGCTCGCCGTGGCGGGCGGCACTGCTTTGCAGCGTGCGCACCATGTTTTCTGCCTGAGTGCGTCGGATACCTGGCTCCTCAACCAGCGGTGCCAGGTAGCTTTGCATCATCGCCGAGAGCTCCAGACGCAGCGCGTTTTTGAGCGTGCCGAGACGCTTCTGTCGCTGCGCGGGCAGCGTGGCCTGAGACAGCCACTCAATGACGCGCTGCATGCTGTGGCTGTCCAGAGCCTGTAGCGTGCCCCAGCGCAAGCCCGGCTTTCCAAGCAGATGCTGTACGGCTTCATCGAGATTCTGCCGGGTGGTAAAGCGCGCGTCGTGCGGGGTGATCGCCCATACCAGACCCGGCAGGGCAGATTCTTCAGCAGGCTGCGTCTCCCTGACCCAGTTCATTAACACTTTTGCTTTTTTGGCCGTCTGTTCGTGCTGCGCCGTCGCGTTGCAGATGACCAGCACATCCGGCTGGAGCTGTTGACGGTAGTGCTCAAGCAGCCACTGGGATTTTGCCTGGCGTAGCGGATCGGCATGGCGCTCTTCAAACACAGGGATATCAATGATATCGACATTATCCAGCGCGCCGTTCTCAACCGGAAGCACCAGCTCGCGGGTCAGGAAGGCCAGCACATCGACGGGGAGGCTGATGGCGTTCAGCATCTCACCGTTGTTCAGCGGATGGAGAAGCGTCTCTTGCGTATTCTGCAGCGCTACCGAGCCGTCGTGCGTCAGGAACCCTTCGCCAGGCAGCCCGAAGCTGTCCACCAGCAGGCTAAGGGGGGCCGCAATCTCGCTGGCTTGGCTGGTCTGGTGCAGCACATGGGCCAGATTTAACCACTGCTGGGTCAGTTCCTGCTGCTCGCCCCACAGCAGCGACCACACGCTGGCGCGGGTGCTGAGATCGAGCGAAGGCACCAGTTGGGCGAACTCGTGCCACAGGGCATCATCAATTTGCTGTTTCGCGGCGGGTACCGTGCTCTGCCAGAAGCGGGCAATCGCCCCCACGTCCTGCGCCGTGATGCCGGGCACGCTCTGCGGCTGGCGCAGACCGCGCCATTTCTCCAGGCGGGTCTCAATGACCGCCTTATCCACCGCGCGCATCTGCGGGTGCAGCGTCGTGCGGGCAATAAACAGCTGCACCAGCTCGGCCTCGGTGACCAGGGTCAGGCGCAGCGGAAACGCCTCGTCAAGCGCTTCCGGGGTTTCCCGGGTGAAGCGGACGGCCATGTTGGTCAGGGCATGTCCCGGATTGATATGCGAAAAATAGTCAAAGGTGCGCTGGCCTGGCGTCACGTTCAGGCGTCCATTGCCGCTGCCGCACAGCGACAACAGCAGGTGCGCTTTCGCGCTCTGCGAATGGCCGTAAAGCCCGATGCTGCTCTGGCGGGTCATGGCGCGTTCAATGGCCTGCTCGCGCGCCTGCGCCGCGTTGATGCGGGCCAGCAGGGCGTCGGCATCGTTATCCAGCACGGGGGCGTTCAGGCGCGTCTCGTTGATCCACCCGATTAAGGCCTGAGTGGTGGTGGTCGTCGCTGTCATTTCAGGTATACGCTCCCGCTGTCGATCCAGTAGTGGCTGCCGCTGTGTCGGCGGTCGGCCAGGGTATTCAGTTTGAAGGTTAAGGCGTCAGGCGCCACCGGCGTGCCGTCCTGCAGCCAGGCATCGCTCAGCTCGAAGGCCTCCGGGCCTTCATGCTTGCTGCCGCCGCAGAGTTTGAGCCGCACGTTCAGCACGCCGTCGCCGGCAATCGCTTTTGCCAGTTCGGCCGAGTTAATGCTGAGCGTGTAGAGCGGCGTGGCCGGCCAGCGCGCGTTCGCCAGCTGGCGGAAGCCGAGGGTGACGTTACCGCGCAGCGGGAAGTGCAGACGCGCGTCAAGCTTCGCACCGGGTTTATCAAGATCGATATCCTGATACCAGACGTTTTCCTCGCGCAGGGTATTGACGGTGTTATCCAGCACGCCCAGATAGCGCACGGTGGAATACGCGCCAATGTCCGCGGCTTTAAAGTTGAAGCGCGGCAGACGCAGGTCAAGCGCCAGGCTGCAGAGCATGGCCCCCACGGCAGCGGTCGATTTCGGGTTGCCAATGCGCCCCTGCTGGCTGAACGGATACCACTCATGCACCTGGTATTTATCCAGCCAGACGATGCGGTTGACCGGCACCGGCTGCAGGTGGCGAATCAGCGCCTGAACGCCAGGCAGGCAGCCCGGGCGTCCGGTGATCAGCAGAATGTCGCAGCTATAATGGGAGATCGCCTCACACACCGCGTGGAGCGGGGAGGCTAGCGTAAACTGCCCGGCCAGCATCGCATCCTGCATTTCGCGGAAATTGACGTGCAGCGGCACGGCGAAGAGGTCAAAAGCGTCAGAACCCGCAGGCAGGGCATGGTCGATCGCCTGCTGCAGATAGTTCATCACGTTGCGGGTCGGCTTCTGCGGCAGGAGATCGCCAAAGGTGGCGTGCAGACCAGCCAGCGGATCGTCAACGTCGCTGGACTCCCACCCGGCAAGAATCGCATGGCCAAGCGGCATAAACAGCTGCAGCGCCGTCTGCTGGCGCAGTACGGCCTGGGTATCAATGCGCCCGGAGTCGCCGAACAGTGAAGCCATCAGCAGCGAGGCGTCTGCGATACCGGATTTTTGCAGCTGCGTTTGCAGGGCGGGCAATACGTAGCGCTGAATCACGTCCAGAAGCGTGTCGTCGCCCGCCACCTTAAAGCCTTCGCGGAACAGCAGCTGCGGAGTGATTTTGACGTTATTGCCGGAGCCGTCGTCCAGCTGGTAATGGGTGATCGCCATATCCGTTGTGCCGCCGCCGATGTCGATGGACGCGACGCGCAGCGCGCGTCCCGGCTGGCTGCCCGGCTCAGGCTCACGGTCCGGACGGGCAAGGGAGGCGAAGAAGGCTTCGGTCTGGCCGCCAAAGCGGGAGATGGCTTCGTTATACAGCCAGACCAGCTGACCGCAACTGGCTTCATCCCACTCCATCTGGATTTCCGGTACCGGCACCACGCTTTTTTCCTGCTGTTTGCGGGTGACAAAATCCTCATCCTGCGGGTGCCAGCCCATCGCTTTCCAGACAATGGCGATGGCTTCAAACATGCGGCGACGGAAGATCTCACGCTCCTGCTTTGGCATCGCGGAGGGCAGCGTCAGGATCAGCGTGCGCAGCTGGCGCGGCGAGGCAGGGAAGCCCAGGCGCAGGCGCGTGGCGACGCTGTTGATCTGCCCCAGCGCCTGTGCCAGCAGCTCGCACAGCATGTGGGTCATCAGGGTGCTGCGGCTGTATTGCGGCGAGAAGACCGGCAGGCGCTCGTCCTGCGGCAGCGTGAAGAGCGGCTCGCCGTCATCGTTCATCAGGTTCATCAGCGGGAACGCGGTGGCAAGCGGTTCACGCTGGGTCTTGCTGTTCATCTGGCTAAAGCGCCAGTCCTGCACGACCGGGGTTTCATCCCACAGGTAGCGACGCGGGCTGGAGATACCGCTGTTGCCCTCGGTGCCCAGACGCTGCATCGCCAGCTTGCGGGCTTCATCACCGACGCGGACAATCGACGGCCAGACGAAGGCATCTTCGCGACCGCTTTCCACCGAGAAGTGCTGCTTGCCAAAACGCGCTTCCGAAAACTCGAGACGGCTGGTGAACAGCGGTTCGTTCAGGAACTGCGGCTCGCTGAGCGAGCGGACCTGCAGCTCGGCGGTCTGGCGCAGCCCATCGTTGGCATCGCCGTGGTCTTCAATAATGACGCCGCAGGTGTGGGTATTGCCCACGTCGAGGATCAGGTCGACCGGAATGGCAGGCGTGCTGAGCGTATGGGTGACAAATTTTACTTCCGGCACGGTGAGCTGTTCACCGAGCATGGTCAGCAGGTTGAGCCAGTGGGCCTGATACTCAAAGCTGCGCATCGCCTGCTGCAGGTCGCGTTCAGAGCGGTTCTCAACGCCGTCGGCATACTGGGTAAACGCCTCGCGCAGCCAGCCGTCAATCCAGGTCTGGTCGAGGAAACTGTCTACCTCGCTATCGCGCCAGGCCAGCGCGAAGCGGGTGCCGTTCAGAATATCGTTTTCCACGGGAGAGAGCGCGGACGTGGCATGATCGGCAATCTGGCTGTCAAGCGCGAGGGTCACGCGGTGGGTATTGCCTGCCGTGTCGGGGGTCTCAAGCTTGCGCACCTGAACGCGGGCCCAGTTATCCGGCCCTTCCACAAACGTCCGCGGCGGGTTGAAGCGCAGGAACGGAACCGGAAGCCAGACGCCATCCAGTACCGCCAGCGACTGATGCAGCGGGATAGTGGTTTCCGGTTTGACCACTTCAGGCTGCCCGCCGTTCATGCCGGGCAGGGTATAGCGACCGTTGACCAGGTCGAAATCGAGGCGCAACAGCGGGCCGTTCGCGGTTTTACGTACGAAGCGCCCGTTGCTGGCGGAGTCCTGCGGCGTCAGACCGAAATCGAGGAACTGCACGCCGCTGTTGGCAATAAGCGTGACGCTTTGTTTATAGTCGCAAAGATTTACCAGCATAGGATCAGGCACCTGCTTTCTTGAACGTCAGTGGGACGACGGTGTTGGCATCATAACGGGCGCGACATTCTGCGATATCGCTGGTGCCTGCTTTACAGGCCACTTCCGGCATCGGGTAGCGGGAACCGTCGGTGCAGCGGGCAGTGCCGCGACTCTTAATCATCAGCTCGCCATTGCTGTGCAGCCCGGAGAAGACCTCCGCGCGGCAGACAATGTTGTCGCCATGGACAACGCGGGCGAAACCTTTATTGTTCTGGATCTGATAGCGCAGCGACGGCGGCTTGCCGGTAACCGGATCCTTCACGTCGAGGATGGCGCGCCAGGTGCCGTTCAGGAAGCGCGTCGATCCCGCTTTTACCTGATTCGCTTCCATCACCATGGCGTCTTTTGGGATGGCGACAATCACCACCGGAGCGGGCTGTGGCGCAGGAGCGGCCGGAGCGGCTTCTTTTTCTTTGCTGGCCACGACCTCCGCCTGATGCAGCGGTAGCTTCATCGCCAGCGGCTCAACCGCTTTGATCGGTTTTGGCGCAATCTCCACAGGTTCAGGTGTGGGAGCCGGGGCGGGCTCAGCGGAAGGTGCCTGTTTCGGCCACAGCAGCGGGGCGGCAATGGCGGCGACGATCACGGCGGCAACCGGCAGGGTCCACAGGGGAACGCGGCGCTTTTTCACGACGTTCGCCGGAGCAGGCGCCTGAACAGGTTGTGCAACGGCGGGGGCCGGTTCGGGCTCATACAGCTCCTCCGGCGTAATACGCACCACCGTGGAAGGGGCGATCAGCGGCTCGTCAGCATGCTCAAAGGTCATCACCGGCTCTGGCTCAGGCTCGGGTTCAGGATCGTCAATCACAACGGGGGCTGGCTCAGGGATCAGGGACTCACGCAGGCAGTCGAGGACATCGTCGCGCGCGTTCTCGTTGAGGTTTACAAATCCCCAGAAGCTGATGACCGGCTTTCCGTCCACCAGGAAGAGGAAGTTTTCGCCCGGGAACTGAAATGCCTTCGACAGCAGAGAGCCAAAGAGCTGTTGCGCGGTTTTGGGCGACTGCAGGCATTTCTTGCTTAATGACTCGACGCTGGCGAGCGTGTTTTCCAGATAGCGCAGGGCGCGATAGCGATCATCTTCATCGGCCGCTTTCCAGCTGGTTACGCTCCCTTCAACCGGGGAATACCAGTCCACGCGGTCGCCGCTGTCGTTGACCTGAGGAATCGCCAGACAGTCGACGATGGCCTGTTGTTTGCGCAACCGGAGCGCTTCCCGGATTTGCAACGCTGATTCGAAAACGGCTTGTCCGCCGCCGCCAACGGCCTGAAAATCATCCAGATTACCGCTGCGTAAAAGAGTTTTTGCCACGATTTGATCCCATATACTTCTTCACACCATTACTTTAACGAACCGAGGACGCAACCAAACGGAGGAAGAGACGCTAAAAGCGCCGATTTCTTGCGGCATAGAAAGTGACGGTTGTGCTTGACGAATAATGGCACTTAAGGCAAATCGTCTCTCTGGGCGCTGGCGGTTAAAACAGCAAAAACCGCAGCTTTAGAATAACCTGATAGTGTTTCGTTATTTGCCAGGTCAAAACGCCTGTGCTGTTATTACTGTCCTATATAATAAAACTGTCAGGGTTATAACCATGTCTACAGGGAAAACACTGCTCGCCCTTGCGCTGAGCGCGCTGTTACCAGCCGGTGCCGCATGGGCGGCAAATAACGACACCCTTATTTACTGTTCAGAAGCCTCCCCCGAGTCCTTCAACCCACAAATCGCCAGCTCTGGCCCGTCTTTTGTGGCCAGCTCTCAGGTGCTGTATAACCGCCTGATCAATTTCGATCCGGTGAAAAATACTCCGGTGCCGTCGCTGGCGGAGTCCTGGACAATCTCGCCGGACGGCAAGACCTATACCTTTACCCTGCGTAAAGGGGTGAAGTTCAACAGCAACAAATACTTCAAACCGACGCGCGATTTTAATGCCGATGACGTTATTTTCTCGGTCATGCGCCAGAAAGACCCTAAACACCCGTACCACAACGTGTCGCAGGGGAACTACGAGTACTTTAATGATGTCGGTCTCGATAAGCTGATCCAGGACGTTAAAAAGGTCGATGATTACCACGTTCAGTTCACACTCAGCGAACCCAACGCCGCGTTTCTGGCCGACTGGGGGATGGATTTCGCCTCGATTCTCTCCGCGGAATACGCCGACGCGATGCTGAAAAAAGGCACGCCTGAAAACGTGGATACCTGGCCGATTGGTACCGGGCCATACGTGCTGCAGCAGTATAAAGTGGATTCGCTGATCCGCTACGTCGCGAACCCGAACTACTGGGAAGGCGAAGTGCCGACGAAGCATCTCATCTTCTCCATCACGCCAAACGTGGAAACCCGCCTGGCGAAGCTGCAGACCAACGAGTGCCAGATCGTTCCTGCGCCATCCCCGGTTCAGTTTGACGCCATCAAGAACAACAAAGACCTGACGCTGCACGCCGTCGATGCGCTGAACGTCGGTTATCTGGCGTTTAACACCGAGAAAAAACCGTTTGATAACGTGCTGGTGCGTCAGGCGCTCAACTACGCGACCGACAAGAAGGCCATCGTTAATGCGGTCTTTATGGGATCGGGCACGGTGGCAAAATCGCCGATCCCGCCAAATATGCTGGGCTTTAATAAAGACCTGAAGGACTACAGCTACGATCCTGAAAAAGCGAAAGCCCTGCTGAAGCAGGCGGGTCTGGAGAAGGGCGCGGAAGTCACGCTGTGGTCAATGCCGGTGCAGCGTCCGTATAACCCGAATTCGCGTCGTATCGCGGAGATGATTCAGAGCGACTGGGCGAAAGTCGGCGTGAAGGCCAAAATTGTCTCCTACGAGTGGGGCGAATATCTCTCCGGAATGCGTAAAGGCGAACATGACTCCGCGCTGTTTGGCTGGATGTCCGACAACGGTGACCCGGACAACTTTGCCGACGTGCTGCTCGGCTGCAAGAGCATTAAAACCGGCTCAAACGCCGCGCGCTGGTGCGATAAGGGGTATGATGCCCTCGTACAAAAAGCGAAGCTGACCAGCAGCCCGGCCGAGCGCGCGAAGCTCTATGGACAGGCGCAGGAGATTTTCTACCAGCAGGCGCCGTGGATTGCGCTCGCAAACGGGAAAACGTTCTACGCGACCCGCAGCAACGTGACCGGGTACAGCGTAAGCCTGATGGGCAGCGATTTCTCAAAAGCGAAGCTGAACTAAGCCTTTTTAGCCGGGTGGCGGCTCCGCCTTACCCGGCCTACATTTGGCACCTGTAGGCCCGGTAAGCGTAGCGCCACCGGGCACATAACGAGGAGTGACAATGTCACATTTAAACGAAGTTATCGCCCGCGTCGATGCCGCCATCGAAGAGAGCGTGATTACCCACATGAACGAACTGCTGATTGAATTAAGCGATGATGCGGAGCTGAGCCGTGAAGAGCGCTACACTCAGCAGCAGCGTCTGCGCACCGCGATTTCGCACCACGGCAAGCAGCATAAAGAGGAGATGGACGCGCGTGAGGAACAGCTGACGAAAGGCGGCACCATACTGTAACCATCAAAACTGGCGTCGCGCCACCAGCCAGGCCCCGACCACCAGCATCACCGCGCCGCACACCGGGCCGATCAGGGCGCGCAGCGGGATGCCCTGGCTCCTCAGCACGTCCAGCACCAGCCCGCCAATCAGCTGGCTTGCCACCAGCACGGCGATGGTCGTCGCCGCGCCAACGTTCTGATAGCCGCTGATGCTGGCAAACACGAAAAACGACCCCAGCAGCCCCGGGATAAGGGTCCACCAGCGCACCGTTGCGGCGAGCTCGCTGAACCCGGCGACGCCCTGTTTCAGCAGCAGAATGCTGACAAACAGCACGATGCCGACCAGCGAATTCAGCAGCATCGCGATAAGAATGGTGGAGGAGGACTGGGTGATACGCACCATCAGGGTGTTTTGCACCACCAGGCCAATGCCCGCCGCCACCAGAAACGCCAGCGTCAGTGACTGATTCATGGGATCGCGTCCGGGTCGCTGCGCTCGTCCAGCTGCAGCTGCATAAAGGTTAAGTCCAGCCAGCGGCCAAACTTGGTTCCCACCTGCGGCATTTGTCCCGTCGTCACAAAGCCGAGCGTTTCGTGGAGGTGTATCGAGGCATGGTTTTGCGCTTCAATCCCGGCCACCATCACGTGTTTACCGATGGCGCGGGCCTCGTTAATCAGCGCCTTCATCAGCGTGCGGCCAATCCCTTTGCCCTGATGGGCCGGGTGGACGTAAACCGAGTGCTCAACCGTATGACGGAAACCGTCAAAGGCGCGCCAGTCGCCGAAAGAGGCGTAGCCGGTGATTACGCCGTCTTCCTCGCTCACCAGAACCGGGTAGCCCGCAAGCGAGCGCGCCTCAAACCAGGCGATTCGGTTATCGGTATCGACGGTTTTATCGTTCCAGATTGCGGCAGTGTGCAGCACCGCGTGGTTGTAAATCTCGCCTATCGCAGCGCAGTCTTCTTTGCAGGCATGACGAACGATCATGATGAAGCCTCTGTGTGTTGTTCACTATAGTATTACGTTATCGCTACGATATTACACAACTGTATCGCCCGATCGCTACGGCATAAGCCATATTTTTTTGTTATCAAAAGCCCATTGAATTGCCGTTCATACACTATAGTATGACGTCATGAACACCATAACAGACACAATGAATCAACGGATTAGCGCAAGAATTCGCCTTGAACGCGAGTCTCGCGGGTGGTCCCTGAGCGAGCTGGCGGACCGGGCAGGCGTCTCCCGCGCCATGATCCATAAAATAGAGCGCGGGGACAGTAGCCCGACAGCCACCTTGCTTGCCCGCCTGTCGGGCGCGTTTGGCATCAGCATGTCAACGCTGATTGCCCGGGCCGAAATGCAGGAGGGCAAGCTGCTGCGCCTGGCAAATCAGCCCGTCTGGCGCGACCCGCAGACGCACTACCTCCGCCGCCATGTTTCTCCCCGTACCGATCTGCCCATCGACCTTGTTCAGGTGGAACTGCCTGCGGGCAGCGATGTTCCGATGCCGGCCTCTTCTTACGCGCTGGCGCGTCAGCTTATCTGGCTGCAGTCCGGTGAGCTGGTGTTTCAGGAGGGCGACACCCGCCACGAGATGCACGCCGGAGACTGTCTTGAGCTGGGGCCGCCTAATGACTGCCGGTTCATCAACGAGACGAACGAAACCTGCATCTATCTGGTTGTACGGCTTAACCAGTCTGGCTCGTAATGCTAATGCGATAACGCCGAACGTGAGCCAGGCTGTAATGACATTTGTACCAGAAGGAGATCCTGATGAATCACTCTGTTTCGCATAACCGCCGCTGGGTGCTGGCCTCTCGTCCACAGGGCGCACCGGTCGCGGAAAATTTTCGTCTGGAAACGCAGCCTGTTCCGGAACCGGGTGCGGGGCAGCTTCTGCTTCGTACCGTCTGGCTGTCGCTGGATCCTTATATGCGGGGTCGCATGAGCGACGCGCCATCCTATTCACCGCCGGTTGAGCTCGGTGCGGTGATGGTGGGGGGAACGATCAGTCGCGTTGAACAGTCAAACCATCCCGACTTCAAAGCCGGTGAATGGGTGCTGGGCTACAGCGGCTGGCAGGAGTATGAACTCTCGGACGGCAGCGGCCTGGTGAAGCTGGGCGAAAATCCGTCTCATCCTTCCTGGTCGCTGGGCGTACTGGGTATGCCGGGCTTTACCGCCTATATGGGGCTGCTGGATATCGGGCAACCGAAAGCGGGTGAAACGCTGGTGGTGGCGGCGGCGACCGGCCCGGTTGGCGCGACGGTTGGGCAGATCGGCAAAATCAAAGGTTGCCGGGTGGTCGGCGTCGCCGGTGGCGCAGAGAAATGCCGCCATGCCGTTGAGGTGCTCGGGTTTGACGAGTGTCTGGATCACCACGCCGCGGATTTTGCCGACCAGCTCAAGCAGGCCTGCCCGAACGGCATTGATGTCTACTATGAAAACGTCGGCGGGAAAGTGTTTGACGCCGTGCTGCCCCTGCTGAACACCTCCGCGCGCGTGCCGGTGTGTGGCCTGGTGAGCGGCTACAACGCGACGGGCTTGCCTGACGGGCCGGACCGCCTGCCGCTTCTGATGGCGACCCTTCTCAAGAAACGCATTCGGATGCAGGGCTTTATCATCGGCCAGGACTATGGACATCGCATCCATGAGTTCCAGGAAGAGATGGGGCGCTGGGTGCAGGAGGGAAAAATCCACTATCGCGAACAGGTCACGGACGGGCTGGAAAACGCCCCCGAGGCGCTCATTGGCCTGCTGGAAGGACGAAACTTCGGCAAAGTCGTGATTCGCGTCGCGAGTGACAATAAATAAAGCGCAATATGGCGGGGTTTCCCGCCATATTTATTTGTGAAGATACGATATATTGTCTTTAATTACTGGACATGACTTTTCGCGCCATCATCCCCGATGAGCCCGAAAACGATAAAAAAATGACGTTTACTTTTTTTGCTGTTTTTTGTACCTCCCACCACCAGGCATGACGATACAGGATATATCGTACCGGCGCCGTTTTATTAAAACTGGCGTTTAAAAATAGCATTAAGTTTTAGCTACAGGAATTCCACATGCTTGATTTGGATCACTTAGAAAAAGCCCAAAGGGTTAGCCTTACCATGCAGGTTGAACACAGTTTGAAAGGGGCGTTAATTACAGGCTCTCTCAAACCAGGAGCACGACTGATTACGAAAGAGATTGCTGATAAATTAGGCACCAGTATTACGCCGGTCCGCGAAGCGCTGCTGCGCCTGGTCTCCTCAGGTGCGCTTCACGCCACGCCCGCACAGGCATTCCTGGTCCCTGAAGTGACGCTGGAGCGTTATAACGAGATTAACGCCATCAGAAAACAGCTTGAGCCAATGGCGGTCGTCGCAGCATGCCAGAAGATGTCAGACGGCAAGCTGGAGGCGTTGCGCAAAATGTCAGAGGCTTTCCATGAGGCCATGCGCAATGGAAACGTTCAGCAGGCATTGCATGCGAATCGTATCTTCAGGTTTACGCTTTATCAGTATGCGGAAATGCCTACGCTCAATGCCTTAATTGAACAGCTATGGGTCCGCATCGGGCCCTGCATGAACTACCTTCATCACGAACTTAACGACATCAAAACGGCAACGTATCACTATGACGAGCTGCTTTCGGCCCTTGAGCGGAGAGATGTTGATGCGAGCCAGAAGGCGATTGATAAGTTGATTGATGAAGCAGATTCTCTTTTACAGCGACAATATTTTAACTGAGAGATTATTTATTAGAGCGACTATATACCGCCGCTAATTATTTATCTGGTGAATAACTCCTGATGGCTTAATGCCATCAGGAGGGTTATTTCATTTATAAAATAAACTTTTCTTTTTGCTTACTCGAAGCGATAAGAGACCGACAGCCCGACGCCATAGTTTCGGCCTGGTGCAGGCTCGTAATAACGACCGTTGGACTCGTTGACAATTACCGAGCCCGCGTACTCTTTGTCGAACAGGTTATCGACGCGGCCAAAGACGTCCATTCCCCAGTTGCCGTAGTTAAATTTATACCCGGTATTCAGCCCGACTACCGTATAGGACGGCGCTTTCGCGGTGTTTTCGTCGTCGGCCATGATATCGCTCATGTAGCGCACGTCTGTCCCCGCATACCAGCCTTCCTCTGGCTGCCAGCCAAACGAGGCGAAGCCCATGTTGCGCGCAATCCCCGGCATTCGGTTACCGTTACAATCTGCGTCGCTGCAGACGTTAGTCCGGTAGGTGGCATCCAGGTACGTCCAGGCCATCTTCAGCTTCCAGTTCTCAGCGAACTGCTGATCCAGGGAAACTTCGACACCCTGACGACGGGTTTTCCCGGCATTTTTATAGGTTGTACGGCCGCCGGAACTGGAATCCACCACGATCTCGTCATCCGTGTCGGTGCGGAACAGCGCCGCCGTCAGCAGGCCGTTGCCGATGCGGGTTTTGCTGCCCACTTCATACGTATTATTCGTGGACGGCTTCAGGCCAATATTCAGACCGCCCTGGTTATCGGCGCGATAGGAGAGCTCGTTGATGGTTGGCGTTTCAAAGCCACGCCCTGCGGCAGCGTAGAGGTTCCACGCATCCGTCACCGCATACTTCACGGCGCCCGCCGGGAGCCACTTGTGGTAGCTCGCGTCACCGCTGTCATCGCCGTTGCCCGGCGTAACGTAGTGGTCGTTGGAATCAAACCAGACCGAACTGTAGCGGACACCCGCGTCGACAGAGAGTTTCTGCGTCAGCTGCCAGCTCGTTTGCAGATAAGGATCGACGTTCCACATCAGGTTGCGTTCGTCACGACGTTTATCGCCTTTGACGCCGTAGTCCGGCACGCCGTTGCGCATCACGAAGTTCTCGTAGCCGCGACGGTCTTCGCTCATGTTTTCGTAGTTCAGACCGGTGGTGAAGGTCACCGGAACCAGCAGCTCGCCGCGGTGTGTCCAGCGAGTGTCCACGCCCTGATAGTGGCGCTGCATATCAATCACCCCGCCGGAGTGAGTGGCTTTTAGCTGCGGCTGATACGGAATCGACTGGTACTGCGTCATTTCACGCTCGCCGGCGTACATCATCACGCTGAGGTCGTCCTGAGCGCTGAGCTGGCGATCGTAGCGCAGGCCGGCCTGGGTCTGCTTGATGGTCTTACGGGTGTTGTACTGATCGCCGCGCGGCGACTGACGCGGGTTGTCACGCCACTCCTGATAATTCAGTCCACCCGGATCGTTGGCCTTCATGTCCACGCTGTTGAAAATCAGCGTCAGCTTGCTGGCGTCGTCAATCCGTACACCCAGTTTGGCGTTAGCGAGATTTTTCCGCGCGCCGCTGTGGTCGCGGTAGCCTTTGGTGGTGAAGCGGGTGGTGGAGACGGTGTAATCCACGTCCCCGGCGTGGGTGCCGTCACCCATCGCGCCGGTGGCTTTCATGCCATAGCGCCAGGTCCCGTAACTGCCGTAATAGCTGCTGGCTTCAATGGTTGGCGGCTGCTGCCCGGTCTGGGTGTTGATGTTGATTACGCCGCCAGAGGCGTTGCCGTACAGGGCAGAGAAGGGACCGCGCAGGACTTCAACGCTCTCCACGCTGGAAAGGTCGATGTTGGAGGTCTGACCCTGTCCGTCCGGCATGGTGGCTGGAATACCATCGACGTACATACGGATACCGCGCACCCCAAAGGTTGAGCGGGCGCCAAATCCGCGCATCGAAAGCTGGAGATCCTGGGCGTAGTTTTGACGGTTCTGAATTTGCAGCCCGGGTACGCTGCCAAGGGATTCAGACAGGTTAATGCGGGGCGCGGCCTGGCGCATATCGTCGCCATTGACGACGCTGACCGCGGCCGGAGTATCGAGCTCCGATACGGTTTGCGGCGTGGCGCTGACGATCATGGTCTGTTCCCCTGCGCTCGCGGCGGTGAGCGGCGCAAAAATAACAGGAACCAGCAGCAGCGGGAGAGAAGCCTTACGGGCAGAAATGATTTTCATGAATAAAACCGGTTGTGGTGTATAAACGAACCAAATGGAACATGTCCATATATGTTAAAGGTTTTGTAAAAGTTTTGAAAACTATAACCGCACATTGCGTTAATGGAAGGCGAAGCGGGAAAGAAAAACTCCACATTTAACACATTAATGATTACTATTCTCATTATCAAAAGGCAATGCCATGACGTTGTCTGCCGGAAGTGATGTCAGCCCAACCCCACTTTTCAGAAAAGGAATTGATATGTCTTTACGTCAACTGTGCTCGCCGCGTCTGAGCCTGTCGCTGCTGTCTGCCACTTTACTGCTTGCCGGGACGTTCCAGGTGCATGCCGCCGAAGAGGTGCTGCGTAAAGCGGTGGGCAAAGGGGCGTATGAAATGGCCGTGAGCCAGCAGGAGAATGCGCTGTGGGTGGCCACCTCGCAAAGCCGTAAAACCGACAAGGGCGGGGTTGTCTACCGTCTTGATCCGGTCACGCTGGACGTGACGCAGGCAATCCATAGCGATCTGAAACCCTTTGGCGCCACCTTTGACAAGGCGACTCAAACGCTGTGGTTCGGCAATACGATCAACGGCGCGGTAACCGCGATTGATGCAAAAACGGGTGACGTAAAAGGGCGGCTGGTGCTGGACGGGCGTCAGCGCAGCGAAACCGTCAAACCGCTGCAGCCTCGCCAGCTGGTGGCAGATGACGCGAGCAACACGATTTACATTACCGGTGTCGGTAAAGAGAGCGTGATTTGGGTCGTGGATGGCGCCACGCTGAAGCTGAAAGAAACCATTGCCAATACGGGCACCTACAGCACCGGCCTGGCGCTGGATGCGCAGGCGAAACGTCTGTACACCACGAATGCGGACGGCGAACTGGTGACGATTGATACGGCCAGCAATAAAATTATTGCCCGTAAAAAGGTGCAGGATGACGGGAAAGAGCACTTCTACCTGAACCTGAGCCTCGACACTGCCGGTCAGCGCGCGTTCCTGACCGATTCAAAACAGCCGGAAGTGCTGGTGGTGAGCCTGAAAGACGGTAGCGTGATCGAGAAAATCGCCGCGCCGGAATCCCTGGCGGTCCTGTTTAACCCGGCCCGCAATGAAGCCTACGTGACGCACCGTGAAGCCGGCAAGGTGAGCGTGATTGACGCGAAATCCTATAAGGTGACAAAAACCTTCGACACGCCGGTCTACCCGAACAGCCTGGCGCTCTCTGCGGATGGCAAAACCCTGTACGTGACGGTGAAACAGAAATCCACCCGCCAGCAGGAAGCCACCCAGCCTGACGATGTGATGCGTATTGCTCTGTAAGATGGGATTGCCCGGTGGCGCTGCCGCTTACCGGGCCTACAAAACCATGAAATGTAGGCCGGGTAAGGCGAAGCCGCCACCCGGCTTTTTTATTAACGCGAGGTTTCTTCTACCAGCGGGGCGTCGTGTTTTTCATCGTCAGGATGAACCGGCGCGGTGCTGTGAATTTCATGAACGCGTTTACGCACGCCGAACCAGCCCGCAATCAGCAGCACGGCCAGCAGCGGAATGGTCGCGATGGTGTAGGTGCCGTTCGGGTAGTCGAACGCCATCAGCACCAGCACGCTGAACAGGAAGAGCAGGGTGAGCCAGGAGGTCACCGGCGCGCCAGGCAGCTTAAAGCTGACGTCAGCGGCTTTTCCTTCTTTAATCGCTTTGCGCAGACGCATCTGGCAGACCACGATAAAGCCCCAGGACGCAATAATCCCGAGTGCCGCCACGTTCAGAACGATTTCGAATACCTGAGACGGCACCAGATAGTTCAGGAACACGCCGAAGACATAGACCACCAGCGTCGCCAGAATACCGGCGTACGGCACGTGCTGCTTGCTCATCCTGGACATGAACTTCGGCGCAGAACCGCCCATGGACATGGAGCGCAGGATACGGCCGGTAGAGTAAAGACCTGAGTTCAGGCTGGAGAGCGCTGCGGTCAGGACCACGATGTTCATGATGCTGCCCACGTACGGCACGCCCAGCTTCGAGAAGAAGGTGACGAACGGACTCTGACCCGCCTGATAGGCGTTCCACGGCAGCAGCAGCACCAGCAGCACCACGGAACCGACGTAGAAGAGACCGATACGCCAGATCACGCTGTTGATGGCTTTTGGTACCATCGTCTGCGGATCTTTACATTCACCTGCTGCGGTGCCCACCAGCTCGATGGAGGCGAAGGCGAACACGACGCCCTGAACCAGCACCAGCGCAGGCAGCAGACCGTGCGGGAAGAATCCGCCGTTATCGGTTATCAGGTGGAAGCCGGTGGCATTGCCATCCAGCGGCTTACCGCTGCCGAGGAAGACGGTACCCACGACCAGGAACACCACGATGGCCAGCACTTTAACCAGCGCAAACCAGAACTCCATCTCCGCGAACCACTTCACGCCGATCATGTTCATGGTGCCGACAATCGCCAGCGCGCCAAGCGTAAAGACCCACTGCGGCACATCGCCAAACGCGCCCCAGTAGTGCATATACAGCGCAACGGCGGTGATGTCGACGATACCGGTCATCGCCCAGTTGACGAAGTACATCCAGCCCGCCACGTAAGCGGCTTTTTCACCGAGGAATTCACGGGCGTAAGAGACGAAGCTGCCGCTGGAAGGGCGATGCAGTACCAGCTCGCCCAGCGCGCGGAGAATGAAGAAAGAGAAGATCCCGCACACCAGATAGACCAGGGCGAGAGCCGGGCCAGCCATCTGCAGACGTGCACCCGCACCTAAAAACAGACCCGTTCCGATAGCGCCGCCGATGGCGATCATTTGAACCTGACGGTTGCCCATCGCTTTGTGGTAGCCCTCTTCGTGGGAGTTCAACCAGCGACGTTTAGCAGCGTGATGATCGGCTGCGCTTTTATTGCTTGTTTTCATTGAGTTACCTGTTTGCCTGTCTGAACCATTATCGTGATAGTCCTGCCTGGCAGAGCGCAATACAAACGATTGCTTCTGCGCAAACACATGTCGCCTTCCCAGTCATTCTGCGTATGGATAAGGCGAAACATGGCGAGGCATCCTACCTGCAATTCATAAGCGACGCAAAATATAACCGTGCCGAAAGTGATGCACGTCGAAGGAAATCGTGTGGTCAGAGCAGACGGGGATCACAACACGCTGAAACGTGATGAGTTTTTAGTCAAAACAATGGTGGGGTTGATTATTTAATCATCAGATTCTCTTAATTATTACCAGATGGTATAAATTTTTGCTGCTGCAGGGCATCGAGAAGTAACCTGAACGCGGTTGTGTGCTGCCGACGGCTCGGATAATAGAGGTGGTATCCTTCAAACGTGGGGCACCACGATTCAAGGACCCTGACCAGCCGTCCCTGATTCAGAGCGTCCAGAACCGAGGACTCGGGCACGTAGGCTAATCCGAGACCATTCTCCGCAGCGTCGATGCGCTGCGACAGGTTATTCAGCGTAAGCTGTCCGTCAACCCGCACGCGAAGCTCGCGCCCGTCGCGCTCAAATTCCCAGTCATACAATCCCCCTCGGGTGGGCAGGCGGAGATTGATACAGCGATGTTCACCCAGCTGCTCCGGCACGAGCGGCACGCCAAAACGAACCAGGTAATCCGGGGAGCCGACAACCGCCATGCGCATGTCCGGCGCAATCCGCACCGCAATCATGTCTTTTGCCACCTGTTCACCTAGGCGAACCCCCGCGTCGAAGCGGCCATCGACGATATCTGTCAGGCCATTGTCGACCGTCACTTCGACGTTAATGTCAGGATATTGCAGCATAAAAGCCTTCAGTACCGGCCAGAGCACGGCGTCCATCGCGTGCTCGCCGGCGACGATGCGGATAGCGCCTGCGGGTTTGTCGCGGCTGCTGCGAAGCGCCGTGAGTTCCTGTTCGATCTCCAGCAGATGCGGGCTGAGGCGCGAAAAAAGCTGCTCACCCGCGGGTGTCGGAACCACGCTGCGGGTTGTGCGGGTTAAAAGGCGAACGTCTAATCGTGCTTCAAGCTTGCGCATCGCATGGCTCAGTGCCGATTGCGAGACGCCCAGCTGCGCCGCTGCGCGCGTAAAGCTGCGCTCGCGGGCCACCACCATAAAGGAGAGCAGATCGTTGAAATTATCTTTTAGCATCGCGGTTCTATTTATGAGTTTCAGTCATGTGTCCTATCTGATTATGCACCCTAATGCTGCGGAGTGCTTTGCGCTACTGTTAACGCAACAGTCAACGAGGAGCAAAAGATGAAAATTATCCGCAGCGGTTCATTACCGTCAGTACGAGGACCGGAAGCCTGGTTCACCGGGGCTGTTCGCATTGACGCGCCCTTTCAGGCGACCGAACCTGCCAGCGTCGGCGGGGCAACCGTAACCTTTGAGCCGGGCGCGCGCACGGCCTGGCATACGCATCCCCTGGGACAAACGCTGATTGTGACGCAGGGTCGCGGCTGGCTACAGGCGTGGGGCGAAGAGGCGGAAATCCTGAATCAGGGCGATATCGCCTGGATCCCACCCGGCGTGAAGCACTGGCACGGCGCAAGTGCGCAAACGGCGATGAAGCATCTTGCCATCGCCGAAGCGGTAAACGGCAGCCCGGTAACGTGGCTGGAAAAAGTGACCGACGAGCAGTACCCGAACGGCTAACCGCCAAAAACGGCAATCGCCTGCTGCAGGCGCGTCGTCCGCTGCGTCAGGTGATTCGCGGCGTGAGTGACGTTATCCACCATCCCCGTATTGCTCTGGGTCATTGCGCCGATACGGGAGAGGGAGGCGTTGATGAGCGTCAGCGCCTGGGTTTGCTCCTGCGTGGCGAGGCCAATCTCCTTAATCAGGGTGGAAACCTGCAGAACATGGTCGATCATAACCGTCAGCTGTGATTCGGTTTGTCCCACCTTCTCCACGCCAGCGTTGACGCTGGCAACGTTTTTCTCGATCAGCGCTTTGATCTCTTTCGCCGCCGTCGCGGAGTGCTGCGCAAGATTGCGCACCTCAGCCGCGACCACGGCAAAGCCGCGGCCGGCTTCACCCGCGCGCGCCGCTTCCACGGCGGCATTCAGCGCAAGAATATTGGTCTGGAAGGCAATACGATCGATAACGCTGATAATATCGACGATCTGGCCGTTATCCTGCGAAACGGACTGCATCATACCGATGGTCTCTTTCATCATCGCTTCACCGCAGTGGGCGCTGTCGCGGGTGCGATCCGCCATCTGAATCGCCTCGTTCGCGGTTTCGGCCGTCTGCTTCACGGCGCTGGCGATCTCTTCCACCGCAGATGCGGTTTGCTGCAAGAAATCGGCGGTTTCTTCAGAACGCGCCTGCAGCGCCGCGCCTTCTTTCGCGACCTGCTGGCTGATGGTGCCAATACCGCTGATTTGCGCCCCGACATCATCAACCAGCGAGTTCAGGTTTAAACCAGACTGATTCACCAGGCGCATTATCAGCCCGATGTCATCGATCCTGTCAAAATGGTAATAGTCCGTTTTACGTCCTGAAACCACGCGCTGCATCTGTTGAACAATGGATTTTACCGGCCGGGCGATCTGCGCATGAAGATAACAGGACAGCGCAGAAAAAAGCAGCACCAGAGTGGCGGCCTGAACGAGACGATCGCGGAATAAATACATCGCCAGGCAGGAAAGTAATGCTGTCACAGTAATACCAAGCTGAATTCGTTTTCCGGTACTGAGACATTTAAAGAGCGACAAAAAGGAAAATATACCGCGCCGAACGAACAGTCCTTTATAAAAACGATGATGTTTTAATTCGTTATTACGCACTTTTGCATACAGATTTTCACTGGCCGCGATCTCCTCCCGTGAGGGGATATTGCGCACCGAAATATAGCCGGTCAGGGATTCCCCCTGCCAGACCGGCGTCACGTTGGCCCGCACCCAGTAGTGATCGCCATTATGACGACGGTTCTTCACCAGACCTGTCCAGGTCTCACCCTGCTGGAGGGTAAACCACATGTCGCCAAACGCTTCGGCAGGCATGTCGGGATGGCGGATGAGGTTATGCGGCTCTCCCAGAAGATGCTCTTCTTTATATCCGCTGGCTTCTATAAAAGCCGAGTTAGCATAGGTAATATGACTTTTTGTATCGGTGGTGGACATTAACGTCGAACCAGCGTTAAGCAAATACTCGTTTTGTGTAACGGGGGTGTTACGCCTCATGAGTAACTCCATGATGTTGTGCAAGAATAAAAATCCGGAAAGCGCTCCGGCAAGATAAGTATGATTATTTTAATAACGGCCTGGATATATTCTCGCTGAAATTGAGACTCCCCGAAATACCCGGCATTCATTATTTTTAATCTGTTAATGTTGTCGAATGTAATAAAATTGAAAATATTTTAGTGAGTGTTATTTTGAACCGGCTTAAATAAATGACATAAGCCAAACTGCAAGAGGGAGATCGTCTCTCTGGAAAAATTGTTATGCTGAAATAGCGTTTCATTAACAGGATGAAAACGCTATCATTTGGTCACATTTTCGTAAATACAGGGAGGTTGAGGTGAAAATTAACGTCATCGGTACCAGCGGGAGCGGAAAAAGCACGCTGGCGAAGCAGATTGCGACCGCGCTGTCTATTCCCTGTATCGAGATGGACAGACTCTACTGGCAGGCTAACTGGCAGGGCACGCCGGACGACGAGTTTCAGGCAAAGCTGGCGCAGGCGCTACAGGCTTCGCCAGACTGGGTGCTCGACGGTAACTACAACCGCACGCGACCGCTGAAATGGCGCGATGTCGATGTGGTGGTGTGGGTGGATTACGGGTTTACCCGCACCCTCTGGCAGGCCGTCACCCGAGCAATAAAGCGGGCCTGGCATAAGCACGAGCTTTGGCCGGGAACGGGAAACAAAGAGAGTTTCCGGCGCGCGTTCTTCAGCAGAGAATCCATTATCATCTGGACGATGAAAACCTGGCGTAATAACCGCACGCGCTATGAAGCCGACCTGCAAAACCCGCAATATAGCCATATTCGCTTCGTCCGCATTACCCGTCGGGAGCAGGTGGAATCGCTGATTGCCTCCTTAAAGTCTTATTCTTAGCAGGGTTTTATATATCTGTTTTCCGGCAAACTAAATGTAAATTAATTGTTTCTCAGTGGTGAAATGCGCCTTTAATAATGTCGACATGTTAAGTCAAACGAGAACGCAACATGTCATGGCGAATCAGCATTCTGGATAAAAGCCCCATCGCTGAAAACGAAACGGCTGCCGATGCACTGGCGCGTACCCTGACGCTGGCGCAGCAGGCAGAAAATCTGGGCTATCACCGCTTCTGGATTGCCGAACACCACAACACCCCACAGCTTGCCAGCCCCTCGCCGGAGCTGCTGATTGCCTGGATCCTCGGGCAAACCACGCGCATCCGCGTCGGGTCTGGCGGCGTAATGCTTCAGCACTACAGCCCCTATAAAGTCGCCGAGAACTTCAACGTGCTGGCCGCGCTGGCGCCTGGCCGCGTCGATCTCGGCGTCGGGAAAGCCCCCGGTGGATTACCGCTCTCAACCCGCGCGCTGCAGCAGGGCCTGAATCAACAGGAAAAGGGCAGCTTCGCCGAACAATTGGCCCAGCTCGACCGCTGGATCCGTCCTGAGCATCACGCTATTGAAGAGGCCGTCCGCGCCACGCCGCTGCCGCCGTTGCCTGCTGAGGCTTTCCTGCTGGGCGCGAGTACCGAAAGCGCGCTGCTGGCCGCCAGGCTCGACTGGCACTTTGTGTTTGCCGCACACCTGAACGGTGACCCGGACCTGCTGCGCGAGGTGGTATCGACCTGGCGTGAGAACAGCGCGCGGGACGTGATAGTGGCGGTGCAGGCGATTGTCGCGCCGACGCAGGCCGAGGCAGACGCGCTGGCGCAGAAGGTCGAAGTGTGGGGCGTTGAGCTGGCAAACGGGCAGCGTGTCACCGTGGCCAGCGAAGAGCAGGCCTACGCGTTTGCGCGCCAGGCGGGCAGTGAGCCGGTGCGCATTGCACGCCGGGCGCAGTCGCTGCTGGCGGGCACCGCTGAGTCGGTAGTGGAACAGCTCAACGCGCTGCACCAGCAGTGGGGCATTGACGAATTTATCATCGACACGCCGGTGGCGGAGGGGGCTACGCGCGTCGCGTCGCTGCGTCTGCTTGCCGGGGCGCGTCTTTACAAGGAGGTCACCGTATGAGTTTTGGCGAACAACTGATTGCCTGGCGCCGCGAACTGCACCAGAACCCGGAGCTGTCCGGCCAGGAGGTCGAAACCACCGCGCGCCTGCGCCAGTGGCTGACGAATGCCGGGATCGCCCCGCAGCCTTACGACCTGTCGACCGGGCTGGTGGCGGAAATCGGGACGGGCAGCAGGCTGGTTGCGCTGCGCGCCGACATTGACGCGCTGCCGATCGAGGAGCGCAGCGGCGTACCGTTTAGCTCACAGCATGCCGGGGTGATGCACGCCTGCGGACACGATATCCACACCAGCGTCATCCTCGGCGCCGCGTTAAAGCTGAAAGAGCGGGAGGCCTCGCTTAACGGCCGGGTGCGCATCCTGTTTCAGCCTGCTGAAGAGAACTTTGGCGGTGCGAAGAGCATGGTGCGGGCCGGTGCCCTGCGCGATGTCAGCGCGATTTTCGGTATGCACAACGAGCCTGGCCTGCCGGTTGGTGAGTTCGCCACCCGCGGCGGGCCGTTCTACGCCAACGTCGACCGCTTCGTGATCCGCATTACCGGTAAAGGCGCGCACGCCGCACGTCCTCATGAAGGCAACGACGCCATCGTGCTGGCAAGCCAGCTGGTAACGGCGCTGCAAAGCGTCGCCAGCCGTAACGTCAACACGCTGGATTCGGTGGTGCTGAGCGTCACCCGCATTGCGGGCGGCAACACCTGGAACGTGCTGCCGGAAAGCGTCGAGCTGGAAGGCACGCTGCGTACCCATCGCACGGAAGTGCAGCAGAATGTGAAAGCCCGCGTGGGTGAAATTGCCGCCGGGTTTGCCAGCGCCTTCAGCGCGCAGATTGACATCACCTGGTATGCCGGGCCTACCGCGCTGGTGAATGACGAACGCTGGGCCGACTTCGCCACCTCGGTCGCGCGTGAGGCCGGTTATGAAACCCGGCACGCGGAACTGCATATGGGCGGGGAAGATTTTGCGGTCTATTTGCAGTCTGTTCCCGGCGCGTTTGTCAGCATTGGCAGCAACAGTCCGTTTGGTTTACATCACCCGGCCTTTAACCCGGATGAAGCACTGATTGAGCCCGCCGCCCGCTATTTTGCACAGCTTGCGGAAAAAGCCCTGCAACACGTTTAATTCAGGAGAGGTAAAGATGTCAGCAACCCGACAACTGCGGCTGGGCACCATTCTGCATGGTGCATCCGGGAATATGTCCGCCTGGCGCCATCCTGCGGCGATCGCCGACGCCAGTATTAACTTTGACTTCGTGAAAGCGACGGCGTTAAAGGCCGAGGAAGGGAAGCTCGATTTTCTCTTCGTGGCCGATGGTCTCTATATCAACGAGAAATCGATCCCCCATTTTCTGAATCGGTTTGAACCGTTAACCGTGCTTTCCGCACTGGCCAGCATTACCTCGCGCCTGGGGCTGGTGGGAACCTTATCCACCTCCTACAGCGAGCCCTTTACCACGGCGCGCCAGTTCGCCAGCCTCGATCACCTGAGCAATGGCCGCGCGGGCTGGAACGTGGTGACCTCACCGCTGGAGGGGTCGGCGAAGAACTTTTCCCGCGAAAAACACCCCGAGCATGCGCTGCGCTACCGGATTGCCGATGAGTATCTCGACGTGGTGAAAGGGCTGTGGGACTCCTGGGAAGGGGACGCGTTTATCCGCAACAAAGAGAGCGGCCAGTTTTTTGACCCGGCCAAACTGCATACGCTCGATCACCACGGTGACTTCTTCCAGGTCGCCGGTCCGCTGAATATTGGCCGCACGCCGCAGGGTCGCCCGATTGTCTTTCAGGCCGGGGCGTCGGACGACGGGAAAAAGCTGGCGGCGAAACATGCCGACGCCATTTTCACCCACCACGAGACCTTCGACGAGGCTAAAGCCTTTTATCAGGACGTAAAACAGCAGCTGGAAACAAACGGCCGCCGCGCGTCGGATCTCCATATTTTCCAGGGCGTTAGCGTGATTGTGGGGAAAGATGCCGATGACGTGGAACACCAGTACCAGACCACGGCGGCGCTGGTGTCGATTAACGACGCCCTCAATTACCTCGGGCGTTATTTCGAACATCACGATTTCAGCCAGTATCCGCTCGACGAGCCGTTCCCGGATATCGGCGACTTAGGCAAAAACAGCTTCCGCAGCACCACGGATGAAATCAAGCGTAACGCTCGCGAACGCAACTTAACCCTGCGTCAGGTGGCGCTGGAGGCCGCTTCGCCGCGCCCGCGCTTTTCCGGCACGCCGGAGGAGGTGGCAGACGGTCTTCAGGCCTGGTTTGAAGGCTATGCCGCAGACGGCTTCATTATTCAGGGCGGCACGCCGGATACCTTCCCGCGCTTTGTTGACCAGGTGGTACCGATTCTTCAGTCTCGCGGCCTGTTCCGTACCGACTACCCGGGCACCACGCTGCGCGAAAGCCTTGGCTTAGACCAACCGAAAAACCAGTACACACAACAATAAAAGAGAACCCCGCTATGCAGAAATCATCGCTTGTTCTGGCGCTCGCGCTGGCCTTTACCCCTGCCGTCTGGGCAGAGAACGTCAATATTAACGGCACCGGCGTGAGCATCGAGGCCAATAAAACGCCGATTAACACCGCGAAAAATAGCGAGGCGGTGGCGCAGCTGCCGAAAGACTATCGCTTTGCCGTGCCGGGGAAATTTACCGTGGCGGTGGCGGGACTCAATCAGCCGCCGCTGACGATCTTCTCCGACGACAACAAAACGCTGCTGGGGAGCGAAGTTGACGTCGCCCGTCTGGTGGCCGACAGCCTTGGGCTGGAGCTGAACGTGGTGCCCACCTCCTGGGAAGACTGGCCGCTGGGCGTCGCGTCCGGGAAATACGATGCCGCCATCAGCAACATCACCGTCACTAAAGAGCGCAAACAGAAGTTTGATTTTGCTACCTATCGTAAGGATTCCCTCGGCTTTTACGTGAAATCCACCAGCCCGATTACGTCGCTGCAGAAGGCGGAAGACATCGCCGGGCTGAAGATTATCGTCGGCTCCGGCACCAACCAGGAGGCCATCCTGCTGGCGTGGAATGCCGAAAACCTGAAGAAGGGACTGAAGCCCTTTACCCCGATCTACACCAAAGACGATGCGGCCCAAACCCTGGCGCTGCAGTCCGGGCGCGCGGATGCCTACTTTGGCCCGAACGTGATTGGCGCCTGGAAAGCGGCGCTGAACGGGAAAACCAAACTGGTGGGCAGCGTCGACGGCGGCTGGCCGAAGGCGGCGCACATTGCGGTGACGCTGAAAAAAGGCAGCGGGCTGGTTGAGCCGGTGCAGACCGCGCTGAACGGCGTCATCAAAAACGGCGATTACGACAAAGTGCTGAACCGCTGGGGTGAAGGGGTTGAACGCATTCCGCAGTCCGAAGTGAACCCGGCGGGCCTGGGCGATTAAGGAGGCGTGATGAGCGAACGATTTCGTGATGTTTCACCGGAAGATGCCGAGCTTCAGCCCATTATCGAGGGGCTGTTCGGTGAATATGCAGCCCGCTACGGGGACTACTTTTCTAAAGACGCGGAAGTGGAGCTCACCGAGTGGTATCTGGCGCCGCAGGGGCTGTTTATCGTCCTGGAGCGCGACGGGAAGATTATCGCCACCGGCGCGTACAAACCGTTCGACGAACGCACCGCGGAAATCAAACGCATCTGGACGGACAAAACCCTGCGTCAGCAGGGGCTTGCCGGGCGCGTAGTGCAGGAGCTTGAGCGCAGGGCGCTGCTGGCAGGGTACAGCCAAATCTACCTGACAACCGGCTTTCGTCAGCCGGAGGCGGTCAGGCTCTATCTCAGCCAGGGCTATCAGCCGCAGTTCGATCTGAACCGCGATCCGGAAGAGTATAGCCAGCCGCCGTTTGACGGTCGGCTGCGTTTCACCAAAACGCTGGTACGTGAAGCGTTCAGCAAAACCGCATGAGGAACGACGATGAGCAACGTTGAAACCATTAAGGTGGTCCCGGCGCGTTATCCGCTGCGGGCCGTCGGCGCCGCGGTGGCGCTGTTTGTCCTGGCGGTCGTGATTCAGTCAGTCGCCTTTAACCCGCGCTGGGAGTGGGCGGTGTTCGCCCGCTGGTTCTTCGACCCGGTGATCCTCGAAGGTGTCGGGCAGACCCTGCTGCTGACGCTGATCGGCACCGCGCTGAGCGTGGTGTTTGGCGGCATGCTGGCGCTGGCGAGACTCTCGTCATCCTGGCTGCTGAGCAGCCTGGCGTGGGCGTATATCTGGCTGTTTCGGTCGCTGCCGCTGATCGTCGTGCTGATCATCCTGTACAACTTTTCCTATCTCTACGACACGCTCTCGCTCGGCGTGCCGTTTACCGGTATTACCTGGGGCAGCTTTGAAACCATCAACGTGCTGGGGCAGTTCTCTACCGCCGTGGTGGGGCTAACGCTGGTGCAGAGCGCCTATACCGCCGAGATCATTCGCGGTGGTTTCCTCGGGGTCGATCACGGGCAGTATGAGGCCGCCGCCGCGCTCGGTCTGCCGGCCTGGCGCCGCACGGTGCGCATCATTTTGCCTCAGGCGCTGCGTACCATTCTGCCGTCGGGATTCAATGAAATCATCAGCCTCGCCAAGGGCACGGCGATGGTGTACGTCCTGGCGATGCCGGAGCTGTTTTATACCATCCAGATGATCTACAACCGCACGCAGGAGGTGATCCCGCTGCTGATGGTTGGTGCCGCCTGGTACCTGGCGATCACCACCGTCCTGTCCGCTATCCAGTACGGTGTTGAACGCGCACTTGCCCGCAGCGAACGCCGCTCTGCGGTTAATCAGAACCGTGCCGCCCGTCGTACCCGTTCCGTCACCACCACGCCAGCACAGGAGCCTATCCATGCAAGCCTCTCCTGAAGGACATATCTCGATTACCGGCGTCAGCAAATATTTTGGACGCCATAAGGCGCTCGACAACGTGTCGCTTGAGATCCCGCCGGGATCCGTGACGGTCATCCTCGGGCCGTCCGGGTCGGGAAAATCGACGCTGCTGCGTACCATAAACCACCTGGAGCGCGTCGACGAAGGCTTTATTCAGATCGACGGGGACTACATTGGCTACCGTCGTCAGGGCGACAAGCTCTACGAGCTGAAGGAGAAAGAGATCCTCAAACAGCGCGTCAACGTGGGCTATGTGTTCCAGAACTTCAATCTCTTTCCCCATCTCACGGTGCTGGAAAACCTGATTGAGGCGCCCATCGCGCATAAAAAGCTCAGCAAAAAAGAGGCGGTGGAAAGCGCGTACAGCCTGCTGGACGTGGTCGGGCTGCGGGATAAAGCCGACGCCTGGTCCCGCCATCTCTCCGGCGGCCAGCAGCAGCGCATTGCCATTGCCCGCGCGCTGGCGTTACGTCCCCGCGTGATGCTGTTTGATGAACCCACCTCGGCGCTGGATCCGGAGCTGGTAGGGGAAGTGCTGGACGTAATCAAAAAACTGGCCCGGTCCGGCACTACCCTGGTGGTGGTCACCCACGAGATCGGCTTTGCCCGTGAAGTGGCGGATCAGGTGGTGTTTATGGTCGACGGAAAAATCGTCGAGCAGGGCAGCAGTGACGAGGTATTAAACCGTCCGTCACATGCGCGAACGCGCCAGTTCCTCTCCAAAGTCTTGTAAGGAGTGCCAATGAAATATGGACTTCTGGCGGGGCTGGTCTTCACGACGGCGAGCCACGCCAGCATCGATCTGAAAGCCAACGAGCAGCCGCTGCCGGTGACGGTGGATCGGCAGGCCGTGGCGAAGATCCCCGCCGGCTATAAATTCGTTGAGCCTGGTACGCTGACGGTCGCCGTCTCGATGCTGAACTCCCCGCCGCTGGCGCTGCTGGCCAGCGATAACCGCACGCGGATCGGCAGCGACCCGGATATTGCCCGCCTGCTGGCGGGCAGCCTGGGGCTGAAGCTAAAGCTGGTGCCGACGGCGTGGGAAGACTGGCCGCTGGGGATCGCTTCCGGGCGCTACGACGTGGCGCTGGTGAACATTGCGGTGACCGAACAGCGTAAAGAGAAGTTTGATTTTGCGACCTACCGCGTCGATTCGCTGGCGTTTTCGGTGAAATCCACCAGCGAGATTCAGTCAATCAAAAGCGCGGAAGATCTGGCCGGGAAAAAGGTGATTGTCGGCTCGGGCACCAATCAGGAGCGCATCCTGCTGGGCTGGAACGAAGAAAATAAAAAGGCGGGGCGGGCGCCTGCGCTGCCGGTCTATCTTCACGACGATGCCTCGGGCAATCTCTATATCCAGTCCGGCAGGGCGGATGTGTTCTTCGGCCCCCAGTCGGTTTCAGCTTACAAAGCGGCCCTCACCGGCAAAACCCGCGTGGTCGGTTTAGGGCCGAAGAAAGCTTATGTCGCCACCACGACCAAAAAAGGCAATCAACTGGTTTATGCCCTGCAGGCCGCGCTGAACGGTGCGATTGAGCGCGGAGAGTACCAGAAGGTGCTGGCGCGCTGGGGCGAGCAGGGCGAAGCGGTGACGCAATCGGAGGTCAACCCGCCTGGGATAACCTACTAATGGTGCTCTACACTTAGGATTTTCACTCCTGAGGGGGCAACATGATTAAACTCTATGGCGTACCCGGCTGGGGCTCGGCAATCAGTGAGGTGATGCTGACCCTGGCTGATATCCCTTATCAATTCATCAACGTGGACGGGTTTGACCAGCCCGGTCCGCAGCGTGAATTGCTGCACAAGCTCAATCCGCTGTGCCAGGTGCCGACGCTGGAGCTGGAAAATGGCGCCATCATGACCGAAACGGCGGCGATTGCCCTGATGGTGCTCGACCGGTGCCCCGATCTCGCCCCGCCCGTGGGGCAGGCTGAACGTCAGCAGTTTCAGCGTTTGCTCATCTGGTTCGTAGCCAACGTCTATCCCACGTTTACCTATGCAGACTATCCCGAACGCTGGGTGCCGGATGCGCCGGAACACCTGCAGAAAAACTGCATCGAATACCGGAAATCCCTCTATTTGTGGTTCGAAAGCCAGCTTAAGGCTGCCCCGTTTGCGCTGGGGGAACGGCTGACGCTGCTGGATGTGTATATTGCGGTAGCGCGCACCTGGGGGCCCCGTCACGCCTGGTTTGCCGAAAATACCCCTAAATTCACGGCGATTGCGGACGCCGTATGCCAGCGACCGGAACTGCACAAGGTGTTAAAGGCAAACAAAATTATCTGATAACGTGGAACCCACATTCACAACCGGAAGCCTGCACATGCCACACGTAGATATTAAATGTTTTCCCCGTGATTTAAACGACGAACAGAAAGCTGCCCTGGCGGCAGATATTGCTGACGTGATTATTCGCCATTTCAACAGCAAAGACAGTTCCGTGTCGGTGGCGCTGAAGCAGATCGCGCCTGAAGACTGGAAGGCGCAGGTCTGGGATACCGAAATTGGACCGAAGCTGGAGAAGCTTATTAAGAAGCCCGGGTATTCGATGTAAGATCTTCTGCCGGGGAACGGATAAATCCTTCCCGGCTCGACTTCCCGTTTTTCGCAAAAATCGATAAAAATGCGTTTTGTCTTTTCCGCTACAATTAACGTTTCTGACTGGCATATTATTCATCCTTAGGAAAGATCTCCAACAGAATCAATTAAGGACAGACACGTTAAAGGATAATTTTCTGATGACAAAATTACCCCGTTTTTCATTCGCCTTTCTTCATCCCCGTTACTGGCTAAGCTGGGCCGGCATTGCGGCTCTGTGGCTCATCATGCTGCTCCCTTATCCGCTTCTGTTCAGAATCGGTCATGGCCTGGGTCGACTGGCGATGCGCTTACTGCCTCGCCGCGTCGAGATTGCCCGCCGCAACCTGGAGCTTTGTTTCCCGGAGATGAAAAAGGATGAACGCGAGTCATTGCTGCAGCGTAATTTTGAATCGGTTGGAATGGGGGTAATCGAAACCGGAATGGCATGGTTCTGGCCTGCGTGGCGGGTAAAGAAATGCTTTACCGTGCAGGGTTATGAGCACATGGAAAAGGCGAGGGCGCAGGGAAAAGGCGTGGTGCTGGTAGGGATACATTTTCTGACCCTTGAGCTGGGCGCGCGGATATTTGGCATGCTTAACCCCGGTATCGGGGTCTATCGTCCTAATAACAATGCTCTGCTGGACTGGCTTCAGACGCGCGGGCGCCTGCGCTCCAACAAAACCATGCTCGATCGCCATGATTTAAAGGGCATGATCCGCGCGCTGAAGCAGAATGAAATTTTGTGGTACGCCCCGGATCACGACTATGGCAAAACCAACAGCGTGTTTGTGCCGTTCTTTGCGGTGCCGGATGCCGCGACGACGGCGGGCAGCTATATGCTGGTCAAAAGCGCTAACCCTGCCGTTATCCCCTTTGTGCCGCGCCGCAGGGCGGATGGCACCGGTTACGAGCTGATTATTCTGGAGGATATCAGCGAGGCGCTGCAGGGCGGCGATAAAGAAGCCGTGGCGACGCAGATGAACAGGGCAATTGAGCAGGCCGTACGCATGGCGCCTGAACAATATATGTGGCTGCACCGTCGCTTCAAAACCCGTCCTGAAGGGGTACCTGACCGGTATGCCCGTCTGAAGCAGGCGGCAACTCGGGGTGATAGTCTCTCCGCCAGCGATTTTTCTGACCGCTCAGGTGTACAGCACTGACACCACAGCGATGCCCTCACCCTGCGGTGAGGGCATGACCGGCGCTACAGCGCGGATCGGCGGTACGGCGCATAGTCCGCCTGCCACCAGGTTTTCTCGATACGCGCCATCAGGGTTTCATCATCTAACACTGGCGCCACGCCTTGTTCAATGGCGGCCCGGGCGACGGCAACGGCAATCTGGCGTGAGACCGTTTCAATCTGATCTACCGGCGGCAGTAATCCTCCTCTTTCCGTGGTCACGAGCGGAGACTGCGCGGCCAGGCTGCGGCTTGCTGCCATCAGCATCTCTTCCGTCACCCGGCGCGCGTTACAGGCCAGCACGCCCAGCCCCAGGCCCGGGAAGATATAGGCGTTGTTACACTGGGCAATCTCATAGTGCGCATTCTCCCAGAATACCGGGGCGAACGGGCTGCCGGTGGCCACCAGCGCGGCCCCCTGGGTCCAGGCGATGAGATCCTGCGGCTGGGCCTCCGCCCGCGACGTCGGGTTCGAGAGCGGCATGATAATCGGGCGCGGGCAGTGGCGATGCATCTCTTTGACGATCTCTTCGCTGAACAGCCCCGGCTGCCCTGAAACGCCGATCATCACCGTGGGATGCGCGTTCTTCACCACGTCCAGCAGGGAAATATTTTGCGAGTCTACCTGCCAGCGACTAACGGCGTCGCGCGCGGTGAGCAGGTTTTTCTGGAAATCGAGCAGGTTGGTCATGTCGTCGGTCAGCAGGCCGAAGCGATCGACCATAAAGATCCGGCTGCGGGCTTCCGACTCGCTCAGGCCGTCATCGACCATCAGCGCCACAATTTTTTCAGCAATCCCGCATCCGGCAGAGCCGCTGCCCAGGAACACCACGCGCTGGTCGCGAATGCGCGTCCCCGCCGCGTGCGCCGCCGCGATCAGCGTCCCTGCGGTGACGGCTGCCGTGCCCTGGATATCATCATTGAAGCAGCACAGCTGGTCGCGGTAGCGCTGCAGAAGTCGGGTGGCGTTTTTCTGCGCAAAGTCTTCAAACTGCAGGAGAACGTTGGGCCAGCGCGCCTTAACCGTGCTGATAAACATATCCATAAATTCAGCGTATTGGTCGTCGCTGATGCGCGGGTGACGCCAGCCCATGTACATCGGGTCGTCGAGGTGTTGCTGATTATTGGTGCCGACATCCAGCATAATCGGCAGGGTGGAGGCCGGATGGATCCCTCCGCAGGCGGTATACAGCGACAGCTTACCAATCGGTATGCCCATACCGCCGATACCCTGGTCGCCGAGGCCTAAAATGCGTTCTCCGTCCGTTACCACAATCACCCGAACGTCGTTGCGCGAGAAACTTTGCAGCATCTCATCAATGCGGTGGCGGTTAGGCCATGAAATAAACAAGCCGCGCGCGCGGCGATAAATCGTGGAGAAATGCTCGCAGGCTTCACCCACCGTCGGGGTATAGATAATCGGTAACGTCTCTTTCAGATGCGAACGCAAGAGGTTGTAAAAGAGGGTTTCATTGGTGTCCTGAATATTGCGCAAATAAACATGGCGGGAAATGTCGCTTTTAAAATGGCAGAACTGCACCCAGGCACGCTCCGTTTGCTCTTCAATGGTTTCAACGTTATGCGGCAATAATCCATGCAGATTAAAATTATCCCGCTCTTCCTTAATAAAGGCGAGGCCTTTATTTAATAACGGATTTTCCAGCAGTACGGCGCCATTATAGGGCGTGTACAGAACGTCTTTACGAGACATGGTTAACTCCTGAATATTTAAACGAAACAGAAATAAGACGAGTAGAAACAGTGACTTTAAGGATGATAAAGACACGGAGTTTTCTGTGTTTTGTTGGGGAGCTAATTTAGCGCTTAGCTAAGGAAGGTGCGAACAAGTCCCTGATATGAGATCATGTTTGTCATCTGGAGCCATGGAACAGGGTTCATCATGAGTCATCAACTTACCTTCGCCGACAGTGAATTCAGCAGTAAGCG